>NZ_JBHWKO010000044.1:0-69412 GCF_042731035.1 Streptomyces sp. NPDC059895
ACACCGCCGAGGATGGCGCCGGTGGTGAAACCGGCCGACATCAAGGCCCCGTTCAGGCCCAGGGCCTTCTGCCGCAGCGGGCCCTCGGGGAAGGAGGTGGTCAGCAGGGACAGGCCGGCCGGGGTGACGGCCGCGGTGGCCAGGCCCTGGAAGACACGGGCCACGATGAGGACTTCCGGGCTGGTCGCCAGGCCGCCGGCCAGCGAGGCCAGGCCCAGCACGGCCAGACCGCCCATGAACAGCCGGCGCCGCCCGAACAGGTCCGCGACCCGCCCGAACAGCAGGGTGAACCCGGCCGCGCACAACGCGAACGCGGTCGCGATCCACTGCAGATGGGACAGCGAGAATCCCAGACCCTCACCGATCACCGGCAACGCCACGTTCAGGATCGAGAAGTCCACCGCCAGCATGAACTGCGCCACCAGCAGCACCACCAGCGTCAACCGCATCCGCGACGACAACCGCTCAGGCCCGGAACCACCCGGCCCCGCCACGACCGCCCCCTCCACCACACCATCAACAACAGACATGTCTCTTCTTCCTTTCTCAGTTCTTCACTGCGGCCAGGTCGTCGGGGCCGCGCCGAGTGCTGTCGAGTCCCGTCGCCATGTCGTGCCAGATCTGCCGGCAGCAGGCAGCCACGACGGCGACTGTCGCGATCTGATGCGCGGGGACCGCGGAGGCGATCCGGGCGGAACTCCGTTGTGCCGCCAGATGCAGGTCGAGAAGGCGCAGGAGAAGCCGTCCGTCGGCGGAATGCCGCAGTGACGGCTCACCGCACAGGCGTTTGACCAGCGCCGGGAAATCCGCCGGAGCCGCCCCCGCCACCGGGTCGTGCCGGGGTGGCGGCGACGTGTTCTCGCCGTTGCGGGCGGTCCGGGCCGTGCTCTCCGCGGACCTGCGCGGAATGGGTTCCTGTCCGTTCTCGATCCTTCGTTTCACGTCCCGCACCGTGGTGGGCGAGATACCGGCCAGACGCCCGACCTCGCGGAGCGAGGAGTCCGGCTCGCTGCGCAGGATCTCGGCCGCGCGCCGGCGACGTTCGTCCGCGTCGGTGGGGCGCAGACGCCCGTCGCGGCCGAGGCGATGCGTCGGGCCCGCCGCCTGCTGCGCGCCTTTGCGCAGGTCGGCGACGGTCCTCCGGGACAGCCCGGCGATCCCGGCGACGTAGCGGTCCGACCAGTGCGGATGAGCCGTCAGGAGGCGCCCGGCCGCCGCCGTGCGGTCGGAGAACGTCAGGGGAAGGCCGTGCCGGACGTTCTCCCGAACCGTCCGGACGAAGGCTTTCTCCAGTGGTTCGTCGCAGAATCGCACCGCTATGTGGGTGTCACCCCGCAGGTGTGCGGCGTGAAAGCGGTGGACACCGTCGAGGATTGCCATGGTGGGGCGATGGACCAGAATCGGCGGGAACTCACCGGATTCGGCGAGGGCCCGCGTGTGCCGGTCGTCCGGGCCGTCCAGCCTGACCTTGATGACGTTCTTCAGCGCGGTCAGCGGGACGCGGTACTCGGGTTCGAGTTCGGTATTTCCTTCCTGCGATCGCGCCGATCCCTTCCGGGCGTCCACCGCCTTTTCCCCGGCGGATTCGGTCCGGCTGCTTCTCTGTATTCGCTCGTGGACCATACGGAGGTCTCCTGTCGTAATCCATCCGGTGGAGCCGGACGACGACGACATCGCCAACTCGCTGAAGATGCCGACGTTCAACCGGCGCTCCGGGCGCAGTTGCACGCATCAGACGGTGAGCGCCGCCGGGTCGCGGCCCAGGAACTCGTGCAGCCACTCGACGAAGTCGGGGCCGAGGTCGCTGCGGTCGGCGGCGATCCGGACGACGGCGCGCAGGTAGTCGGCCCGGTCTCCGGTGTCGTAACGCCGTCCTGAGAACACCACCCCGTGCACGGGGTGTCCGTCGTGGACGAGCGTCCGGATGGCGTCGGTCAGCTGGATCTCGCCGCCGCGTCCGGGCGGGGTGTGCCGCAGAACGGGGAAGACCGCGGGGTCGAGGACGTAGCGGCCGATGACGGCCAGGTTGCTCGGGGCGGTGCCGGGTGCCGGCTTCTCGACGAGGTCGGTGACGCGCACGATGTCGCTTCCGTGCTCGCGCTCCACCGCGGCGCAGCCGTAGAGGTGGCTGCGTCCGGGGGAGACCTCCATGAGCGCGATCACCGATCCGCCGTGGCGGCGGCGTACCTGCCGCATCTGGGCGAGGAGCGGGTCACGGGGGTCGATGAGGTCGTCGCCGAGGAGGACGGCGAAGGGCTCGTCGCCCACGTGCGGGGCGGCGCACAGCACGGCGTGGCCCAGGCCGCGCGGGTCGCGCTGACGCGTGTAGTGGATGTCGGCGAGTTCGGTGGAGGCGTGGACGGAGGCGAGCCGGTCGGTGTCGCCCTTCTTCTCAAGGGCCAGTTCCAGCTCGCAGTTGCGGTCGAAGTGGTCCTCCAGGGCGCGCTTGTTGCGCCCGGTCACCATGAGGATGTCCCGCATCCCGACGCTGACGGCCTCCTCGACGACGTACTGGATGGCCGGCTTGTCCACCACCGGCAGCATCTCCTTGGGAGTGGCCTTGGTGGCGGGCAGGAAGCGGGTGCCCAGCCCCGCGACGGGGATGACCGCTTTCGTTATCTCACTCATGTTGGGTGTCCAAAGACTTGGGAGAGTGCCGTGATGCACGGCCCGGAGGGTCGCCCGTGACGACCCGGGCGAGGGTGCGGTACCGCCTCGCCGTCGGCGGTCAGTGTGCGCAGGAACGGCCTTGCCGCTGCGAGCACGGTGCGGCGAGCGGACGCTACTTAGGGGAGTCGGCGAAGAGTTCCGGCGGCCCCAGCCCCTCATCCACCCCCGGCGAGCCGGTCGTTCTGGGGCGCTTTCATGCCATTCACTGCCCCCGACTTGCCTAAGTCGCGCCGGATGGGCTTCCGCCCGCAGTAACATAAAGAACGCTATTTATGCTGGAGGGGTCAACGCCGCCCTGTGGGAGGGACTGTCAGATGACCGTGCTGTACGAGCCGGATCCGAGGGATCTGGCCGACCTCGGCGAGGCCCGTCAGCTGAACTCGTTCACCGACGCGGTCTTCGGCCGGCTGCCGCGCGCCGATCAGCGCAGGTGGGCCGAGCTGCACGTCAAGGCCCTGCTCCGGACGCCCGGGAAGAAGTCGGTGCGCAGGCTCGCGGACTCCGTCAGCGACTCGCCCACGGCGTCGCAGTCGATGCACCAGTTCGTCAACGCCAGCCCCTGGGACTGGCAGATGATCCGCCAGGACCTGCTGCGCTGGGTGGAGCGGACGACCGCCGCCACGGCGTGGGCGCTGGCACCGGCGTTCATCCCCAAGCGCGGCGAGCACTCGGTCGGCGTGCACCGGCGCTTCGACCCTTTCCTGGGCCGGTCCACCAAGTGCCAGTTGGGCATCGGACTGTTCCTCTGCGGCGACGAGGGCCCGCTCCCGGTCGACTGGAACCTCTACATCCCCGAGGACTGGGTGACGGACCCTCGACTGCGCACGCGGGTCCGGCTGCCCGAGGACGCCGGCGGGGCCCTGTGGTCCCAGGCCGCCGAACTCGTGCGCCGCGTCACCTCGTGGACCACCGGTCCGCAGGCCCCGCTCACCGCGGACCTGTCGTGGATGCCGGACCGCGGCTCCTTCCTCGCCCACCTGTCACGCGGTGAGCAGCCCTTCGTCGTCGAGGTTCCCGAGACCCTGACCGTGCGGTCGGCATCCGCTCCCCATCCCGCCTCCCCGCCCCTCAGCGTCCGCCGGCTGCTCGCCGCCCAGGGCAGCCCCATGACCAGCGGCGAGCAGCACCACGGCCTCGACATCCTGTCCCTGCCGGTGGTGCTGCCCGGCGCGGCCACGCGGCAGCCCAGGCTGCGCATGCTGGCCCAGCGGCGGACGGGCGGCCGGGGCAACCGGGTCTGGCTGACGAACCTCGTCGACCGGCCGCTGTCACAGATGCTGCCCCTGATGCGTCAGCCTCGTCTGGCGACCGCGGTCGTGAACTCCCTGAGCGGCGACTTCGGCTTACAGGACTTCGAGGGCCGCTCGTTCCCGGGCTGGCACCACCACGCGACACTGGTGTCCGCCGCTTTCACGCACTACCGGTTGCGTGGGGCCAGCGCGGATCGTGTCGGCGGCTGACCGGGCGCCCTGCCGACACGACTGCCCACTGCGCCGTTCGCGCGGCCGGTCGTTGCGATCGGTTCGGCTCTCCCGGGCCTCCTGGGCCTCCTGGGCCTGCCGGGCCTCCTTGGCCTGCCGGGCCTGCCGGGCCTGCCGGGCCTGCCGGGCCTGCCGGGCCTGCCGGGCCTGCCGGGCCTGCCGGGCCTCCTGGGCCTGCCGGGCCTGCCGGGCCTGCCGGGCCTGCCGGGCCTCCTGGGCCTGCCGGGCCTGCCGGGCCTGCCGGGCTCCCGGGCCTCCCGGGCCCCCGGGCCCCCTGTTCCCCGCCATGGCCCCGCGCGGCCCAGCCGTGCCCTGGTAAGCGCCCGCCTGCCACCGACGTGGACGTGGACGGGGGCGGGGCCGGGGACGGGGTCGTGTCCTCACAGTCGTCCGGCACCGGTACATCCGACGGCGGGCACGTGCCCTCGCACGTGCCCGCCCCCTGCGTCCGGCGGCAGAGGCCTGCTCCGCCCCGTCGTTCAGGGGGTGTCGGCGATGCTGCCCTGTGGGCCGGAGGCGAGACCGGTCAGGGCGGCCCGCCAGACCTCCTCGAAGTCGGGCGGGGTCGGGCTGGGCTGCCCGCAGGTGACACGGGCGTCGATCGCCACGCCCTCCACGAGGTGCCGGACGAGCTGGGTGGCCGTCCCCGGCTGCACCTCCTCGGACAGGTCTCCGCTCTTCCACGCGCTCTCGATGAGCCCTTCGAGTTCCCCGCGCCAGTCCGCCGGCCAGTCGGAGACGACGTGGCCCTCCGCGATCAGACGCGCCGCGGACCGGGCCTGGACGCTGCGGCGGAGTGTCGCCGCCACGGCCAGGACCAGGGACGACAGGTCGTGCAGCGGTCGGTCGGTGTGCGGACGCGCGGTGCGGATCCGCTGGAGTTCACCGACTCCCTCGTCCGCCACCGCCGCCGCCAGGGAGGCCTTGCTGCGGAAGTGGAAGGTCAGCGCTCCCATCGAGATGCCCGCGTCACCGCAGACCGAGGCCAGGGACGTACCGTCGTAACCGTGCCGGTCGAAGTTGCGTGCCGCGGCCAGGACCAGGTTGGTGCGCGTTCGGGTGGCTTGCTCTTTCTTCTTCATCATGGCCTCGGTGATCGCGGTGGAGAGGTGAGGGGCGGACATCGGAACATCGGGTCCGCGACCTCACCGGTGGTTCTGTCGACCGTGTCGGTCACGCGGTCCGGTCTCTCCGGGCCCGCGTACCAGGAGTCCTGACGTGGGGACGGGCGGACGACCCGGCGACCGGGCCAGGGGTTCGGCCCGGTCGCCGGGCATCCGGCCCGGGCGGTCATACGTCTTGACGGGGCGGCTCGGGTCAGGTCGGTCACGTACGTCCTCGGATGTCACCAGTGGTCGCAGGCGGCTGCGCGGTCCCGCGAACCGGGTTCTACGGGAGGCTCGACGATAGGACGGCTGCCGGAGGACGGGAATGAGAGGGGAAAGAATCCGGAACGTTTTCGGCAAGTCCAAGCCGAAACCGCCTCTGTTCGGCTATCTGGCGGTCCAGCCCCCGTCGACGGGGACGGCCGCCCCGGTGGTGAACGACGACCGGTCCGAGCAGAGCCAGGCGGCCGTCTGCGCGACCTCGCTCGGTGCCGCCAGCCGCTGCTGGATGGCGCGTTCGGTGAACGGCTTCAGCAGGGAGGGGGTGTTGGTCAGCACCTCGTGCATCAACTCGGTGCGGGTGCTGCCGACGACGAGCGCGTTCACCCGGATGCCCTGCTCCGCGTACTCGTCGGCGGCCGCCTTGCTGAGCCCGATGACGGCGTGCTTGGCGGCGATGTACGGAGCCGACGCCCCGGTCGCGCGCATCCCCGCCACGCTGGAGGTGTTGACGATGGCGCCGCCGCCGTGCTGGAGCATCACGGCTATCTGGGCGCGCATGGCGTTCCACACACCGCGGGCGTTGATGTCCATGATCCGGTCGTACTCGTCGTCCGCCATCAGGTGCATCGGGGTGCCGGTGGAGGTCCATCCCGCGTTGTTGAACGCGGCGTCGAGGCCGCCGTAGGAGTCCAGCGCCGCCTGTGCGACGTCCCGCATGTCGTCGGCGCGGGTGACGTCGGCCACGACGGCGGTCGCCTGCCCGCCGGCCGCCTCGACCTTGTCGACGACCTCCTGGAGCCGGTCCTTGCGTCGCGCGGCCAGTACCAGACGGGCGCCCTCCCGGCCGAAGAGCCGGGCCGCCGCAGCCCCGATCCCGCTGCTGGCCCCGGTGATGACGACGGACTTGCCGTGCAGCAGACCTCGTTCAGACATGACTCTCCTCGGACGTGCGTAGGTGTGGATGTCCTTCCGGCGGCCGGACGGGATCCGTCGACGCAGGGCGGCGAAGGACCCCGTACGACCTGTACGAACGGGCCGCCCGAGCGGTGCGGCGGGCGGGGTCGGGCGGGGCGGGCGGTCCTGGTTCCCGAGCCGGGATCAGGTGAAGTGATGCAGATGAGCGGAGGCCCACTGCGCGAAGGTGGTGGGCGCCCGTCCCGTCAGGCGCTCGACCGTGTCCGTGGTCGCGCTCTTGGCCCCGGCGGCCTGCCGTTCCGCGCTGGCCAGCAACGCGTCCGCCATCGCCGGCGGATACCGGCGCAGGTAGGCGGCGCGCGCTTCGCCCGGGGACAGTGCCCGGCACACCAGGGGCCGGCCCAGGAGGCCGGCCAGGATGCGGGTCTGGTCCTGGGCGGAGAGCGCCTGGGCGCCGGTGAGCTGGTACGACCGGCCGTGGTGGGTGTCGTCACCGAGGACGCGCGCGGCCACCTCGGCGATGTCCTGCGGTGCGATGCAGGCGTTGCGGCTGTGCGGGTGCAGCGCCTCGGTGGTCGCGCTGCCGCGGATGCCCGGAGCCCAGGCCAGGGCGTGCGTCATGAAGGACCGCGGCTGGAGCATGGTCCAGGGCAGGCCGCTGCCCTTGATGCGGTCCTCGTTCTCCCTCTGCCGCGTGGTGACGAGGTCATCGGCCGCCGGGTCGTGGACGGCGGCCGCGGAGAGTTTGACGATGTGTCCGACCGAGGCCTCCGCGGCCGCCCGGAGGATGTTCCGGTCGTGCTGGGGGCGCGTGGGGTCGTTCGTGACGACGAAGACCGCGTCCGCCCCGCGGAACGCCTCGAGGAGGCTCGCGGGCCGGTCGTAGTCGCAGACCACATGCCGTACCGCCGGCCGCGGGCCGCCCCGCGGGCCGTTCGAGCCGTCCGGCGGGCGTCGCTGCGGGACGCTGCGGCTGGTGAGGGTGAGCCGGTGCCCGGCCGTTGCCAGGTGACGGGCCACGAGCGGGGCGACCGTTCCGGTGGCCCCCGTCAGAACGATGTGCCGGACGATGTGCCGGGTCTCGCGCGCCGCCGCCGTCACGAGGTCCGGACCTGCTGCGGATCGACGACGATGTTGGCGCGCACGGCGGCGGGGGAGATGCTGGGCAGCAGCAGCGTCCACATGTCGCAGACGCGCTCCATCAGGTCGGATCGCCCGGTGGCGAGCTGCGAGTAGACCTGCATCCCGGTACAGGCGGCGACCACGAACCGGGCCAGACGGTCGGGGTCGGCCGTCTCCTCGAGCTCGCCGTCCACACGTGCCGTCTCCAGGAGACCGCGCATGAGCTTGCGCCAGTCCTCGAAGGACGTCGCGTCGTTCATGCCGTGGCTGCCCTGTTCGACCGCGAGGCGCACGCCGGCCCGCAATATCGGGTCGTGCTGCATGCGCTGTGCCCACACGAGCGTGATGTCGACCAGCCGCTGCAGGCCGGTGGAGTCGAGGTGCGGCTCGATGGTGGTGGCCTGAGCGTTCATCAGCGCCTCGGCCACGCCCTGCTTGGAGCCGAAGTGGAAGTACAGCGCGCCGAGGGTGAGCCCGGCGCGCTCCACGATCCGGGTGACGGCCGCCCCTTCGTAGCCTGCCTCGTCGAAGATCTCCGCGGCGGCCAGGAGGAGGCGCTGGCGGGTTCGTGCGGCGCGCTCTGCGTTGGCGGTCGTCATGGGGCATCCACTCCTCGACAAAAATAGAGAACGTATTTTATGTTAGCGCAGTCACCGCAGCCAGCGGCCAGTCACTCAGGGGGAGAGGCAGACCATGTTGCATGCGCACGGCACCGACTTAGACATGTCCCAGCTCAGCACCGCGGTACCGAGAGAACTCGTCCACAAACGGGCACACGCCGAGGTGCTGCTCACCGGCTGGACCACGCACACGGACAACCGGCACACGGTCCGTGCCCAGTGGCCCCGCTTCCACAGCTTCTACTGGCCCCGCGACCAGCGCTTCGACCCCATGCTGTTCGTCGAGACCGTGCGGCAGACCCTGCCGCTCCTGTCGCACACCGCGTACGGCGTTCCCTTCGGCAACCATCTGATCTGGGACGACTTCAGCTACCAGGTCGATCCGCTCGCCATGGCGGTCACGGAGTCACCCGCGGAGGTGGTGCTCGACGTCGTGTGCGAGGACGTGCGGATCAGGAACGGCAGTCTGCTGTCGATGGTCATGCACACCACCGCCTACCTGCACGGACAGCGCATGGGGACGGCCACCACCCGCTTCGCCAACCGCTCGCCCGCCCTCTACCGACGGCTGCGCGGGCCGAGGTACGACCTCGCGGCCGTGCGCCGCACCGCGCTGCCCCTGCCGCCGGCGCTGGAGCCCGCGGCGGTGGGTCACTGCCTGCCGTGCAACGTCGTCCTGGCCGGCGGCGCACCGGCGGACCGCCGGCAGTTGCGCGTCGACCTGGACCACCCGGTGCTGTTCGACCACCCCGTCGACCACGTCCCCGGCATGCTCCTCCTCGAGGCCGTGCGCCAGGCCGCGCACGCGCACCGGCCCGCCGAGACCGGCATGGTCACCGGTATGTCGGTCACCTTCGACCGCTGGGTGGAACTGGACCAGCCCAGCTGGGTGTCCGTGGCTCCGCCGGCCGGCGACCGTCTGAAGATCACCATCGAGCAGGGCCAGGAGGTCTGCCTGAGCGCCGAGGTGACGACCGCACAGCCGACCCCGGTACCCACTGCCGCGCGCGTACCCGTCCTCGCCTGAGCGACGTTCGCCCCGCCCATCGCGTCACCCGGGTCGCCGCCGGAGGGGCCCTTCCCCCTCCCGCCGCGTCACCCCACCGCCCGGCCACGCCCCGCACCCGCGGGAAGCGGTCCCCCACCCGCTCGGTCGTACGCGCCCTGCGGCCGGTCCACACTGATCACCGACACCGGCGCCCGCCCGTGCCCCGATCCGGTACTCCGCGGATCGGGCGCCCGGGCGGGCGCTGCGGTACGGCACGCGGTGCCTTCCGCCCCCACAACTCGTGGCCGTCCCCTACGGAACACCCGGCAGCTCCCCCTGGTTGACCACCCCGAACGGGATGTGGACGCTCGGGGTGGTCCGCGAGGTGCCCTCCAGGTGGCTCACCTGGTCGTCGAAGAAGATGTGCGGGCGCAGCACGTCCATGACCGAGCTCTTGTCGACGCCGCCGAGGAAGAAGGCGTCGTTGACGGTCACGCCCCAGTTGTTCAGGCTCAGGACGGCGCGTTCGTGCGCGGGGGCGTTGCGGGCGGTGACGATGGAGACGTGCACGCGGATCGCGTAGTCCGCGTCCTGGCGGCGCCGTTCCTCCTCCCTGCGCTGGAGTGTGTTGATCTCGCGCAGGAAGTCCCTCAGGGGCCCCGCGTCGTGAGGGGTGGCGACGTTCAGGGACTCGTGGGCGCGGAAGCCCTCCAGGCCGTCCTGCTGGAAGACGCGCTCCGACTCGTCGCTCGCGAGGACGCCGTCGAAGTCGAACGCGATCCGCAGGTCCTTGTCCTCGGGGTCGTCGGCCACCGCGGAGCCGAGGACCCGGCCCGCCGGCAGCCCCGACGCCACGGCCTCCCGGACGTCGTTGTCGTCCGCCGACAGGAACAGGGACATGTGCAGCGCCCGCATGAACCGGTGCGGCGCCCGCCCCTGCATGAAGACGGCCCGGCTGATGGGCAGGTCGTGGGCCTTGATGGACCGCATGACCCTCAGGCCGGTGTCGGGGTCGTTGCGGGAGAGGATGATCACCTCGACCAGCGGGTCGCCCTCGGGGGCCAGGTCGTTCAGGGACAGGATGCGGCGGATAAAGGGGAACGCGACGCCGGGACGCAGGGTGTTGTCCACGTTGTCGCGCTGGTAGGTGCGGTAACTCTCCTCGCCCTCCCGCCGGAACACGGCGTCGGACTCCGCCAGGTCGAACAGCGCGCTGGAGGCGATCCCGATGACCAGGCGGTTCTCGAGGCTGTACGGCGGCATGGTGGCTCCCCTCGTGCGGCGCCGCGGGTCGGCGGCGGGTGCGGCGCCGGCGCCGACTGTAGTCCCCCCGACCATGCGGCCAAACGGCCGAGCAGCCGAGCACCGGGCCGGTCACCGTACCGAAGTCCGCACCGAAGTCCGCACCGAAGTCCGCACCGAAGTCCGCACCGAAGTCCGCACCGAAGTCCGTACCGAAGTCCGCACCGAAGTCCGCACCGAAGTCCGCACCGACCCCCGAGCCCCCGGTGGCGCGGACCGGCCGGCGGCCATCAGGCCGGATCTCGCCCCGTAGCTGCGGAAGGCCCGTTGCTCCTACCCTGGAAGCCGCCGTCGGGGGAGGGTGGACGTGAGCCGCACCGCACCGCAACAGCCGTCCGGGCGCCGCCTGGAGGAGTCGATCGCCTGGGCGGTCAGAAACGCGGACGGCGTGGTGGCCATCGGCGTCGCCCTGGTCGTCGGCCTGATGGACATCCTGGACAAGGATTTCGAGAACAACATCGTCACCGGCTCCATCCTGCTCGTCCTCGCGGCGCTGGTGTACGGCTCGCTGACGGAGCGACGGCGGCGGCTGGCCGACATCAGGGACGCGACCGCGGAGACGAGCCGGGCGATCGAGGACCTCTCCATGGTGCGCACGCTGGCCGGTCCCGAGGTGGCGCTCGCGCACGAGCAGGCCCGGCGCTCCACCGCCCGCTGGGTGTTCAAGGGCGGCACGGGCACCTACCTGCGCGCCGTCACCCTGCCGGAGTGCGTGCTGGAGGCCCAGCGGCAGCGCCGCTCCCTCAGCGTGAAGATCGACATCGTGAACCCGGCCGACGACCGGGTCTGCGCGGCCTACGCGCGCTTCCGGCGCACCTTCGGCCACCGGCAGGAGGGCGGCGCGTACACGGCGTGGACCCCCGAGCGCACCCGGAAGGAGTCCTACGCCACCGTGGTCGCCGCCGCCTGGCACCGCCAGCGGCTGGACACGCTGGAGATCGACGTCCACCTGTCGTCGGTCGCGCCGACCCTGCGCTTCGACCTGTCCGACACCCGGCTGATCATCACCCAGGACGACCCGCGCCGCGTCAGCCTCTGCGTGGAGCGGGGACGGCCGCTGTACGACTACTACGTCACCGAGCTGCACCAGAGCCGGGAACAGGCGGTCAAGCTGGATCTGCGGGAGGCCACCGCGCTGAGCGACGAGCCGACCGTCGACGAGGTCAGACGCCTGCTCGACCGGCTCGGACTGCCGCTGCCGGCGAGTTTCACCGACCGTGACGTCGGCGACATCATCGACAAGGCGCTGCGGGCGGAGGACCCGTACCGACGGTAGCGCCGCTGTTGTGGGCGAGGGGGAGGGGGGAAACGATGGACTACCCGGCCCTGGAACGGGCCGCCCGGCAGGGCGCCGCCGGTGAGGCGATGCGGCAGGCCGCCGCGGAGTTGGAAGAGGTCGCCACCGGCCGGCGGGCGCTGCGCGCGGTGTGCCATCCGCTGGGGTTCGTCTGCCTGCCCGTCCTGCGGGACGGCGCGGACGGCGTGTGCGTGCACGTCTTCGGCCCGGCCGACCCGGTCCTGAGGGACCATCAGGTGCATTCGCACAGCTGGAACCTGACGAGCACCGTGCTGTACGGGCGGCTGGGCAACCGCCGGATGCGCGTCCACGAGGAGGCCGCGCAGCCCACCCACCGGGTGTTCGAGGTGCGCAGCGACCCCTCCGGTGTGGACGAACTGCGGCCCACCGACCGGCTGGTGCGCTGTCTGCCGGACGTCGAGCAGACCAGCGCGCGCGGCCAGACCTACGACCTTCCGGCGGGCGAGTTCCACACCACCGTGGTGCCGGACGGACGTCCGGCCGCCACCCTGGTGCTGGGGCGGACACTGCCCGGCCGGGCGGACCTCTCCCTGGGCCCGCTGCGGGCCCCGGGCCGCCGCATGGTCCGCCGGACCTGCGACGCGGCCCAGACCGCCCGGATCGCCCGGGCCGCCCTCAGGAGGATCCATGAGCCAGAACCCGACCCGCCCGACTGATCCCGC
This sequence comes from Streptomyces sp. NPDC059895, assembly GCF_042731035.1. Taxonomy (NCBI): domain Bacteria; kingdom Bacillati; phylum Actinomycetota; class Actinomycetes; order Kitasatosporales; family Streptomycetaceae; genus Streptomyces; species Streptomyces sp. NPDC059895. The sequence goes on from NZ_JBHWKO010000044.1 coordinate 12,407, forward strand.
GGCCCCCTACGCCCGCGAGTGCCGTACGGCGGTGGCGGCGGCCGAGGAGGCCGGGGCGCTGCTGCGCTCCCGCTTCCCGGACGGTTTCGCCGCCCGCCCCAAGGGGGGACTCGGCGATGTCGTCACCGACCTGGACCTGCTGGCCGAGCAGGTCGTGGTGGGCCGCATCCGGGAGCGGTTCCCGCACGACCGGATCCTCGCCGAGGAGTCGGGGGAGGCCGGCGCCGCCGGGGAGCCGGGCGGCGACGGTGGCGGCCGCACCTGGCTGGTGGACCCGCTCGACGGCAGCAACAACGTGGTGATCGGGCTGCCCGTCTACGTGGTCGGTGTCGCCCTGTGCGTCGACGGGGCCCCGGTGGTGGGGGTGGTGCACGAGCCGGTGAGCGGGCGGACCTGGTCGGCGCGGCTGGGGTGCGGCGCGTACGGGCCGCGCGGACGGCTCGCGCCGGACGGCGGGGGCCGCCCGCCGTCCGCCGCCGGGCCGGTGCTGGCCTGGACCCAGGGGCACGCGGTCCGCCGCGACGACCGTGCCGCCCGCACCCTGCGGCACACCCTGGAACTCGGCTCCCGGCGGCTGCTCCAGCTCTGGGCACCGCTGCTGGCCTGGACCCTGCTGGCCCGCGGGGACATCGACGGCTTCGTCGGCTACCGCGCCGAGGCGATCGATCTGCCGGCGGGGGCGCTCCTGGCCCGCGAGGCCGGGGTCGCGGTGCGGCACCTCGACGGGCGCGAGTTCGGCGGGGACTTCCGGGCACCGGACACGGAGCGCTCCTTCGTCGCGGGGCGGCCGCAGACCCTGCCGTACCTGCTGGAGCTGGCGGCGGGCGCGGGCGCCGCGGAGAGCGGGCCGGTGACCGCCCCCGGCCTCAGCCCGTCACCGTCAGCGCCGCCACCGACGCCGTGACCGCCGCGACCGCGAGGACGGCGCCCGTCCCCATCAGCCGGGCCACCGGCACCCGTACCCCGTACGCATGGCACCGCTCGAACCACAGGAGGGTGGCCAGGGAGGCCCACGGCGTGACCACCGGGCCGACGTTGGTGCCCACGAGGAGCGCGAGCAGCTGGTCGTGGTTGCCGAGCGGGACGGCGGACTCGCCGGCCAGGTAGACGGGGAGGTTGTTCAGGACGTTCGACAGGCCGGCGCCCACTCCCGCCGCGCGGAGCATGCCCCCGAGGCCGCCGTCGTCGCCGACCGCGGCGGCCAGCAGGTCGTGCAGGCCGTTGGCGTTGACCGTCTCGACCACCAGGAACATGCCGGGGACCATGACCAGCAGCCGCCACGGCACGAGGGAGAGCCGCAGCGCGGAGCGGTCGCGGACCGCGAAGGCGGCGACCACGACCGCCGCGGCCGTCGCGGACGCGATCCACAGCTCGACGTCCGCGACCAGGATCGCCAGCAGGAACCCGCCGCAGGCCAGGGCGCAGGCCCGGAACAGCACCGGGTCGGCGGGCCGGTGCGGACCGGGCGGCACGTAACGGTCGGCGTCCACCGTCCGTACGCCCTGCCCTGCCGGGCCGTCCTCCGGCCCCCCTACGGCGTCCCCTACCAGGAGGCCGTCCTCCGGCCCCCCTACGGCGTCCCCCGCCAGGCCGCCTGCCCGCTCCCGTACGTCTGCCCGCTCCCGTACGTCTGCCCGCTCCCGTACGTCCGCCAGCCCCCGTACGTCCCCCTCGCGCGCCGCCCCCGGGCCGCCGCCCGCGCCGTGCGGGCCCGCCGCGGCGGACCGTCCGGCGCCCCGCCGTCCCCGGCGCCAGTAGAAGACCCACAGACAGGCCATCGTCACCGCGATCGCCGCCAGTTGCGGCGCCCACATGCGGCCCGCCAGGCCCAGCGGGGACAGGGCCACCCGGTCGGCGGCGAGCAGGTTCGTCAGGTTGGAGACCGGCAGCAGCAGACTCGCCGTGTTGGCCAGCCAGACCGTCGTCATCGCCAGGGGGACGGCCGCGATGCCGACGCGGGAGGCGAGGGCCAGCATCACCGGGGTCAGCAGGACCGCCGTGGTGTCCAGGTTCAGGGCGATCGTGGTGAGCGAGGCGAAGGCCACGCAGAGGAGGAAGAGCAGCGGGTAGCTGCCCCGGCCGGCGCGCGCGACACGGGCCGCCACCACGTCGAACACCTCGGCCCTGCTGGTCAGTTCGGCCAGCACGATCACCGTGCCGAGGAACGCCAGCAGCGGAGCGACACGGGCCGTCGCGTCGGCCGCCGAAGCGGTGGGCAGCAGCCCTGTGGCCAGGCACACCAGTCCGGTCGCGAGCAGACCGATCGCCAGCCGGTCCAGTACGTGCAGACGTCGAAAGCCACTCACGGGGGAAAGGCTCGCACATCCGTGCCCCCCTGTGACCGGGGCCCTTGCTCCCGCGGTTCCTTCGCCGGAGCCGTCCGGGCGGGATTCCGCCTGTGAAACCGGTGCATATCGACGCTCTCTCATTGCATCATGAATATATGGGGGAGCCTCAGAGCACCGGTCCGACAGCGCCGTTGGACTTCTTCGTCAGCTATTCGCCCGCGGACGAACGCTGGGCGTCCTGGATCGCCTGGACCCTGGAGGAGGCCGGCTACCGCACGGTCCTTCAGGCGTGGGACTTCGTCCCCGGCACCAACTTCGTGGACTTCATGGACCGGGGCGTCAGCGAGTCGGCCGCCGTCATCGCCGTGCTCTCGCGCAACTACGAGCGGTCCCGCTACGGCCGGATGGAGTGGCAGGCGGCCCTGCGCGCCGACCCGGACGTCCCCGAGCGCCGGCTGCTCACCGTACGGGTCGAGGACATCCCGGTGGAGGGACTGCTCGCCACCATCACCTACGTCGACCTGGTGCCCGTCACCGATCCGGCCGCCGCCCGAGAACTGCTCCTCACCCGGGTCCGCCAGGCCCTCGACGGCCGTGCCCGGCCCAGCCTGCGGCCGGACTACCCGGGCGGGAACGGGCCGTCGTCCCCGTCCCCGTCCGCCCCGCCGCCGCCCGTCCCGCCGCCCGTCCCGCCGCCGGGCCGGCCCCTCGGGCGGCCCGGCTGGGCCGGCCGGCGCAGACCGGCGGCGCCACCGGCGTACCCGCCCGCGTCCGCGGGCGCCCGGGGGCGCGAGGCGGTCACCGTGCTCCATCTGGCCGGCCCCGCCTTCGGACGCGGCCAGGACCCGGCCGAACTCCAGGCGGCCATCTGGGGCGACCTCGTCGAGCTCACCGACGCCGGCGCCCCCGCCCCCGACCTGCTGGTGGTGACCGGCGACCTGACCGCCTCCGGCAGCCCCCGCGAGGTCGACCAGGCGCTCGCCTTCCTCACCGGACTGCGCGCGCTCCTCGGCCTCGAACCGCACCGGGTCGCCGTCGTCCCCGGCGGCCGGGACGTCAACCAGGCCGCCTGCCAGGCCTACTTCAGCACCTGCGAGGCCGACGAGATGCCGCCCCGGCCGCCGTACTGGCCCAAGTGGCGGCACTTCTCCCGGCTCTTCCAGGAGCTGTACCAGGGCCTCGACACCGTCTTCGACAGCGACCAGCCCTGGACCCTGTTCCCCGTGCCCGAACTGCGCACCGTGGTCGCCGGGCTCAACTCGTCCATGGCCCACAGCCACCGCCTCGACGACCGGTACGGCCTGGTCGGACCCGAGCAGGCCGCCTGGTTCGCCCAGGCGCTGCGCCCGTACGAGGAGGAGGGGTGGCTGCGCATCGGGGCGCTGCGGCATCCGCCCGGAACGGCGCGCGGCGGCGCCGCCGACGGGGACGGGCCGCTGCGCGACACCGACGTCCTCGCCCGGCTCACCGCGCCCCGGCTGCACCTGCTCCTGCACGGCCCGGCGGACCCCGGCACCCGCCCCGGCCTCACCACCTCCTCCGGCGAACTGCCGCTCCTGGGCGCCGCCGGACCCGGCCGGCACCGGCTGCTGCACATCGGCGGTGACGCACTGGCGCTCTGGGACGGGCCCCGCGAGCCGGAACGGCGGGAGGCGCGGTGGCGGCGGGCCCACGGCGTGTTCGGCGCCGGCCCGGACCGGCCGAGCCCCGACGGCCGGGCACCGGGACCGGACCTCCCGGCGGATCCCGGCCTCCCCGCGGACCCCGAGCCGCGCGCCCTGCAGTCCCCGGCCGAGCTGCTGCTCGACCGCGTCGCCGAGGTCTGCCGCACCCGGCACGAGGGGGCCCAGATCCGCCCGGTGGCCGGAGCCGTGCCGCAACTCCTCGTCACCTGGGAGCAGTCGGGCTTCGTCCGCCAGCAGCGGGTCGCCGTGCACACCGGCACCCCGACCGCCGAGGACGTCGACCGGGTCGTCGCCCTGGTCCACGCGGCGGACTCCGAGACCGAGGCCGAACTCGTCCACGACGGCCCGCCGCCCGCCCGCGAACTGCGCGACCTGGCCCGCCGCAGAGGCGTCCGGGTCCGCAGCTTCACCGAGTTCCAGGGCCTGCTCGACCTGCGCGGCTACGTCGCCGCCCAGAGCGAGCGGCTGCGCACCGACCCCCGCTACCCCCCGGGCATGTACCTGCCGCAGCGGTACCGGGAGGTGGAGCGCCTCGGCTCGGAGGAGCACGACGGCCTGGTCGACGCCATGCTCCGCCTCCTCGACTCCGACCAGGGCCGCTTCCTGCTGCTCCTCGGCGACTTCGGACACGGCAAGACCTTCGCGCTGCGCGAGCTGGCCCGCCGCGTCCCGGCCGAACTGCCGCACCTGGTCCCGCTGCTGGTGGAGCTGAACGCGCTGGACCGGGCCTACTCCTTCGAGGGCCTGGTCGCCGCGCACCTCGCCGCCCACGGCGTCGACACCATCGACCTGCGCGCCTTCCGCTACATGCTCCAGCAGGGCCGGATCGTGCTGCTCTTCGACGGCTTCGACGAACTGGTCACCCAGGTCACCTACGACCGCGCCGCCGAGCGGCTCCAGGTCCTGCTGGACTCCGCCGTCGACAGCGCGAAGATCGTCGTCAGCAGCCGCACCCAGCACTTCCGCTCCCAGGGCCAGGTGCTGACCGCCCTCGGCGAACGCGTCGGCCTCCTCCCGCACCGCAGGGTGCTGGCCGTCCAGGAGTTCACCCCGCGCCAGATCCACGCCTACCTGGTCAACCGCTACGACGGCGACGAACGCGCCGCCGACCGCCGGGTGCGGCTCCTCGACGCCATCCCCGACCTGCTCGCCCTGTGCCGCAACCCCCGGCTGCTCGGCTTCGTCGCCGACCTCGACGACGACCAGCTCCGCGCGGTCGCCGGAGCCGGCCGGGCGCTCAGCCCCGCCGGCCTCTACGACGAGGTCCTCACCGCCTGGCTCGGCTTCGAGGCCCAGCGCGCCGGCGGCCCCGGCCGGGCCCCGGGACTCGGCCTGGACCAGCTGTGGAGCGCGGTCACCGCGCTCGCCCTGCGGCTGTGGGAGAGCGGCCAGGACTCACTGCGCCTGGACGAGCTCACCGATGTCGCCGAGACCCTCGGCGGGCTCACCGACAGCCGGCTGTCCGTGCCGCAGGCCGCCCACGCGGTCGGCTCCGGAAGCCTGCTGGTGCGCAGCGACGACGGGGTGTTCCGGTTCATCCACGGCTCGGTGACGGAGTGGCTCGTCGCCCGCGCCTGCGCCCTGCGGCTCGCCGCCGGGGACCCCGCGCTGCTGGCGAGGCGGCCGCTGAGCCGCCTCGCCGTGGAGTTCCTGTGCGACCTCGCCGACCACCGCGCCTGCCAGGAGTGGGCCGAACAGGCCCTGGGCGGCGACGAGGGCGAGGAGACCGCCCGCGCCAACGCGGTGAAGATCCTCGCCCGGCTGCGCGTCCCCGCCCACACCGACCTGCGCGGCGCCGCCCTCGCCGGCGAGGACCTGTCGTACCGCGACTTCTCCGGCGTCGACCTCACCCGCGCCGACCTCACCGACGCCCGCCTGGTCGGCGCCAACCTCTCCGGCGCCGTGCTGCGCGACGCCCGGCTGACCGGCGCCCGCCTCGACGGCGCCGACCTCACCGGTGCCGACCTGCGCGGCGCCGACCTGCGGCGGGCGCGGCTGATCCGCACCGACCTGACCGGCGCCCGGGTCGAGGGCGGCCGGTGGCGGCGGGCGGCGCTCGTCGCGGCGACCTGCGGCCCCGACCTGCCCGGCACCCCCGAGCTGGCGGTCGCCGCCCTCGCCCCCGGCATGGCCGTCGACTCCGGCTTCCGGCCCTCCGCCGTCGGCGTGCCGTACGGCTTCGACATGCGCACCAGCCGGCTGCCGGAGCCCATCTCCTACAGCCCCGACGGCGAACTCCTCGCGGTCGGCAGCGAGGACGGCGGAGTGCTGGTCTGCGACGCCGCCACCGGCACCGCCCTGCGCACCCTGAAGGGCCACACCGACCGCGTCTACGCCGTCAAGTTCCGCGAGCGGGTGCTGGCCACCGGCAGCGCCGACGGGACCGTACGGCTCTGGGACCCGGTGTCCGGCGTGTGCCGGCACCGGCTGGAGATCCACCCGGCGGGCGTCTGGCCGGTCGTCCTCGACGCCGAGGGGGCGCTGCTGGCGACCGGGGACGCCGACGGCGTGGTCACCCTGTGGGACACGGCCACGGGCGAGGCGCTGCACCGGCTGCCCGGGCACGCCGCGCCCGTCTACACGGTCGCCTTCGGGCCGGGCGGCGCCACCCTGGTCACCGGCGACGCCTCCGCCGCCGTACGGCTGTGGGACCTCGCCGACGGGCGGCCGGCCGGGGAGCTGCCCGGCCACCGGGGCGCGGTGTTCCGGGCCCGGTTCAGCCCGGACGGCACCCTGCTCGCCACCGGCGACATGGGCACCGGGCGGGCCGGCACGGTCCGGGTGTGGGACGTGGCCGGGCGGCGGGTGCTGCACACGTTCACCGGGCACGCGGGGCGCGTCTACACGCTGGACTTCCATCCCGGCGGCCGGTTCCTGGTGAGCGGCGACACCGAGGGCGAGGTGCGGCTGTGGGACCTGGCCGCCGGGGCCGGCGCGGGGCTGCTCGGCGGCTGCCGGGGCGCGGTGTACCAGGTGCTGTTCGACCCCGACGGGACGCTGCTCGCCGCCGGGGACAGCCAGGGCGTCGTCCGGCTGTGGCGCGTCACGCCGGACGCCGACCCGGTCGCCGTGCCCCTCGGCCGGCAGCCCGCGGAACACCGGGGCTCGGTCTGGGTGTGCAAGTTCCGCCCGCACGGCGACGCACCCGCCCCGGAGGCCGCCTCCCTGCTGGTGACCGGCGCCAACGACGGCGTCGTACGCCTGTGGGACCCGGCCACCGGCCAGGGCCGGCGCATCCTGCGCGGCCACGGGCGGCGGATCGGCAGCCTGTCCTTCAGCGCCGACGGCTCCCTGCTGGCGGTCGGCGCCAACGACGGCCACGTCCGGATCTGGCACGCCGCCACCGGGCGGCGGCTGCGGGACCTGACCGGGCACAGCGACCGCCTGGTCTCCGCCGCGTTCAGCCCGGCCGATCCCGCCCTGCTGGCCACCGCGAGCAGCGACGGCGACCTGTACCTGTGGAACGCCGGGACCGGCGAGTACCAGCGCGAGATGGACGTCGAGACGGACCACGTGTGGGCCGAGGCGTTCAGCGCGGACGGCACCCTGGTGGCCACCGCCAACGACGACGACACCGTACGGCTCTGGTACCGGGCCACCGGCGCCCACGTCGTCACCGTCACCGAGCACTACGGCCGGGTCCGCTCCATCGACTTCCGGCCTGACGGGGCGGTCCTCGCCACCGGCTGCGACGACCGCAAGGTGCGGATCTGGGACCTGGCCGCCCGCCGCGTCACCGCCGTTCTCGACGGGCACGCCGACCGGGTGTACGCGGTCGCGTTCGCGCCCGACGGCTCCTGGCTGGCCAGCGCCTCCTGGGACGGGCAGGCGGTGATCTGGCGGGACGGGGCGGTCGCCCACCGGCTGACCGGGCACACCGGCAAGCTGTGGACGGCCGCCGCGCATCCGCTGCGCCCCCTGCTGGCGACCGCCGGCGACGACCGGACGGTCCGTCTGTGGGACCCGCGCACCGGACGCGCCACCGCCGTCCTGACCGGCCACACCGGGCGTGTGCTGGCGGTCGCGTTCAGCCCCGACGGCTCCCTGCTCGCCAGCGGCGGCGAGGACGGCACGGTACGGCTGTGGAACGTCCCCGGCGGCGCCCCGGCCGGCCTGCGCGCCACCCTCGTCGGACTGCCGGGCGGCTGGGCGGCGCTGTCGCCGTCCGGCGGCTACAAGTTCGAGGGCGACGTCACGGGCGAGTTCTGGCACGCGGTGGGCATGTGCCGGTTCGAGCCCGGGGAACTGGACGGGCACCTGCCCGGGGTGCGGAACGTGCCGCTGGAGGAGCCCTTGGGCTGAGGGACGCGCCCCTCACTCCTCGGCGCCCCTCGCCGGGCCGCGCCGACGGAGTCCCCGGAAATAGTTTTGAACATGTTCAAATGCAGGCGTACGCTGCCGTCATGAGCGACAGAGCCGCCCTTCTGAGGGGCATCCGCGCCTGGCTGGTCTTCTTCGTCGTGTGCCTGGTGCTCAGCGGCGCCACGGCCTTCCCCCTGGTGCACGAACTGCGCTGGACGGAGGACGCGTTGCGCGCCCTGTCCGTCCCCGACCACCTGCCCGCCCTCATGGAGTGGATCGAGCGCGTCCGGCGGGGACTCGACACCGTCGACGCCGAGTACCCCTTCGTCCTCTACGGCACCGACTGGCTGGCCTTCGCCCACCTCGTCATCGCCGTCGCGTTCTACGGCCCGTACCGCGACCCCGTCCGCAACATCTGGGTCGTCGAGTTCGGCATGATCGCCTGCGCCGGTGTCGTCCCGCTCGCCCTGATCTGCGGACCGGTCCGGGGCATCCCCTTCTGGTGGACCGTCATCGACATGTCGTTCGGGGTGTTCGGGGTGATCCCGCTGTACGCCGTCCGCGCGAAGATCAAGCGCCTGGAGGCCCTCACCGCCCCGAACACCCCCGTGCCGACTCTTACTTGAGCGCGGCCAGCGCGATCCGCCCGGCGACCGGATTCAGGTCCTCGCCCTTCGCGTCGGTGGAGTTGACCGAGTAGACGAGGGTGCGGCTCAGGTCACGGGTGCCGCCCAGCATCGTGTTGTAGCCGTACCGGCCGCCCGACTTGAGCCAGTAGACCTTCCCCTCGAACGCGAACCGCTGGAACCCCGCGCTGTACGTGGCGCCCTCGATGTGCGCCGGCACCGTGAACATCTCCCGCAGTTGCGGCCCCGGCACGATCCGCCCGCGGAACAGCGAGGTGAGCAGCCGCTCCAGGTCCGCGGTCGTGGAGATCATGTCCCCGGCCGCGAACCGGTCCGCCTGGTTCCACTCCGTGACGTCGACGAACTCCGTGGTCCCGTCGGCCCCGGCCACCGCCTGGTAGCCGTGGTTGTGCGGGCCGAGGATGCGCGGGTCGGTGCCGGGGAAGTACGTGTCCCGCATGCCGGCGGGCGCCAGGACCAGTTCGCCGGCCGCCGTGGCGTACGGCCGCCCGGTCACCTTCTCGATCAGCAGGCCGAGGATCGTGTAGTTGATGTTCAGGTAGTGCTGCGCGCCGCCGGGACGGAACTCCGGCCCCTTCGCCGCCGCCGACGCCACCACCTGCCGCGGGGAGAGCGTCTCGTAGCGGTGCGCGTACAGCTCCTCGAACGTGGTCCCGAGGCCGTCGCCCGCAGGGATGCCGCTGGTGTGGTTCAGCAACTGCCGTACGGTGACCGGCCGGAAGTCCCCGCCGAGGAGGCCGGGCAGATACCGCTGGACCGGCCGGTCCAGGTCGATCCCACCCTGCGCCGCCAGTTTCAGGACCGCCGCCGCGGTGACCACCTTCGTCGTCGAACCGGCCCGGAACCGGGCGTCCGGGTCCGCCGGGCGGCCGCTCGCCAGGTCGTGCACGCCCGCGCTGCCCCGCCAGCGGCCGTCGGTTCCGCCCACCCGCACCAGGGCGGCCGTCGCGTCCCGGTCGGGAAGGCCGTCGAGCGCGGCCCGCAGGGCCGTCTCGTCCGGGCCGTGCGCCCCGGGCGAGGCGGCGGCCGGCGCGGACGAGCCGGGCGCGGACGAGGCGGGCGAGGCGAACGCGGGGGCGGCGAGCGGGCCCGCGCCGAGGGCGAGGACGAGGGCGGCCGCCAGGGCCGTGGTGCGGACGGTCGTGCGGCGTCGAGCGCGCATGCGGAGGCTCCCGAGGACTGCGGATGACACGGACGTGATCATCCTCCGGCGGTAGCCGTCCGGCCGGATCGTCACCGAGGAGGGCGGCCGACCCGGGCTGAACCCTGGGTCAACCACTCTGCCCCGTGGGGGAGTTGTCAGGGTCGGACCCTGACTTCCCGGTGTCGCGCCGGATGCCGTGCCTGTCGGGGGCAGTGCCTGCCGGATGCCGTGCCTGACGCCGTGCCGTGCCGGATGCCGTGCCTGCCGGGGGCCGTGCCGTGCCGGATGCGTGCCTGCCGGGGGCCGTGCCTGCCGGGGGCCGGCGTACGCCGGTCAGGTCCCGCGCAGTCCGCAGAGCAGGTCGACCCGGTTCGTCGTGATGGAGTCGACGCCCAGGTCCAGCAGGCGCCGCAGGGAACGGCGGGTGTCGGGGGTCCAGACCGACACCAGATAGCCGTCGTCGTGCACCCGGGCGACCAGATCGCGGCCGACCAGGGAGAAGCGGTAGTTGAGCCAGCGCGGCCGCACCGCCTCCAGCAGTGCCGGGCGCGCGGGCGCCAGGGTCGTGCGGGTCAGGGCGATCTCGGCCGCCGGGTCGGCGGCGCGCACGGCCAGCATCGCGGCGGCGTCCGCGCAGTAGTACACGCGGTCCGCCGCCCCCGCCTCCCGCACGACGTCCACGACCCGGCGCGCCGTCCGCACGTCCCGCGTGCCCGGCAGATCCAGCATCACCCTGCGGTCCCCGGTCGCCGCCAGCGCCTCCACCAGGGTCGGCACCCCGCCCCCCGTCAGCCCGCGCACCTCCGCCGCCGTCAGCGACAGCAACGGCCGCTGCCGCTCCCACAACCGCTCCAGCGTCTCGTCGTGCAGCAGCACGGGCACGCCGTCCCTGGTGAGGCGTACGTCGATCTCGACCGCGTCCGCGCCCAGGGCGAGGGCGGCACGCAGCGAGTCGAGGGTGTTCTCGCGGAAGCGGTAGGGGGCGCCGCGGTGGGCCACGGCCGTCACGGAATCGGGATGCATGGGGGCCATTGTCCTCAGCCGGCGAGCCACCCCGCGGTGTAGGTGTCGATCTCCGCCCGCAGCCGCGCCTTGCCCGGCTCGTCCAGGAACGACGCCTCCACCGCGTTCTTCGCCAGCTCGGCCAGACCCCGCTCGTCCAGGTCGAGCAGGCCGGCCGCGACCGCGTACTCGTTGTTGAGGTCCGTGCCGAACATGGGCGGGTCGTCGGAGTTGATGGTGACCAGGACCCCCGCCTTGACGAACTCCCGGACCGGGTGCTCGTCGAGGGTGCGCACCGCGCGCGTGGCGATGTTGGAGGTCGGGCACACCTCCAGCGCGATGCGGTGCTCGGCGAGGTGGGCGAGGAGCTTGTCGTCCTGGGCGGAGCTGGTGCCGTGCCCGATGCGCTCGGCGCGCAGATGGGTGAGGGCGTCCCAGACGGTCTGCGGGCCGGTCGTCTCCCCGGCGTGCGGCACCGAGTGCAGGCCCGCGGCGATCGCCCGGTCGAAGAACGGCTTGAACTGGGGGCGCGCCACGCCGATCTCCGGTCCGCCGAGGCCGAAGGAGACCAGCCCCTCGGGGCGGACGCGGTCGTCGGTGGCGAGGCGGGTGGTCTCCTCGGCGGCCTGGCCGCCGGCCTCGCCGGGGATGTCGAAGCACCAGCGCAGGAGGGTGCCGAACTCGGCCTCCGCCGCCTTGCGGGCGTCCTCGATCGCGTCCATGAAGGCGCGGTCGTCGATGCCCCGCCGGGTGGAGGAGAAGGGGGTGATCGTGAGCTCGGCGTATCTGACCTGCTGGCGGGCCAGGTCGCGGGCCACCTCGTAGGTGAGGAGCCGGACGTCCTCCGGGGTGCGGACGAGGTCCACCACGGACAGGTACACCTCGATGAAGTGCGCGAAGTCCGTGAAGGTGAAGTAGTCGACCAGGGCCTCCGGGTCCGCGGGGACCTTGGAGTCCGGGTGCCGGGCGGCCAGTTCGGAGACGATCCGCGGGGACGCGGAGCCGACGTGGTGGACGTGCAGTTCGGCCTTGGGCAGACCGGCGATGAAGGAGCGCAGGTGGGTGGTCAACGGGGCCTTCCCGTGATCGGCTGATCGGTGGGTCGGGGCCATCGTAGGCGGAGTCGGTACGGGCGGGCGGGACGGGGCGTGGGAGGCGGGGGCGCGTGGCGTGGGCGGACGGGTGGGCGCGGGGCCCGGCACGGGTGGAGGGGGCGGAAGGGGGTGACAGGGAGCGTGGAGTGGAGCCGAACCTGTCCCGGACTGCCCGGACCATCCGGACTGCCCGGACCATCCGGCTGAGCGCGCGTCATCACGGATCGGGTAGTGCCGGAGAGTAAAGGTACGGCCCGGCCCCGGCGGGCCGGGCGTCGCCCAGGGAAGCCCACCACGCCCGCTCCGCGGCTTCTTCCGGGTTGTGAAGCTGCACGGTCAGGCTCCCGGTGACGGGCATGCCGGCTCCCCTCAGGCGATGCGCTGGTTCAGCAGCTCGATCGTGTCACGGGCCTCGCTGTCACGGCTGCCGTACGGGGTCAGGCTGTCCCGTACGACGACGAGCTGCAGCCGATTGCGCGTGGAGGACTGGCCGCCGTCGATGAGGCGCAGGGACTCCCGGGCCGCGCTGACGCTGCGGTCCAGGTCCCGGTCCTCGACGGCCGCCGTGGCGAGGCGGGCCAGGCACATGCCCCGGTTGCGGCTGTGCTCGATGTCCTGGAGTGTCGCGGAGCGCTCCAGGAGCTTGACCGCTCGCCGGTACTGCCCGAGATCGGAGCGGCACATGCCCTCCAGGCACACGAGTTCGGCCTCATTGAGGAAGAAGACCCATTCGGGATCGCGGTCGCTGGGCCCCTGGTCGAAATAACGCCACGCCCGCCTGATCGTGGTGGATGCGTTCAGCTCGTCGCGGGCGCGGGAGTAGCCCTGCGCGGCACGGATGGCCAGCAGGGCGTTCACGCGCGGGGGAGCGGACCAGGAGGCGGCGTGCTGGGAGGCGAGCTTGGCCAGGCGGACGGCTTCCCGCGGCTTGCCCAAGTCCACGCTCTGCCGGCTCATGTTGGACAGGGTGCGGGTCGCCGGCGGCAGGTCGTTCTCCAGTCGAGATCTCGCCGCGGCGCCCGCTCCCGGGCGACGGTCCGTCCGAGGGAGGCCTGCCCTACCTGACGCGGCCGGTCCTGGCGGCGGCGGCTTCGGTGACCCGGATCACCGGCATCGCCGACATGGACACCGTGATGGACAGCGCGAAGTGCTCGTGCGCCGCCGGCGACGACAACCCGCACTAGGCGCGGGCGACTGATCGGGCGGTGAACGCAGGCCCCGGCGGCAACACGAGCGGGGGCCTGCGGCATTGGTGGAAGGTGGGTAGCGTGCGGCGCATGCGCTTCTCCTGGGACCTGCTTGAGCCCGTGATGCCCGTGCCGTACGTGCCCACCCTCGGCCCCGCCCGCTGGGACGACCCGCTGCGCGACCTCTTTGAGGCGGTCGTCGAGAACGCCGGTACCGACCGCTTCCTGCCTTGGGACAAGGACCAGCGATGGTCCGACACGAAGACCGAACGCGTCATGGCCGACGCCATCGAGCACGACCGTAGGCTGACGCTGATCCCCACGCTCGCCGAGCGGGCCGGGGGCGTGGTGAAGGTCCACGTGTACGGTACGGCCGCCGACGGCCTGTCGGTCGGTGCCGACCTGGCGCGCAAGCTCGCCGGGGTCCACGGCGCGAGGAAGGCTCGCATCGTATGGTTCCTCGGCCCGGAGCAGCCCGAGGCGTACGCCCGTGGCGTCGGGACACGCGTGCAGCTCAAGGAGTTCGCCGACGGGCCCGGCGAGGCCCCGCACGTCCCGGTGGTCGAGTACAAGCAGCTCGACGAGCCCGAGCGGTTCGCGGACTTCGCGGCGCCGATGGCCGACGACGGCTTCGCGCTCCTGTACGCGCAGATGGGGGCCGGGGCGGTCGGACCGGTCCTGACCGTCCTGCAGGACGGTCAGGTGGCTGGCGCGATCGGGCCCATGGAGACGATGGGCGACGCGGCCGGGAGGGTGCGGCTGCTGCCGCAATACTTCGGCGTCCTGCCGCAGCATCGCGGCCGTGGCTACGGGCGGGCGCTGTGGCGGGCGGCGATGCACTGGGGACACCAGCACGGCGCCGCCTCTCAGTTGCTCCAGACCGAGGTCGGCGGCGCCTCCGACCGGCTGTGCGCGGCCGAGGGGTTGGTATCCCTCGGCTTCGTCAACCGGAGGAGTGTTTGACCGCACGAAAAACGCTGCGGCAGAAACTCAGCCCGGACCGCCGGCTAAGACTGCCCGGCCCCCGGGGCCTTAGCATGGCGGCACGTACGACAGAGGGGGGCCGCGCCATGTCCGACGACGCGTCGAGGCCGCACGTGCCGGAGGGTACGGGCGGAGAGGGCACGGACCGGGACGGAGGACGGGATCCCTGGGCCGCGCCCGGGTCCGTCCCCGAGGGGGAGGAAGGGCCGCAGTACGCGGGCCCCGTGGACGCCGGTCCGCAGGACGCGCGGACCGAGGTGTCGCTGGACAAGGGCGAGGACCGGACACCGCCCCCGCCCGTGCACGACCAGCTCACGGTCACCTCACTGCCCGCGGAACCCCAGCCCTCCGGCCCGCCGCCGACCCCTGCCACCGTGCCCCGGACCGCCGCGCCTGCGCCGCAGAACCCCTTCGCGAGCCCGCAGGACGGGGCTGCCGTGCCTGCGCCGCCGAGTCCCTTCGCGAGCCCGCGGGACGGGGCCGCCGTGCCCCAGACCTCCGTGCCCGCGTCGCCGAGTCCCTTCGCGAGCCCGCGGGACGGGGCCGCCGTGCCTGCGCCGCAGAACCCCTTCGCCGTCCCCCAGGACGGAGCCGTGCCTCCGCCGCCGATCGCGCCGGACGGCCCGGGGCAGGTCCCGTACGGGTATCCCGGTGACCTCGGACACCCCGGCCCCGCCGCGTACGGCGGCGCACCGGGCGGTTACTTCGCCGCCCCGGCCGGTTACGGCGGCACACCGGGCTACGGCGGCGCCCCGACCGGCTACGGCGTGCCGGGCGGTCACGGCGGTGCGCCGGGCTACTACGGCTGGTCCGCGATGCGCCCGATGGAGAACGGGACGGGCGTCGCCGCCATGGTGCTGGGCATCGTGGCGGTCGGCGGGTTCTGCATGTGGCCGGCCGCCATCGTGATGGGGATCCTCGCGGTCGTCTTCGGCGCGATCGGGCGCGGCAAGGCGAACCGCGGCCAGGCCTCGAACGGCGGGCAGGCACTGGCCGGCATCATCTGCGGCGCGGCCGGAGTCGTCCTCGGGATCGGGATGCTGGTCCTGGTGCTCGTGGCTCCCTGAGGCGGACGCCTCACGCGCCCCGCAGGCGCCTCACGCGCCCCGCAGGCGCCTGCGCGCCTCCATCAGCGCGAACCCCAGCAGGTTCGGGCCTCTCCACCGCCGCGGATCGGCGGCGGCCTCGTCGTCCGCGGCGAGGCCGATGCCCCACACCCGGTCGACGGGGCTCGCCTCCACCAGGACCCTCCCGCCCGTGCGCAGCAGGAACTCGCGCAGCTCGGGGTGGGCCGAGAACTTGTGGACGCTGCCCTCGACGACGATCCCGAACCGCTCCCGCTCCCAGGCCGTCTCGTCGAAGCCGCGGACCAGACGCCCGGCCTTCTTGGCCTGGGCGGGGTGCTCGGCGGCCAGTGCCCGCCGCTCCGCCTCCGGGTCGCCGAAGAGGCGGGCCTTGCCGGCCATCATCCAGTGCTCGGCCGTCGCGTAGGTCGTCCCGTCCACCGTGAACGGGGACGGCCACCACTGGCTCAGGCAGCTCGCGCCGACCCGGCCGTCGGGCTGCGGCCGGTGGCCCCAGAAGTGGACGTACCTGACGCGCGCCCCCGCACGGACCTCGGTGACCAGGGACTCCCAGGAATCGATCTCCGTCATGCACGCCACTGTGGCACGCGCCACGGACAGTCCGTCCCTCCTTTTCCGGCTCGACTCGACACCTGGTCGACAGATTCCGTCGCGTAACCAAAAGGCAACAACGGAATCACTTGTTGGTGTGGGGTAGCTCTGTCAGGATCGGCACTCAAATCGAGCTGGAGCTACGCCACCCCGCCTCGCGGAGAAGCGGGGCGAAGGCGGAGGAGAGCGACATGCAGAACCCGGGCACCGCCACCCCGGACCGGTCCGGCCGGTTCCCCGCGCAGGAACGCTTCGCGGAGGGCGCCCAGTACATCGCGGGGAGCCTCAGGAAAGGAACGTCCGGGCGCACCCACGCCGTGGTCGATCCGTCCTCGGGGGAAGAGGTGTACTCCTACGGCCTCGCCTCCACCGCCGACGTCGACGAGGCCGTCGCGGCCGCCCGCGCCGCCTTCCCCGCGTGGGCGGGCGCCACCCCGGGCGAGCGCTCCGACGCCCTGCACCGCTTCGCCGCCGTGCTCGCCGAGCGCGCGGAGGACTTCGCCCGCGCCGAGTCCCTGCAGTGCGGCAAGCCGCTCAAGCTGACCCGGGAGTTCGACGTCCCGGGCACCATCGACAACACCGCCTTCTTCGCGGGCGCGGCCCGGCATCTGGCGGGACAGTCCGCGGGGGAGTACTCCGGGGACCACACCTCGTACGTACGGCGCGAGCCCATCGGGGTCGTCGGCTCCATCGCACCCTGGAACTACCCGCTGCAGATGGCCGCGTGGAAGATCCTGCCGGCGATCGCCGCGGGCAACACCGTCGTGCTCAAGCCCGCCGAGCTCACCCCGCTGACCTCGCTGCTGTTCGCGCGGGCCGCCACCGACGCCGGCATCCCGGACGGGGTCGTCAACATCGTCACCGGGACCGGGAGGGAGGCGGGTGAGCACCTCGTCGGCCATCCGGACGTGGCCATGACGTCGTTCACCGGTTCCACCGCCGTCGGCCGGCGTGTCGCCGAGATCGCCACCGCCACGGTCAAGCGGCTGCACCTGGAACTCGGCGGGAAGGCCCCGTTCGTCGTCTTCGACGACGCCGACCTGGAGGCGGCCGTCCACGGTGCCGTCGCGGGCGCCCTCATCAACACCGGGCAGGACTGCACCGCCGCCACGCGCGCGTACGTGCAGCGGCCCCTGTACGAGGCGTTCGTGGAGCGGACCGCCGCGCTCATGGAGACCGTCCGGCTCGGGGACCCGTTCGCCCCGGGCACCGACCTGGGGCCGCTGATCTCGCACGTCCAGCGCGACCGGGTGGCCGCCGTCGTCGACCGGGCGCGCGCCTACGCGCGCGTGGTGACCGGAGGCGAGGCCCCCCGGGGAGAGCTCGAGAACGGCGCGTACTATCTCCCCACTCTGATCGCGGACGCGGCGCAGGACAGCGAGGTCGTGCAGGCCGAGATCTTCGGCCCGGTCCTGGTCGTGCTGCCCTTCGACAGCGACGACGAGGGGATCCGGCTGGCCAACGACACGCCGTACGGTCTGGCCGCCTCCGCGTGGAGCCGGGACGTCTACCGGGCGAACCGGGCGACGCGCGAGATCAAGGCCGGGTGCGTGTGGGTCAACGACCACATTCCGATCATCAGCGAGATGCCCCACGGCGGATACAAGGCGTCCGGCTTCGGCAAGGACATGTCAGCGTATTCGTTCGAGGAGTACACACAGATCAAGCACGTTATGTTCGATAACACCGCGGTGGCCCGAAAGGCCTGGCACCGCACCGTCTTCGGGGACTGATAGCCACGACCGGCCGCCGACCACGGCCGACCTCCCGAAAGGGCACCACGCGCATGGAGCAGTATGAGCCAGACCGCCTGACACCGGCCCAGACGGCCGCCGTGCGGCGCAGCCTCCGCAACGGCAGGGCGGCCCTGACCCGCCGGTCACTGCTGCGCGCCTCCGCGGGCGGCGCCCTGGCGCTGGGCGGCGCCGGCACGCTCGGCGCCTGCGGGATCCCCGCGGCCGGCAGGACCGAGGGCGGCACGTCCGCCGAGGACCACTCGGCGAAGGAGAAGACCGTCAGCTTCTCCAACTGGACCGAGTACATGGACGTCGACGACAGCGGCAAGCACCACCCCACGCTGGAGGCGTTCACCAAGAGGACCGGCATCAAGGTCACGTACACCGAGGACGTCAACGACAACAACGAGTTCTTCGGCAAGATCAAGCCGCAGCTCGCCGCGGGCCAGGACACCGGCCGCGACCTCGTCGTCCTCACCGACTGGCTCGCCGCCCGCCTCATCCGCCTGGGCTGGGTCCAGAAACTGGACCCGTCCCACCTGCCGCACGCCTACGCCAACCTGTCGAGCCAGTTCCGCAGCCCCGACTGGGACCCGGGACGCGCCTACTCGTACCCCTGGCAGGGCATCTCGACCGTCATCGCCTACAACAAGAAGGCCCTCGACGGCGTCGAGGTGACGTCGGTCTCCGACCTGCTCGACAACCCGAAGCTCAAGGGCCGCGTCGGCTTCCTCACCGAGATGCGCGACAGCGTCGGCATGACGCTGCTCGACATGGGCAAGGACCCGGCGGACTTCACCGACGACGACTACGACGCGGCGATCGCCCGCCTCCAGAAGGCCGTGGACAGCGGCCAGATCCGCCGCTTCACCGGCAACGACTACACCTCGGACATCTCCAGCGGCGACTTCGCCGCCTGCATCGCCTGGGCCGGCGACGTCGTACAGCTCAAGGCGGACAGCCCCGACGTCGACTTCGTCATCCCCGACAGCGGCTACATGACGTCCAGCGACAACCTGCTGATCCCCAACAAGGCGCGGCACAAGACGAACGCCGAGCGGCTCATCGACTACTACTACGAGCCGCGGCCCGCGGCCGAGCTCGCCGCCTACATCAACTACGTCTGTCCCGTCGACGGTGTGCGGGCCGAGCTCGCGAAGATCGACGCGGATGCGGCGAACAACCCGCTGATCATCCCCGACCAGGCCATGCAGGCCAAGTCCCACGCCTTCCGCTCCCTGAGCTCGAAGGAAGAGACGGCCTACGAAGAGAAGTTCGCGAAGCTCACTGGGGCGTGACGACGATGAAGACCACAGACAGCGGCGGCGACGTCCGCCTCTCCGGCATCAGCAAGACCTACGGCTCCTTCACCGCCGTCCACCCGCTCGACCTGACCGTCCCGCAGGGCTCCTTCTTCGCCCTGCTCGGCGCCTCCGGCTGCGGCAAGACCACCACGCTGCGCATGATCGCCGGACTGGAGGAACCTTCCTCCGGCACCGTGCACCTCGGCGACCAGGACGTGACGGCGCTGCCGCCCTACAAGCGGCCGGTGAACACCGTCTTCCAGTCCTACGCCCTCTTCCCGCACCTCGACATCTTCGAGAACGTCGCCTTCGGCCTGCGCCGACGCGGCATCAAGTCGGTGAAGAAGCAGGTCGAGGAGATGCTCGACCTGGTGCAGCTCGGCGAGCAGGCGCGCAAGAAGCCGCACCAGCTCTCCGGCGGCCAGCAGCAGCGGGTGGCCGTCGCCCGCGCGCTGATCAACCACCCCAAGGTGCTCCTCCTCGACGAGCCCCTCGGCGCCCTCGACCTCAAGCTGCGCCGCCAGATGCAGCTGGAGCTCAAGCGCATCCAGACCGAGGTCGGCATCACCTTCGTCCACGTCACGCACGACCAGGAGGAGGCCATGACCATGGCCGACACGGTCGCCGTGATGAACGCGGGCCGCGTCGAGCAGCTCGGCTCGCCCGCCGACCTCTACGAGAACCCCGGGACGACGTTCGTCGCCAACTTCCTCGGCACCTCCAACCTCATCGAGGCCGAGATCGACTCCCGCAGCGGTGACGACCTCGTGCTCAAGGCGGGGGACGGCAAGCTGGTGCTGCCCGAGGCGCGATGTTCCGCGCCCACGACGACCGGCGGCAAGGTCCTGGTCGGCGTCCGCCCCGAGAAGATCTCCCTCACCCACGCCGACGACGCGGGCGAGGTCCCCGAGGGCCGCAACCGCATCACCGGCACGATCGCCGCCACGTCGTTCATCGGCGTCTCCACGCAGTACGTCGTCGACAGCTCGGTCTGCCCCGAGTTCGAGGTCTACGTCCAGAACGTCGACCGCGACGCCCGCCTCGCCCCCGGTGCCGAGGTCGTCCTGCACTGGAACCCCGCCCACACCTTCGGTCTGGACGCCGCCCAGGACATCGACGCCGGCACCGAGGAAGAGGCGGCGCTCTGATGGCGACGCTCACCGAGGCGCCCCCGCCGCTCTCCCCGGCACCCGCGCAGGCGGAGCCGCCCCGCCGGCGCGGGCGCTGGACGCCGTACTGGCTGCTGCTGCCCGGCCTGCTCTGGCTGGTCGTGTTCTTCGCGCTGCCGATGGTCTACCAGGCCTCCACGTCCGTGCAGACGGGCTCCCTGGAGGAGGGCTACAAGGTCACCTGGCACCTCGCGACCTACTGGGACGCGCTCGGCGCGTACTGGCCGCAGTTCCTGCGCTCGGTGGCCTACGCGGCCGCCGCGACCGTGCTGTGCCTGGTGCTCGGCTACCCGCTGGCGTACCTGATCGCCTTCCGCGCGGGACGCTGGCGCAACCTGATCATGATCCTGGTGATCGCGCCGTTCTTCACCAGCTTCCTGATCCGCACCCTCGCCTGGAAGACGATCCTCTCGGACGGCGGCCCGGTGGTCGGCGCGCTCGACGCGCTGCACGTCCTGGACGTCAGCGGCTGGCTCGGCTGGACCTCCGGCGACCGGGTGCTGGCCACCCCGCTGGCGGTGGTGTGCGGTCTGACGTACAACTTCCTGCCGTTCATGATCCTGCCGCTGTACACCTCGCTGGAGCGCATCGACGGACGGCTGCACGAGGCGGCCGGCGACCTGTACGCCAAGCCCCTCACGACCTTCCGGAAGGTCACCTTCCCGCTGTCCATGCCGGGCGTGGTCTCCGGCACACTGCTGACCTTCATCCCGGCGGCCGGCGACTACGTCAACGCCGAACTCCTCGGCTCCACCGACACCCGCATGATCGGCAACGTCATCCAGACCCAGTTCCTGCGGGTCCTGGACTATCCGACGGCGGCGGCCCTGTCCTTCATCCTCATGGCGGCGATCCTCCTCGTGGTCACCTTCTACATCCGCCGGTCCGGGACGGAGGACCTGGTCTAGATGCCCTTCGTCACCTGGTTCAGGAGAAACCTCGTCGTCCTCGCGGGACTCCTGACACTCGCCTACCTCCTGCTGCCGAACGTCGTCGTCACCGTGTTCTCCTTCAACAAGCCGAAGGGGCGCTTCAACTACGCGTGGCAGCAGTTCTCCACGGACGCCTGGCGGGACCCCTGCGGCGTCGCCGGGATGTGCGGCTCGCTGTCGCTCAGCCTCCAGATCGCCTTCTGGGCGACGCTCGGCGCCACCGTCCTCGGCGCGCTGATCGCCTTCGCGCTCGTCCGCTACCGCTTCCGCGCGCGCGGCGCCGTGAACTCGCTGATCTTCCTGCCCATGGCGATGCCCGAGGTCGTCATGGCGGCCTCGCTGCTCACCCTGTTCCTCAACATGGGCGCCCAGCTCGGCTTCTGGACGATCCTGATCGCCCACATCATGTTCTGCCTCAGCTTCGTCGTGACGGCGGTCAAGGCGCGCGTCATGTCCATGGACCCGAGGCTGGAACAGGCGGCGCAGGACCTGTACGCCGGACCGTTCCAGACGTTCTGGCGCGTCACCCTGCCGATCGCGGCCCCCGGGATCGCCGCGGGCGCGCTGCTCGCCTTCGCGCTCTCCTTCGACGATTTCATCATCACCAACTTCAACGCGGGCTCGACCGTCACCTTCCCCATGTTCGTCTGGGGCTCGGCACAGCGCGGAACGCCCGTGCAGATCAACGTCATCGGCACGGCGATGTTCCTCGTCGCCGTCCTGCTGGTGCTGGCCTCCATGGCCGTCGGCAACCGCCGCAACAGGCAGAAGGAATAAAACCCCCGTAGGGAGTTGAAATCATGGCCCCGAGCGCCATGAGCAGTGGCAATAACACCGATTGGACGAAGTCCCTTTCCGAAGCCCAGCCGGTCCCGTACTGGCTGGAAGATCCCGGCAGGCCCCGCCCGGAGCCCGCGCTCACCGGCGCCGAGACCTGCGACCTGCTGGTCGTGGGCGGCGGCTACAGCGGTCTGTGGACCGCGCTGATCGCCAAGGAGCGCGACCCCCGGCGGGACGTGGTGCTGCTGGAGGGCCGCGAGGTGGGCTGGGCCGCCTCGGGCCGCAACGGAGGCTTCTGCGCGGCCTCCCTCACCCACGGTCTGGCCAACGGGCTCGCCCGCTGGCCGGACGAGATCCACCGGCTCCAGGAGCTCGGCGAGCGCAACCTCGACGAGATCGAGGCGGCGATCGCCCGGCACGGCATCGACTGCGACTTCGAGCGCACCGGCGAGATCGACGTCGCCACCGAGACCTACCAGGCGTGGGAACTGCGGGACTGGTACGAGGATCTTCAACGCCGGGGTCTGGCCGGCGGGGTCGAGTTCCTCGACGCCGACGCCGTCCGCGAGCAGGTGGACTCCCCGACCTTCGAGGCCGGTCTGTACGACCGCCGGGGCGTGGCCATGCTGCACCCCGCGAAACTCGCCTGGGGCCTGAAGCGGGCCTGCGTCCGCCTCGGCGTCCGCGTCCACGAGCACACGCCCGCGCTGACGCTGAAGCCGTACGGCGCCGGCCTCGCCGTCCGCACCCCGTACGGCCGGGTCCGCGCCCGGCAGATCGCGCTCGGCACCAACATCTTCCCGAGCCTGGTCCGACGGGTGCGGGCGTATACCGTCCCGGTCTACGACTACGCCCTGATGACCGAACCGCTGTCGGCCGACCGGCTGGCGTCGATCGGCTGGAAGAACCGGCAGGGGCTCGGCGACTCGGCCAACCAGTTCCACTACTTCCGGCTGTCCGCCGACAACCGGATCCTGTGGGGCGGCTACGACGCGATCTACCCCTACGGCGGCCGGGTGCGCGCCGAGTACGACGACCGGCCGGAGACCTACGCCAAGCTCGCCGGGCACTTCTTCACCTGCTTCCCGCAGCTGGAGGGCGTCCGCTTCACCCACGCGTGGGGCGGTGCGATCGACACCTGCTCGCGCTTCTCGGCGTTCTTCGGCACGGCCCACCAGGGCCGGGTCGCCTACGCCGCCGGGTACACGGGGCTCGGCGTCGGCGCCACCCGGTTCGGCGCCGAGGTGATGCTGGACCTGCTGGCGGGGGAGACCACCGAGCGCACCTCCCTGGAGATGGTCCGCAGGAAGCCGCTGCCCTTCCCGCCCGAGCCCTTCGCCTGGACCGGCATCGCCCTCACCAAGTGGTCGCTGGCGAGGGCGGACGCGCACGGCGGGCGGCGCAACCTGTGGCTGCGGACGATGGACCGGCTGGGGCTCGGCTTCGACAGCTGACGGCCACCGGCGCGGGTACGGCTCCGGCCACCGGCGCGGTGCGGCTCCGGCCGCCGCCGCGCGGTGGGCCGGTTCACCCCAACGGGTGGCCGCAACCCGCGTAATGCCCACCGGGGACCTCCCTCTCCCTCGTGACGCGAACGCGTCCACGCGAGACAAGGGAGGTCTCCTCATGGCTGGGGCGAAGACGGCCGTCGTATGGCTGGCATCCGTCGCACCGGATCCCGGGGCCTGCCGCCGGGAATGGGAGCGCGACCCCCTGGGGGTCGCCCTGCTGCCCGCGGGCAAGGCATGGGACGTACTCATCCTGCCGGGCGGGCTCGGCATTCCCACCCTCGACGTGCTCACCCGCATCCTCGACCGGCCCGGCCCGGTCATGGCCGGCTTCGGCGACGACCGGCTGGGCTTCCTCGTCCCGCCGGGGACGGCCGCCCGCTGGATCGGCACCGGTGTCCGTACGGCCGGGGCCGGCACCTGGATCGTCGTGCCCTGCCCGGGCCGTACGACCGGCACCGTCCGCTGGCTCGTCCCCCCGGACGGCTCCGGCACCCTGACCGACCCGGCCCTCCTCGAACTGGCCATGCACGAGGCGGCGGCGGGCCCGGCGGGAGGCCGGACGCCGGGCCCCACGCCGGAGGGCCCGCTCACGTGAACCACCCCGGCCCGTCGGCGCGGCCGGCCGCCTGCCCCGGCCGGTCGCCCGTGCCGTCGGCCTCGACGGGGCCGCCCGCCTCGGCCGGCTACTCCGCGGCCGTCGCCTTCAGGGCCAGCCACAGTTCCATCCGTACGTCCGGGTCGTCCAGGGAGCGGCCGAGGATCTCCTCCACGCGGCGCATGCGGTAGCGGAGGGTGTGGCGGTGGACGCCCAGGTCGGCCGCCGCGGCGTCCCACTGGCCGTGGCGGGAGAGCCAGGCACGCAGGGAGGCGACCAGGTCGCCCCGGCCGGTCGCGTCGTGTTCGTGGAGGGAGCGCAGCAGACCGTCCGCGAAGGCCCTGACCGCGTCGTCCGCGAGGAGGGGGAGCACCGAGCCCGCCGCGAGCTGCTCGTGCTCGACGAGGACCCGGCCGCGGCGGCGGGCCACGGACAGGGCCTGCTCGGCCTGCTTGTACGCCCCGGCCGCGGCGGTCGGGCCGGACGGCGCGGACAGGCCGACGACCGGCTCGTCGTCGTCGCCGTCGCGCCCGCCCGCCGAGGACCGGGCGTTCTCCAGCGCGGTCGCGTACCGCACGCACGCCGCCACCGTCGCGCCGCCGTCCGCGGCCAGCGCCACCAGCCGGTCGCCCTCGGGCACGACCAGCACGGCCTCCCCGGACCGGGCGGCCGCCGACTCCACGACCTCCGCGAGGTCCCCGGCCGTCTCCCCGGCGCCGGCCGCCGCGCGCGCGTGCGCCGGCTCGGCCACGATCACCCGGAAGGGGGCGTCGAGCAGAGGGCCGTACAGATCCCCGGCGACCGCCCGGGCGTGGTCCGGCTCGCCCGCCAGGAGCATGCGCAGCACCGCCGCGCCGATGCGCTGCTCGGCCGCGTGCAGCGAGCGGGAGCGTTCCGTGGTGAGGGTGAGCAGGGCGATCGCCGAGTGCACCGCGTACCGCTCCGCCGTGCCGAGCGCCGACGCCGTGCCGACCGCGAGGGCCGCGCGCGGCCGGCGGCCGGTGCCCAGGGAGTGCAGTTCGACCCGGTCGTCGTGGTCGGAGAGCTCCGGCCCGCCCGCCACCACCGAGGCGGGCGCCGGCCGCTCCCGCAGCCGTTCCACCTCGGCCGTGAGCCGCGCCGCGCGCCGCGCCGCCCACTCCGGCGCGGCCGCGACGACGGCTCCCGAGGCGTCGTACAGCGCGGCCCACCCGTCGACCTGGGTGGCGAGCGAGGCCAGCAGCCCCTCGGGCCCGTCCGTCAGCGCCTGCCTGGTCAGCTCGCGCTGCGCCGCGAACCCGGCCGTCACCGCCCGGTACTGGTCGGCCGCGATCGCCGCCGACACCGCCTTGCTGATCGCGAGGAAGGGCGTGCGGCGGGGCACCTCCAGCAGCGGCATGCCCACCTCCTCGGCGGCGTCCACGAGTGCCTTCGGGGTCTCCTCGTAGGCGACGCCGACGGCGAAGCCG
This sequence comes from Streptomyces sp. NPDC059895, assembly GCF_042731035.1. Classification (NCBI taxonomy): domain Bacteria; kingdom Bacillati; phylum Actinomycetota; class Actinomycetes; order Kitasatosporales; family Streptomycetaceae; genus Streptomyces; species Streptomyces sp. NPDC059895. The sequence continues at coordinate 37,891 of NZ_JBHWKO010000044.1, forward strand.
AGCCCCACCACGCCCGCCCCGGCCAGCCGCTTCACGTAGCGCCGCATGGCCTGGGGGTCCTCCGCGTCCAGTTTCAGCGCGGTGATCAGCAGCAGCTCCCCGCCCTCCATGTACGGCACGGGATCGGCCAGCTCACTGACGTGGGCCCAGCGCACCGGGACGTCCAGGCGGTCCTCGCCCGCCCGCACGGTCAGCTTCAGCGCGGAGTGGTGGACGAGCGAGGCGAGCGTCGGGGGCATGGGGCCTTCAGGTCTGGGGGGCGGTCGTCGGCGGGGGATCCTCCGCGCCGTGCGGGGATCCTCCGCGATGTGCGAGGACCCCCGCGTCGTGCGCGTGATCCCCTGCGGAATCCTCCGCGTCGTACGCGTGGTCCTCTGCCTCGGCCGCGTGATCTTTTGGCCGCTTCGTATGAAGGGCCCAGGGCGATTCTGCCTCACTGGAGGAGTCCTCGCGTTTCCCTTCGGCCCCGCGGGTCCACCGGCTCAGCCCCGCAGGTCCACCAGCAGCGGCGGCGCGTGCTCACCCCCGACGGTCGTCAGGGACAGCACCGCGTGCCCCGGCGGCACCTCGTGCGCCAGCTGCGACGCCGACCACCGTTCCCGCTCGACCTGGCGCACCGTCACCGCGTCCGTGGTCACGGCCTTGCCGGTGACCAGCTTGCGCAGGGCGTGGATCGCGCGGGTCATCGGCTGGTCCGCGAAGACGGTGTGCTTGGCGACCTCCGTCGTCTCCACCCACTCGGTGCCCCAGGTCTGCGCGAACCGGCTGCCGTCCCAGGTGGTGATGCCGGAGAACGCCATCCGGCAGCCCACCGCCGCGTACAGCGGCCCGTGCAGCGCCTCGGGGACGTCGGCGACGGTCCGCAGCGCGAGCACCACGCCCGCGTTCCGCGCGCGCAGCCGCTGGATCCGGCGCACCGAGTCCGCGGTGACGGTCCCCGTCGCGTCGTCGAGGACCAGGCAGGCGAAGTGGGCCCGCCGGCCCTCCCGCACGACGGCGTGGAACTGGGCGAGGACGAGCCGGGTGATCAGCCGGGCGGCCTCCTCGTGGCCGCGCTCGGGCAGGTCGATCCGGACCCGCAGCGGGTGGTGGGCGACGGCGCGCAGCGAGAAGGGCCGGTGCGGGCCGGCCTCCGCCCCGCCCGGTCCGCCGGCCCCGCCGCCGAAGAAGCCGGCGAACACCGGCCGGTTCAGCAGCGCGAGCCGGTCGGCGAGCGCGCGGCCCGCGTCGCCGGGCACGCCGGTCTGCCGTACCCGCGCGTCCAGTTCGCGCCGCATGACCTCGTCACCGGCCACGGCCTCCCGCAGCGCCGACAGCGCCGCCGGTTCGCCCTCCAGCAGCTCGCGCAGGACCGGCAGGGCGGGGAAGCGGCCGTGCGCGGCCCGGTAGGGGCCGAGCAGCTGGGCGAGCGCGGTGGCCGCGCTCTGGCCGTTCACCGTGGCGAGGTCGCCCACCAGCGCCTCGGCGAGCACGGCGGCCGCCTCGTCGGGGTCGTCGCACTCCGCGTACGGGTCCAGGTCGTGGACGGACGAGGGGTCCCCGATCCGTACGATCACGTCGAACGCGGAGTCGGAGCCGAGCGGGCTCCCCGGGGAGGAGACCGCGACGAGCGCGCAGCTCCCGGTCAGCGCCTGGAGGGCCAGCGCCTCGGTCAGCGGCTCGACGAGCGTCCGCGTCTTGCCCGAGCCGGACGGCCCGACCGCCAGCAGCGAGGTGCCCAGCGCCTCCGGCCCGAGCGCGGCGCCCGCGTCGTGGTAGGCGAGGGGGGCGCGCTCGGCGGCCACCCAGCGGCCGATGCGCACCTGGCCCGCCAGCAGGTCGTGGCGGGCGCCGCGCCGGGGCAGGTCACGGTCGCCGGAGGGGTGCGTCCAGGCGGCGCCCGCCTCCCGCAGGACCGCCTCCCGGAAGTCCGGCCGCCGTGCCGCCCACGCGCGCGCGACGCGCGCGCAGTCCACGTCGTTCATCCGCCCGGCCGCGACCTCGGCGGTCAGCACGTCCGCCGCCTCGTACTCGCCGGCGTCCCGCAGCTCGGGCCACTGCGCGCGCGGCCGCTCCACGCCCGCGGGCGCGGTGGCGCCGGGTGCCGTCCGGCGGGCGGCGAGTCGTTCCCTCAGGTACGGCCACCAGCCGCCGAGCAGCGCGAACGGCCACACCACCAGCAGTGTGATCACCGTGTACAGGAAGTCGGTGAAGGCGGGGGAGGCGAACAGCTCGTAGCTGCCGGAGACCAGGACGACGAGCGAGAACAGCGGCGCGACGACCGGCAGGGCGTCCCAGCCGGCCCCGGGGAACGCGTCGGGGAAGACGAAGCTCAGCGCGGCCAGCGCGCACAGCAGGCCGAGCAGCGCCCGGGCCGGCTGCGGCCGCCGGCCGACGACGTGGCGCGCGGCGGCCGCCCAGCCGCCCAGCCGGCCCATCACCCACAGGAGGACGGCGAAGAACACCCCGTCGTAGACCACCCGGGCCTCGGCGCCCTCCATGGTGCGCGCGGAGGCGATCGTGCCGCCCCACCACCAGTCGTCCGGTGTGAACACGCGCAGCAGCGAGAACTGGTACGGGATGGCGCCGCGCCGCCACAGCGACCACAGCACCAGGGCGATCACCAGCGGGATCAGCATGCCGACGACCGTGACGGGCGCCAGCCGCTCCGCCGCGCGCGCGGCCTTCGGCAGCCGGTACCCGAACCGCCAGACGCCGGGCCGCGCGGCCGGACGCGCCTCGTTCAGCCACGCGGCGACGGCGGACGAGGGCGGCTGCACGGCGTGTGCGGCCTGCACGGCGTGCGCGGCCTGCACGGCGTGTGCGGCCTGCGGGGTCTGCGCGGCATGCGCACCCGGCGCGGGCTGGGCACCCTGCGCGGGCTGGGCACCCTGCGCGGGCTGGGCACCCTGCGCGGGCTGGGCACCCTGCGCGGCCCGCTCGGCCTCCTGGGCCCATGGGCCCCGCCGGTCCGGCTCGGCGCCTCCGGTCCACCCCGCCGCCGGGTGCGGCGCCGCACCCGGCGGGCCGGCCGGCCGCGGCGGCACCGCGGGCGGTCCCGGCGGCATCGCCGGAGGTCCCGGCGGTCCCACGGGCGGTCCCGGCGGTCCCACGGGCGGTCCCGGCGGTCCCACGGGCGGTCCCGGCGGTCCCGCGGGGCGCTGTGGCGGCCCCGCCGGGCGCGGCACAGGATTGGTGTGCGTACCCCGTGCGTCCTGCGTCCCGTCGCTGTCCATCGCCCCTGCCCCCTGACCAGCCGCTCCGTCCGTCATCGCCGAGTCAATCTAACGCCCCGGCAGGGAGAGTCCACCGCTTACGCGGCCGGGGCGGCTGCCCGGCGGGGCCGGCCACCCGCCGACCGGCTATGTCCACCGCGGACAACCGGCACCGCCGACAACGCCCACATGGAGCATGCCCACCCCCCGCCCGCCGCCCTAGCCTGCGAGAAAAGAAGCACTGCGTCCGAACACCGCACCCCCGGGAACACCCCGGACCGCGCACATCCCGGACCACCCGGTACGCAAGATCATCAGGGAGCCCTCCATGACCGCACTTCCGCAGGAGCGCCGCGTCGTCACCGCCATCCCCGGCCCGAAGTCGCAGGAGCTGCAGGCCCGCCGTACCGCCGCGGTCGCGCAGGGCGTGGGGTCCGTGCTGCCGGTGTTCACCGCGCGCGCGGGCGGCGGCGTCATCGAGGACGTCGACGGCAACCGCCTCATCGACTTCGGCTCCGGCATCGCGGTGACCAGCGTGGGCGCGTCCGCCGAGGCCGTCGTGCGCCGTGCCTCCGCGCAGCTCGCCGACTTCACCCACACCTGTTTCATGGTCACCCCCTACGAGGGCTACGTCGAGGTCGCCGAGGCCCTCGCCGAGCTCACCCCGGGTGACCACGCCAAGAAGTCCGCGCTGTTCAACAGCGGCGCCGAGGCCGTCGAGAACGCCGTGAAGATCGCCCGTGCGTACACCAAGCGGCAGGCCGTCGTCGTCTTCGACCACGGCTACCACGGCCGGACCAACCTCACCATGGCGCTGACGGCGAAGAACATGCCGTACAAGCACGGCTTCGGCCCGTTCGCGCCCGAGGTCTACCGCGTCCCGGTCGCCTACGGCTACCGCTGGCCGACCGGTGCCGAGAACGCCGGCCCCGAGGCCGCCGCGCAGGCCATCGACCAGATCACCAAGCAGGTCGGGCCGGACAACGTGGCCGCGATCATCATCGAGCCGGTGCTCGGCGAGGGCGGCTTCATCGAGCCGGCCAAGGGCTTCCTGCCGGCGATCCGGCGGTTCGCCGCCGACAACGGCATCGTCTTCGTCGCCGACGAGATCCAGTCCGGCTTCTGCCGCACCGGCCAGTGGTTCGCCTGCGAGGACGAGGGCATCGTCCCCGACCTGATCACCACCGCCAAGGGCATCGCGGGCGGTCTGCCGCTCGCCGCCGTCACCGGCCGAGCCGAGATCATGGACGCCGCCCACGCGGGCGGCCTGGGCGGCACCTACGGCGGCAACCCGGTGGCCTGCGCGGGCGCGCTCGGCGCGATCGAGACGATGAAGGAGCTCGATCTCAACGCCCGGGCGAAGCACATCGAGGCGATCATGAAGGGCCGCCTGACCGCCATGGCCGAGAAGTTCGACGTCATCGGCGACGTGCGCGGCCGCGGCGCGATGATCGCCATCGAGCTGGTCAAGGACCGCACGACCAAGGAGCCGAACCCCGAGGCGACCGCCGCGCTCGCCAAGGCCTGCCACCAGGAGGGCCTGCTGGTCCTGACCTGTGGCACCTACGGCAACGTGCTGCGTTTCCTGCCGCCGCTGGTGATCGGCGACGACCTGCTGGGCGAAGGGCTCGACATCATCGAGCAGGCCTTCGCCCGTATCTGAGCGGGCCCTTCGCACCCGGTCCGGGAGCCACGGGATTCCGGGCCGGGCAGAGCGTGTGAAGAAGGTGTGCGAGGTGGATGGCGGGAGACGGAACGCTCTGTCGTCCCGGCAGTCACTGCCGTAGGTTCTCCCCAGATGAGAGATACACCCCCACCCGCGGGCGACCGCGGGTGAACCCGGGCCGGAGCCTCCCCAGCTTCGACCTGGTCGTGCCTCGCGCACACGGACGGAGCCTCTGGCTCCGGATCTCCTCACCGATCGGACAGTCGTCCGCCCCAGACCCCCCGGGGCGGCCGGCGTTCCGGTCCGGACGGCCACCCCGGAACCATCCCCCCTGTTCCGGGGTGGCCGACCTCCTTCTCAGGCGCAGACCACGCAAAGACGGACCCCGGACCCGCTCCGGGGTCTTTACCACGCCCCCGGTCGCGCCCGCACCTCCCGGCAGCCCTCCCCGCCCCCGACTGGCAAGCTGGGGTCCATGTCGACCCGCCTCCGCCGGCGGACCGAGGACGCGCACGCGTCGCCGGACGCCGGGACGCCGGCTCCGCGCCCCGGCCTCCTCGCCCTCCTGTTCGGCCTGCCCGCCCTCCTCTTCGCGCTGCTCACCTGGCAGGTCGTCGCCGACGGCCCGCTGCTGCGGGTGGACGAACGCCTCAGCCGGGCGCTCGTCCACCGGGACCAGGTCAGCGAACTCCTCGCCGACCTGGGCAATGTGTCGGTCGCGGTGCCCGTGCTGGTGCTGGTCGTCTGGTACACCGCCCGGCGGGCGAGGGCGGCGGGCGCCGGGCGCTGGTGGCTGCCGCCCGTCGCCGTGACGGCGCTGATGGCGCTGATGCCGCTGATCGTCCTCCCGCTGAAGGAGTGGACGGACCGGCCGGGCACGCCCGCCGTGCCGCCGGCCACCGGGTACTACCCCTCCGGGCACACGGCGACGGCGGCCCTCGCCTACGGCTGCGCCGCACTGGTCCTGCTGCCCTGGCTGGTCACCGCGCTCGCGCGCCGCGCGGTCACCGCCACGGCCGCCGCCCTCGTCGCGGCCGTCTCCTTCGGACTGGTCCGCCAGGGCTACCACTGGCCGTCGGACGTGGCGGCCAGCTGGTGCCTCGGCGCGGTGCTGCTGGGCGCACTGTGGCTGCTGCTGCGCCGCCTCGCGCGGTAGCCCCGTTCCGGGCGCCCGGGCTGAGTCGGGTGCCCGTGCTCGGCAGCGTGCCCGCGCTGAGCCACAGGCCGGTCGGCCGCGGTCGGCCGACCGCGCCAAAGCGGCGCACCCCCGACCCGCACCACTACGTCCCGGACAAACGCCCTTCCGCCTCCCCGCCCCTACGGTGGACCAGGAAATCCAGCACACCCCACTACGCGGAAGGGCCGGGACTCGACTATGACTTCCACCCACGCCTTCTGGCTCGCCGGCCGCCAGGCCACCGGCGAGGACAGCTTCGACGTCACCTCGCCGTGGGACGGCCGTCTCGTCGGCCGGGTCGGCGTGCCGACGGATGCGCAGGTCGAGGAGGCCGTGGCCGCCGCGTACGCCGTGCGGGACGAGTTCGCCGCCACCCCGGCCCACGTCCGCGCCGCCGCCCTGGACCACGTCGGCAAGCGGCTCGTCGAGCGCACCGAGGAGATCGCGCAGCTGATCTCCGCCGAGAACGGCAAGCCGATCAAGTGGGCGCGCGGTGAGGTCGGCCGGGCGGTCTCCGTCTTCCGGTTCGCCGCCGAGGAGGCCCGCCGGTTCAACGGCGGCGAGGCCCAGCGGCTCGACACCGACGCCGGCGGCCAGGGCCGTCTCGCCCTCACCCGGCGCTTCCCCAAGGGCGTGGTGCTCGGCATCGCGCCGTTCAACTTCCCGCTGAACCTGTGCGCCCACAAGGTCGCCCCGGCCATCGCCGCCGGAGTGCCCATCATCCTCAAGCCGGCCCCGGCCACACCGCTCTCCGGTCTGGTCATCGGCGAGCTGCTCGCCGAGACCGAGCTGCCCGCCGGCTCCTGGAGCATCCTGCCGGTCGCCAACGACCGCATGCCCGCCCTCGTCCAGGACGAGCGGCTGCCGGTCATCTCCTTCACCGGCTCCGAGAAGGTCGGCTACGCGATCATGGACTCGGTGCCGCGCAAGCACTGCACCCTGGAGCTGGGCGGCAACGGCGCGGCCGTCGTCCTCGGCGACTGGGCGAGCGACGCGGACCTGGACCGGGCCGCCACGCGCATCGCCACGTTCTCCAACTACCAGGGCGGTCAGTCCTGCATCTCCGTGCAGCGGGTGATCGCCGACGCGTCGGTGTACGACCGGCTGCTGCCGCGCATCGTCGCCGCCGTCGAGGCGCAGGCCACCGGCGACCCGTCCGACGACGGCACCGACGTCGGCCCGCTGGTCAGCGAGGACGCGGCCAAGCGCGTCGAGACCTGGGTGGACGAGGCCGTCGCCGCGGGCGCGACCCTGCTCACCGGCGGCAAGCGCGACGGCGCCTCCTACGCGCCGACCGTCCTCACCGACGTACCGGCGGACGTCACGATCGCCTGCGAGGAGGTCTTCGGGCCGGTCCTCACCGTGCGCAGGGTGGACGGCGAGGCCGAGGCGTTCGACGCCGTCAACGACTCCAAGTACGGCCTTCAGGCGGGCGTGTTCACCCATGACCTCCAGGTCGCCTTCCGCGCCCACCGCGCGCTGGAGGTCGGCGGTGTCGTCATCGGCGACGTCCCGTCCTACCGCGCCGACCAGATGCCGTACGGCGGTGCCAAGCAGTCCGGGGTGGGCCGCGAGGGCGTGCGGTTCGCGATGGACGACTACACCTACGAGCGGGTTCTGGTCCTCACCGGACTCGCCCTCTGACCCAGGTCCCCGCCCCACCCCGGCTGACCCAGGTCCCCGCCCCACCCCGGCTGACCCAGGTCCCCGCCCCCGGCCGGCGGGAGCCGTTCCCGCGCCCGGCCGGTCCTCGACGCGCGAGCGCCGTCCCCGAAGGGGCCCGGCACCGGAGTTCACCGGTGCCGGGCCCCTTCTCCGCGCCGGCCTCGTCCGGACCCTCAACCGGAGAAGCCGACGAGCGCGAGCCGCAGCGGGCCGCGCAGCTCGATCCGCAGATCGCGCACCCCGTCCGCGCTGAACGGGGCGTCGAGGGTGGTGTAGTCGTACGGGCCCGGCGTGGGCGTGCCGAGCGTCAGCACCGCCCGGGCCGGACCGCCGTCCAGGAAGACCTCGACCGTGCCCTCGCCGGCCACCTCCACGCTCACCGCCGTCGTGCCGCTCCCGAAGTCGCAGGCACGGTAGACCAGTTCGCCCGTGCCGCCGGCCGCCGGCGTCACCGCGTCCCCCGCCGCCTTGGCCCGGTCCACGATCTCGGTCCCGCTCTGCTCGTCGAAGCCGACGGCGGCCAGTCCCTCGCGCAGGACGGGACGCGGGACGGCCGCCTCGCCGTCGAGCGTCACCGTCGCCCGCAGCCGGACGTCCTCGCTGGACGCGCCGACCAGCAGGTCGTACGGGCCCGGTTCGCGGCGCAGGCCACCCCGGGCCACGTCCCAGAACGCGAAGGCGGACAGCGGCACCTCGAAGGAGACCTCCTGCCGCTCGCCCGGGGCCAGCGTGAGCCGGCGGTGGTCCAGCAGCTCACGGCGCGGGCGGGGGACCGACGGCTCCACCGCGCGGGCGTAGAGCTGGGCGACCTCGTCGGCGGTCACGTCCCCCGTGTTGGTCACCGTGAAGGAGACCCGCGCCACGTCCTCCCCGACGGCCACCGCCAGCCCGGCGTAGGCGAAGGACGCGTAGGACAGGCCGTGCCCGAACGGGAACAGCGGGGTGCCCTCGAAGTACAGGTACGTCTGGCGGGAGCCGATCACGTCGTAGTCGAGCAGGTCGGGCAGGTCCGCGTCGTCGGCGTACCAGGTCTGCGGCAGCCGGCCCGCAGGGGAGACGTCACCGGCCAGCACCCGCGCCAGGGCGGTCCCCGCGGCCTGCCCGCCGTGCGCGGTCCACAGCACCGCGGACAGGGTGCCCGGCTCGACCGCGTACGGGTACGCCGACGTCAGGACCAGCACCGTGCGCGGGTTCGCGCTCCGGGCCGCCGCCAGCAGGCGCTCCTGGTGCGGCGGCAGCCGCAGGGTCGTACGGTCCTCGGTCTCGCGGCCGTTGATGTGCGGGTCGTTGCCCGCCACCACCACGACCACGTCGGCCCCGGCGGTGACCCGGGTCACCGCGTCCTCACCGCTTTCGACGACGATGAGCTCGAAGACCTCGGGATTCTCCTCGGCAACCTTCACGCCGTCGGCGGTGACACAGACGTGGCGACCCGTTCCCAGGTGCCGCAGGAGGTGACCGTTTCCATGGGCTTCGAGGCGGAACGTCTCCTGCACCACCCAGCCGCCGGGCTGGTCGGCGGAGGCGCGCAGGAAGCCGTCGTCGGCGACCGAGAGGTACCGGCCGTCGGGCGCGCGCAGGGTGAGGACGCCCTCCCCCCAGTCGGCCAGCGCCAGCTCGGTGCCCGACGCGCCGGTGGTCAGCGGGGGCAGGTCGGTGCGGCCCGCGAGCAGCGCCGGGTCCAGGGCGCCCTCGGCGCCGCGCACCGCGTCGGCGGCCTCGGGGGCGGGCGGCACCGTCAGGAACGCTCCCGAGGCGGTCCTCAGCAGGACCCGGTCGGTGCCCTCGGCGAACTCCACCCGCTCGGCGCCGAACCGCTCGTACAGCCCCTCCAGCGGGGTGGAGCGGTGGATCAGGGTGCCGCTGTACCAGTCGAGCTTGCACTCGTCGGCGAGCAGGCCCACCACGGCGAGCCGGGTGCCGGCGGCCAGCGGCAGCACACCGTCGTTGCGCAGCAGCACCACGGCCTGCTCGGCGGCCTCCTGGGCGAGGGCCCGGTGGGCCGGGGTGTCGAACGCGCCGGTGCCCGCGTGCGGGTCCTCGCCCGGGTCGAACTCGCCGAGCCGGAAGCGGACCGAGAGCTGGCGGCGGACCGCCGCGTCGACGTCGGCCTCGGTCAGCAGCCCCCGCTCCAGGGCGCCCCGCACCCGCGCGGTGATCTTCGAGCCGTCCGTGCCGTGGTCGGTGAAGCTGTCCACGCCGGCGGTCAGCGAGGCCGCCGTCGCCTCCTCGTGGGTGTCGAAGTAGTGCTCGGAGTCGACCAGGTTGGAGGGGGCGCCCGCGTCCGAGCAGACCAGCAGCTCCTCCTCCGTCCAGGTCCGCAGCTGCTCGCGCAGGTACGGGGAGACGTGGTTGGGGCGGCCGTTGACCAGGTTGTACGCGGGCATCACGCCGGCCACCGCGCCCGCCTCGACCGTCTCCCGGAAGGCGCGCAGGTCGTACTCGTGCAGCACGCGCGGGCGGACCGAGGAGGAGGTGACGTCCCGGCCGGTCTCGTTGTTGTGGGCCAGCCAGTGCTTGAGGACCGGGGCCGTGCGCCAGTACGTCGGATGTTCTCCGCGCAGACCGTGCGTGTAGGCGGTGGCGATGGCGGAGGTGAGCTTCGGGTCCTCCGAGTAGCCCTCCTCGTTGCGGCCCCACAGGGGGTGGCGCAGCAGGTTGACCGTGGGCGACCAGACATTGAGGCCGACGCGCTCGTCCCGGGCCCGCATCGCGCGCACCTCCCGGGAGACGGCGTCGCCGACCCGGCGCACCAGCTCCGGGTTCCAGGTCGCGCCCAGCCCCACGGCCTGCGGGAACACCGTCGCCGGGCCCATCCAGGCCACGCCGTGCAGCGCCTCCTGGCCGGTGCGGAACGCGGCGACGCCGAGCCGCTCCACGGCCGGGGCGAACTGGTGCAGGAAGGAGACCTTCTCCTGCGGGGTCAGCCGCGACAGCAGATCGTCGATGCGCTTCGCGAACGGCAGGTGCGGATCGCGGAAAGGCGGCGTGGGCGGCGTGGGTGCGGTCACGTGGTGATCCCTTTGCACTGGAGCGAGCAGGCGCTTTCGAAGCGCTTCGATGCTCAGTCGGCCGCAGGGTGGGTGTCAAGACATTCCTCGGCAACAACTCCGACTCACGGGCGGCATTTCAAGCCGTACATGAGCACGCACCGAACCCGCACACCTCGGAGGAATCTTGGAAGCGACCCTTGTGCACCCCCATCCCTTCACTTAACCTCGCAGCAACATCGAAGCGCTTCGACGATCCTTCCGGTGTACGGAGTCGCCGCCACGGGGCGGGTAATCCTCCGACGACCGGGGACGGGAACCGCTTCAGCTCAGCCAGTTCCACTCGAGACACCGCAGCCGACGGCCACCGCCGGGTGTCCTGGTGCGCCATGAAGGGTTGACGCAATGACGCCGAACGCCGCTTCCGCCTCCTCCGGCCCCAGCCGGAGAAGCTTCCTCGCCTCCACGGCGGTCGCCACCGCAGCGGTGGCCGGAGGGATGCCGTTGCTCGCCGCCTGCGGCGGTACGGACAGCGGTTCGCGCGACGGCACCACGTCGGGCAAGGACGCCAAGAAGCTCCTGCCGGCCTACGTCGCCTCCAACGTGGTGACGCCCGACATCCCGTCCAAGAACGGCTCCTCGATCGGCTTCACCAGCAAGCTGGACCTGGCCGGCCTCAAGACCTCGGTGCCGAAGAAGCTGGGCAAGGGCGGCAAGGTCACCGTCATGTCGCCGTTCTGGGGCTCCCCGCCGAAGTCGGACAACGCCTACTACAAGGCCATGAACGACCTGATCGGCGTCGACGTCGCCTGGCAGAACCAGGACGGCAACACCTACGAGCAGAAGCTCGGCGCGGTCCTCGCCTCCAGCGACGTGCCGGACATGGTGGTCGTCCCCGGCTGGAACATGAACGGCAGGATACCCAGCGCCATCATCGGCAAGTTCGCCGATCTCGGCCCCTACCTCTCCGGCGACGCCGTCAAGGACTACCCGAACCTCGCGGCGATCCCCACCGACGCCTGGCAGCGCTCCCTCTTCGGCGGCAAACTGCGCGGGCTGCCGATGCCCTCGGCGTACGTCTCCAACATCGTGCCCCTCTACCGCAAGGACATCTTCGACAAGGAGGGGTACGCCGTCCCCACCACCGCCGCCGAGTTCTACGCCCTGGCCAAGGAGATCACCAACGCCAAGGCCAAGCGGTGGGCCTGTCTCGACATGAAGTGGACCGCCTGGAACATGTTCGGCGTCCTCTCCGGAGACGAGAAGGCGCTCGGCTGGAACGTCGTCGACGGCAAGCTGATCAACCGCATCGAGACCCAGGAGTACCTGGAGGCGATCGAGTGGACGCGCAAGCTGTTCGCCGACGAACTCGTGCACCCCGACGCCGAGCTGGGCAAGAGCAACGCCACCGACGCGGGGCCGAAGTTCGCGGCCGGCGAGTTCCTCATCTACAACCAGGACATCTCGCAGTGGTACAGCCGCACCGCCGAACAGGCCACGCAGAACCCGGAGTTCGAGGTGTGGGGCATGGACCTCTTCGCCCACGACGGGGGCACGCCCACCTTCTGGGCCAAGAACCCGGCCAGCATCTTCGCCTTCGTCAACAAGAACGCGTCCGAGTCGGTCATCCGTGACGCGCTGGCCGTCGCCAACGTCACCGCCGCGCCGTACGGCACCAAGGAGTTCATGATGACCAACTACGGCGTCGAAGGCACCCACTACACCCTCAAGGACGGCGTCCCGGTCAAGAACGACCAGGGCAACATCGACGTCCTGAACGCCTATGTGATGATCGCCAGCCCCGCCTCGACCCTCGCCCACCCCGACTTCCCCGAGGTCGCCAGGGGGCAGGTCGAGTGGCAGCAGAAGGTCGGCGCCGCCACCAAGAAGTCCTCCTTCTACGGCATGCAGATCACCGAGCCCACCCGCTACACCAACCTCTACAACGACTTCGAGCAGCTCGAGGACGACATCATCCGCGGCCGCAAGAAGATCGGCGACATGCAGCAGGCCGTCTCCGACTGGAAGAGCCAGGGCGGAGACAAGCTGCGCGACTGGTACCAGAAGCTGCTCGACGACAACGGCTCGTCGGCGAGCTGATCCGGTACCGAGGCAAGGAGAACGGCCGTGTCGCACAGCACGGTGCCCCGGAGCGGGACCGAGACCAGCACGCCGGAGAAGAACGACGAGACCCCGGTGGCGCCCGACGACGCCACCGGCACCCGGCGGGAACGACAGCAGGGGAAGCTCAGCCTGCGGCTCAGGTTCAGACGCGACCGCGTCCTGCTCCTGATGACCCTGCCGGCCGTCCTGCTGGTCCTGCTCTTCAACTACGTGCCGATCCTCGGCAACCTCGTCGCCTTCCAGGAGTACGACCCCTACATCAGCGACAACGGGGTCGTCTCCATCCTGCACAGCCCCTGGGTGGGCCTGGAGAACTTCCAGCGGATCTTCGAGGACTCCGCCTTCTGGGACGCCCTGCGCAACACGCTGGTGCTGTTCGTGCTCCAGCTGGTGCTCTACTTCCCGATCCCGATCCTTCTCGCGCTGCTCATCAACAGCGTGGTCAGGCCCCGGGTGCGGGCGATCTCGCAGGCGATCCTCTACCTGCCGCACTTCTTCTCGTGGGTGCTCGTCATCGCCGTCTTCCAGCAGCTGTTCGGCGGCGCCGGCCTGCTCTCCCAACTGCTGCGCCAGCACGGCTACGACGGTCTCGACATCATGACCGACCCCGAGACCTTCAAGTACCTCGTCACCGCGCAGAGCGTGTGGAAGGACGCCGGCTGGGGGATCATCGTCTTCCTCGCCGCGCTCGCCTCGGTCCCCCCGGACCTCTACGAGGCCGCCGCGATGGACGGGGCGAACCGCTGGCGCCGCATGTGGCACGTGACCCTGCCCGCGCTGCGCCCGGTGATCGCCCTGCTGCTGGTGCTGCGCGTCGGTGACGCCCTCACCGTCGGCTTCGAACAGATCCTCCTCCAACGGGAGGCCGTCGGACCGGGCGCGGCGGAGGTCCTCGACACCTTCGTCTGGTGGAACGGCGTGCGCAACCAGGACTTCGGCTACGCGGCCGCCGCCGGACTGATCAAGGGCGTGGTGAGCCTCGGACTGGTCCTGGCCGCGAACAAGGTGGCCCATCTGATGGGCGAGCAGGGGGTGTACAAGAAGTGAGTGCCGTGATCGACAAGCCGATCGACAAGCCGACGGGCAAGCCGGCGGACGGGCCCGGCCGCTGGGGCGCACCGCCGCGCCCGGTGTGGGAGGAGAAGCCCACCCGCGTGGGCCTGGCGGGCAAGGGACTGGTCCTCGGACTGGCCTGCTTCGCCATCCTCTTCCCGCTGTGGATCGTCGTCGTCACCAGCCTCTCCTCGCGCCGGACGATCGACGAGGCGGGCGGCCTGGTGATGATCCCCAAGGGCATCACCTTCGTCGCCTACCAGGAGCTGCTCAGCGGCGGCCAGGTGACCCGCGCTGCGGTGATCAGCGTGCTGATCACGGTCGTCGGTACGGCGTTCTCGATGACGGTGTCCGTGCTGTGCGCGTACGGACTCTCCCGCACGGGTTCGCTCGGCCACCGCTGGCTGCTGATGATCCTGCTGGCGACGATGTTCTTCAGCGCCGGCCTGATCCCCACCTACCTCCTGGTGCAGTCGCTGGGCCTGACCGACACCTACCTCGCGCTGATCCTGCCGAGCGCGATCAGCGTCTTCAACATCCTCGTCCTGCGCGGGTTCTTCATGGGGATCTCGCAGGAACTGATCGACAGCGCCCGGATCGACGGGGCGGGGGACGTACGGATCCTGTGGCGGATCGTGATGCCGCTGTCCCGGGCGGTCCTCGCGGTCATCACCCTGTTCTACGCCGTCGGCTACTGGAGCGCCTGGTTCAACGCCTCGCTGTACCTCAACGACCAGGACATGATGCCGTTGCAGAACGTCATGATCCAGCTCGTGCAGAAGCAGGAGGCCCCGGTCGGCCTGGGCCAGGCCATCAAGACCGGAGAACTGTCCGGGCTGGCCGTGCAGATGGCCGTCATGGTGATGGCGCTGCTGCCGGTGGCGGTGCTGTCGCCGTTCGTGCAGAGGCACTTCAAGAAGGGGATGCTGACGGGCGCGGTGAAGGGCTGACGCCGGTGCCGGTGCCGTGTCGTGCCGAGGGATGGTGCCGGTGCCGTGCCGAGGGGTGGTGCGGGTCGGCGTACGGCCGCGGGCCGTCGGTGGCCGGTCGCGCAGTTCCCCGCGCCCCTAGGGGGTGCGGTCACGCTCCCCGCGGCCGCAGCCACCCGCGGTGCCGGGCCGCGCACCCCACCCCCCGGCACCAGCCCCCGCACCCGACAACCCACGTTCACGAACCCGACCCCTGCGAGGTAACCCCCATGCTCAGCCGCCGCACCGTCCTCGCCGGCACGGCAGCCGCCGCCGCGCTCACCACGCTCCCGGTGGGGCAGGGGCGTGCCCACGCGGCCGTGAGTGCCGTGCCCTACCGCTGGCGCAACGCCGTCATCGGCGGCACCGGCTTCATCACCGGCGTCCTCTTCCACCCGGCCGTCAAGGGCCTCGCCTACGCCCGCACCGACATCGGCGGCGCCTACCGCTGGGACGACCGCGCGGCCCGCTGGACCCCGCTGACCGACCACCTCGGCTGGGACGACTGGAACCTCCTCGGCGTCGAGGCCCTCGCCGTCGACCCGGCCCACCCCGACCGCCTCTACCTCGCCGTCGGTACCTACGCCCAGTCCTGGGCCGGCACCGGCGCGGTCCTGCGCTCCGAGGACCGCGGCGCCACCTGGAGCCGCACCGACCTCACCGTGAAGCTCGGCGCCAACGAGGACGGCCGGGGCGCCGGTGAACGCCTGCTCGTCGACCCGCGCGACAGCGACACCCTGTGGCTGGGCACACGGCACGACGGGCTCCTCCGGTCGACGGACCGGGGCGCGACATGGGCCGCCGTCCCCGGCTTCCCCGCCGGCGCGAGCGCCGGCGGCCAGGGCGTCACCCTCCTCGTCGCCGCCGGCCGCGCCGTCTACGCCGGCTGGGGCGACGGGGACGGCACCTCCGCGAACCTCTTCCGCACCACGGACGGCACCATCTGGGACGCCGTCCCCGGGCAGCCCGCCGGCACCGCCGCCAAGGTGCCGGTCCGCGCCGCGTACGACCGGCACACCCGCGCGCTGTACGTGACGTACGCCGACGCGCCCGGCCCCAACGGCCAGTCCGACGGCAGCGTGCACAAGCTGGCCACGGCCACCGGCACCTGGACCGAGGTCACGCCCGTGCGGCCCGGCGGGACCACGGCCGACGGCGGCACCGACTCCTTCGGCTACGGCGGCGTCGCCGTCGACGCCCGCCGCCCCGGCACCGCCGTCGTCTCCACCAACAACCGCTGGGCGGCGGTCGACACCCTGTACCGCACCACCGACGGCGGCCGCACCTGGACGTCCCTGAAGGACACCGCCGTCCTCGACGTGTCGGAGACCCCCTACCTCAAGTGGGGCGAGGAGCAGCCGAAGTTCGGCTGGTGGATCCAGGCCCTCGCCGTCGACCCGTACGACTCCCGGCACATCGTGTACGGCACCGGCGCCACCCTCTACGGCACCCGCGACCTGAGGAACTGGGCCCCGCAGATCCGCGGCCTGGAGGAGGCGTCCGTGGTCCAGCTGGTGTCGCCCCCGGCGGGCGAGGCACACCTGCTGAGCGGCTCGCGGGACATCGGCGTCATGTACCACGAGAAGCTCACCGCGTCCCCGTCGCGCGGCATGGCCACCAACCCCGTGTCCGGGTCGGCGACGGGACTCGCGCAGGCCGCGGCCAGACCGTCGTACGTCGTCCGCACCGGGTGGGGCGACCACGGCAACGGGGCGTACTCCCACGACGGCGGGGTGACCTGGGCGCCCTTCGCCAGCCAGCCCGCCCTCGCGAAGGACGCTCCGGGGCCGATCGCCACCAACGCCGACGGCAGCGCGCTGCTGTGGTCCTTCGTGCACTGGGACGGCACGAAGTACGCCGCCCACCGCTCCACGGACAACGGCACGACCTGGTCCGAGGTCCCCTCCTTCCCGAAGGGCGCCACGCCGGTCGCCGACCCGGCCGACCCCACGCTCTTCTACGCGTACGACACCGACACGGGAACGCTCCTCGCCAGCACGGACAGCGGCCGCACCTTCACCGCGCGGGCGACCGGTCTGCCCTCCGGCGACAGCCAGTTCAAGCTGGTCGCGGCCCCGGGCCGGTCCGGTGACCTGTGGCTGAGCGCCAAGTGGAACGGTTTGTACCGGTCCACCGACGGCGGCGCGACCTTCTCGAAGATCGACAGCTGCCGGTCCTCGTACACCCTCGGCTTCGGCAAGGCCGCCGACGGCGCCGACTACCCGGCGCTCTACCAGGTCGGCGCCACGGAGACCATCACCGCCGTCCACCGCTCCGACGACGGGGCGAAGAGCTGGGTGCGCGTCAACGACGACGCCCACCAGTGGGGCTGGACCGGCGAGACGATCACCGGCGACCCGCGCGTGTACGGCCGGGTCTACCTGGCCACCAACGGGCGCGGCATCCAGTACGGGGAGCCCCTGCGATGACATCCGAGAACAGGCCGACGCTGCACGACGCCACCCGGGGCCGCGTCCTCTTCGGCGGCGACTACAACCCCGAGCAGTGGCCGGAGGAGACCTGGCACGAGGACGTCCGCCTCATGCGGGACGCGGGCGTCACCTGCGTCACCCTCGGCGTCTTCTCCTGGGCGAAGCTCGAACCGACGCCCGGAGCGCGCGAGTTCGGCTGGCTGGACCGGCTGATGGACCTGATGCACGACAACGGCATCGGCGTCGTCCTCGCCACCCCCACCTCCTCCCCGCCCCCGTGGCTGGGCCGGCTCCACCCCGACACCCTGCCCCGCACCGAGGACGGCCGCACCGAGTGGTGGGGCGGCCGCCAGCACTTCTCGCACTCCAGCGCCACCTACCGCCGGCACGCCGCCGCCATCACCGAGGACCTGGCCGCCCGCTACGGCGCCCACCCCGCCCTCATCATGTGGCACATCAACAACGAGTACTGCACCTACGACTACGGCGACGAGGCCGCCGCCGCCTTCCGCCGCTGGCTGCGCGACAAGTACGGCACCCTCGACGCCCTCAACACCGCCTGGGGCACCGCCTTCTGGAGCCAGGGCTACGACACCTGGGACGGCGTCCTGCCGCCGCGCACCCCGCACTACCTGAGCAACCCCACCCAGGTGCTGGACTTCCGCCGCTTCACCTCCGACATGCTGCTGGAGTGCTACACCGCCGAACGCGACATCGTGGCCCGGCACACCCCGCACATCCCGGTCACCACCAACTTCATGCCGCTGTTCTTCGGCATCGACGCCTGGCGCTGGGCCGAGGAGGAGGACGCCGTCTCCGTCGACCTCTACCCCGACCCGCGCGACCCGCTCGGCCCGCAGCACGGCGCCCTCGTCCAGGACCTCACCCGCTCGCAGGCCCGCGGGCCCTGGATGCTGATGGAACAGGCCGCCGGCGCGGTCAACTGGCGCGGCGTCAACCACCCCAAGCCGCGCGGCCTGAACCGCCTGTGGTCCCTCCAGGCCGTCGCCCGCGGCGCCGACGCCGTCTGCTACTTCCAGTGGCGCCAGTCCCGCCAGGGAGCGGAGAAGTTCCACTCCGGGATGGTCGGCCACGCGGGGGAGCGGGGCCGCACCTACCAGGAGACCCGGCAGCTCGGCGCCGACCTCGCCCGGATCGGCCCCGAGGCGGCGGGCGGCGGCGTCCGCGCCGGCATCGCCGTGCTGCACGACTGGCACTCCTGGTGGGCGAGCTCCCAGGACGGCCGCCTCTCGGACCGCGTCGACCACCCGGTCGTCCTGCACGCCTGGCACCGCGCCCTGTGGGAGGCGCACCTCACCACCGACTTCGCCCACCCCGAGCACGACCTCACCGGATACCGGCTGGTCGTCGTCCCGCAGCTCTACCTCCTCACCGACGCGGCGATCGACAACCTGCTCGCCTACGTCCGGGGCGGCGGCACCCTCGTCAGCGGCTTCCTGACCGGCGTCGCCGACGAGGACGACCGGGTCCGCGCCGGAGGCATGGACGCCCGGCTGCGCGAGCTGTTCGGCATCCGCGTCCTGCACGAGTGGTGGCCGCTGGAGCAGGGCGAGACCGTCGCCTGCGACGGCTTCGCCGGCACCCTGTGGTCGGAGGAGATCGAGGCCGACGTGGACACGGTCGCCGAGACGATCCCCTACAAGGGCGGCGAACTCGACGGGCTGCCCGCCGTCCTGCGCACCGGCCGCGCCTGGTACGTCTCCACACTGCCGGAGCCGGACGCCCTGCGCGCCCTGCTCACCCGGATCGCCGCCGGGGCCGGCGTCCGCCCCGTGCTCGACGGCCTCCCGGCGGACGTCGAGGCCGTACGCCGCGGTGAGCTGCTGTTCCTCCTGCACCACGGACGCGAGCCGGTCACGGTCGAGGTGCCCGGCACCCACACCGACCTCCTCACCGGCGCCACGGTCACCGACACCCTCACCCTCGGCCGCTACGGAGCGGCGGTACTGCGCCCATGAGACCCACGACACCCACGACACCCGCCCCTCCCGCGGCGCCTCCGGCCGGCCCGGCATCCGGCCCCGGCCACCACCCCGGCCACCACCCCGGCCCCGTCCACGGAACCTGGGAGCCCCACCCCGCCGCCCGCTGGGAGGACGGCTTCCTCAGCGGCAACGGCCACCACGGCGCCCTCGTGTCCGGTGACCCGGACGACGACCGTGTCGTCGTCACGCACCACACCCTGGTCCGCCCCAACGGCGGCGAACACGCCCGGCCCCCGGAGCTCGCCGCCGGCCTGCGCGCCCTCCAGGACCGGCTGCTCGCCGGAGACCTCACGGCCGCCGAGGGCTTCACGGACGGCCGGCCGCTCCAGTGGGTGCAGCCGTTCCACCCCGCCTTCCAGACCCGCCTGCGCCGCCCGCCCGCGGACCGGGCCGGATACCGCCGTGCCGTCGACTTCGCCACCGGCGAGACCACCGCCACCGACGGCGACTGGACCAGCCGCGTCTTCGTCTCCCGCGCGGACGACGTGATCGTCCAGTACGTCACCGGCCGCGACCTCACCCTCGACCTCACCCTGGACCACCGGCTCCCCGGCGCGCCGGCCGGGCTGGCCGTCGGCCACGGCACCCTCCTCACCCCCGAGGGCGCCGCCCTCACCCTGCGCGCCCGCTACCCGGACAGCGACCGCGCGTACACCGGCGTCACCGTCGTCGCGGTCACCGGCGGCCGGGTGTCCCTCGCCGCGCCGGGCGCCCGCGTCGAGGGCGCCGGCGCCGTCCTCCTCCTCACCCGGGTCCGCCGCCACACCGGCGAGGGCGACGTCACCGAGGAGACCCGCGCCCTGCGGACCCTCCTCGCGGAGCACACGTACGAGGAACTGCTCGACCGCCACACCGCACAGCACCGCACCGCCTACGAACGGGTCACGCTCGACCTCGGCGGCGACGCCGGCGAACGCGCCCTGCCCGGCTCGGAGCTGCTGGAGCGGCCGTCCGCAGCGGCCCTGCTGGAGCGGCTCTTCGCGGCCGGCCGCTACCACCTGCTCAGCGCGAGCGGTCTGTACCCGCCCCGGCTCACCGGCCTGTGGACGGGCGACTGGGACACCGCCTGGGCGGGCGCGTTCACCACGGACGCCAACGTCAACCTCCAGACGGCGTCCGCGGCCGCCGCCGCCCTGCCCGAGGTGACCGAGGCGCTCGCCTCCCTGATCCACGGCCAGCTCCCGGACTGGCGGGAGAACGCCCGCGCGATCTTCGGCGCCCGGGGCGTCGTCGCCCCGCCGCACACCGACGGCGAGTCCGGGCTGACGTACCACTTCAGCCGCGAGTACCCGCTGCACCTGTGGACCGCCGGCGCCGACTGGCTGCTCGGGCCGCTCGTCGACCACGACGACACCCGCGGCGAGCGCGACCCGCGCACCGCCGCCGCGCTCGCCGAGGTCGCCGCCTTCTACGAGGACTTCCTCACCCGCACCGACGAGGACGGACGGCTCGTCGTCGTCCCCTCCTACTCGCCGGAGAACCGGCCCACGGGCGGGAGCTGGGGCGCCCTCAACGCGGCCATGGACCTCTCCGCGGCCCGCCACGCGCTGCTCACCGCCGCCGCCTACCACCCGGCGGACGCCGCCCGGCTGCGCGCCCTCGCCGACCGCCTCCCCGCGCACCGGACCAACGCCGACGGCGCCCTCGCCGAATGGGCCTGGCCCGGCCTCGACGACACCTACGACCACCGCCACCTCAGCCACCTCTACGCCGTCTGGCCCCTCGACGAGATCAATCCCTACGACACCCCGGACCTCGCGGCCGCCGCCCACCGGGCCCTGGAACTGCGCGGCGCCGAGAACGACTCGGCCCACGGCCACCTCCACCACGCCCTCGTCGCGGCCCGGCTGCGCGACGGCGAACGGGTCGCGCACGCCCTCGGCCAGGTCCTCGACGGCAACTTCTTCCACGCCTCGCTGATGAGCGCGCACTACCCGAACCGGGACGTCTACAACGCGGACGCCGCGCACACCCTGCCCGGCGTGCTGATCGAGATGCTCGTGCAGTCCACCCCGGACCGCCTGGTCCTGCTGCCCGCGCTGCCGGCGGCGTACCGGCAGGGGCGGCTGCGGGGCGTCCGTACCCGGTTCGGAGCCGAGATCGACCTCACCTGGAACCCCGACGGCGCCACCGCGGTGATCCGCCCCACGCGCAGCCACCGCGTCGACGTCCGGACTTCCTCCGGCGCGCAGCCGCTCGACCTCGTCGCCGGAGAAGACCACGTCCTCCGTCTGGAGGCGTGGTAATCCCCCGCACCTCCCCCCACCCATGGAAGGGACACCATGGCAACACGCACCCCGAGCAGGCTCGCCAAGGTCCTGCTGGCCCCCGCCCTGGCGCTCGGCGCCACCGTCGGCCTCGCCGCCGCCCCCGCCTCCGCCGCGGTCTGGAGCACCTGCGACCAGTGGGGCAACACGACCCTGAACGGCTACACGCTCTACAACAACATCTGGGGCTCCGGCGCCGGCAGCCAGTGCACCTGGGCCAACTCCGGCACCAACTGGGGCGTCTGGGCCGACCACCCCAACACCGGCGGCATCAAGTCCTACCCCAACGCCAAGAAGGTGATCAACAAGACGATCACCTCGCTGGCCTCGCTCACCAGCAGCTACAACGTCACGGTCCCGTCCTCGGGCGCGTACAACACGTCGTACGACATCTGGGACACGGACTACGACTACGAGATCATGCTCTGGGTCAACTACAACGGCGCGGTCGGCCCGCTCGGCACCTCGCAGGGCAACGTCACCCTCGGCGGCCACACCTGGGCCGTCTACAAGGGCAACAACGGCGCCAACGAGGTCTACTCGTTCCTGCGCACCTCCGACTCCAGCTCCGGCACGGTGAACATCCTGCCGATCCTGACGTGGATCAAGGACACCAAGGGCTGGTTCGGCAACGAGACCATCGGTGACGTGCAGTTCGGCTACGAGATCACCTCGTCGGCCGGCGGCCTGGACTTCGCCACCAACAACCTGACGGTCAGCAGCAGCTGATCCGGCGTACGTGCGGCCGGTCCCTCCCCGGGGGGACCGGCCGCACCCGTCTCACCGGCGCGGCTCCTCCGCCTCCGCCACGGGCAGCCGCGCCCCGTCCCGCAGGAACAGCGGGATCCGGTCCAGCGGGGCGTCGACCGTCACCGCCGCACCGCCCTCGTACGTCTCACCCGTCCACGCGTCCGTCCAGCGCGCGCCCGCCGGCAGGTGCACGGTGCGGTCCGTGGCGCCCGCCTCCAGCACCGGGGCGACCAGCAGGTCCCGGCCGAAGAGGTAGGAGTCGTCCACCGTCCAGGCCGCCGGGTCGTCGGGGAACTCCAGGAACAGCGGCCGCATCACCGGCAGCCCCTCCTCGTGCGCCTCCCGCATGACGTCCAGCACATACGGCTTCAGCCGCTCCCGCAGCCGCAGGTAGCGCTCCAGGATCGCCCCGGCCTCCTCGCCGTAGGACCACACCTCGTTCGGGCCGCCGGTCATCTCCGGGCCCAGCGGCATGCCCGGGTCGCGGAAGCCGTGCAGGCGCATCAGCGGCGACAGCGCGCCGAACTGGAACCAGCGGACCATCACCTCGCGGTAGGCCGGGTCGTCCGGGTCGCCGCCGTGGAAGCCGCCGATGTCGGTGTTCCACCACGGGATGCCCGACAGCGCGGTGTTGAGGCCGGCCGCGATCTGGCGGCGCAGGGTGGCGAAGTCGGTGCCGATGTCACCGGACCACAGGGCGGCGCCGTAGCGCTGGCTGCCCGCCCACGCCGACCGGTTGAGGGTGATGATCTCGTCCTCGCCCGACGCGCGCAGCCCGTCGTGGAAGGTGCGGGCGTTCTCGGCCGGGTAGAGGTTGCCGACCTCCAGGCCGGGGCCCGCCCAGTAGCGCAGGTTCTCCTGGAAGCCCGGCTTCAGCTCGGGCTCGCAGGCGTCCAGCCAGAACGCCTTGATGCCGTAGGGGAGCAGGTAGTTGTCGCGGACGCGCGACCACACGAAATCACGGGCCTCGGGGTTGGTCGCGTCGTAGAAGGCCACCTGGACCGTGGAGGCGACCTCCTTGTCCGGCCAGTCGGCGTGCGCCAGCGGCCCGTACTGGGTGCCGATGAAGTAGCCGCGCTGCTCCATCACCGGGTGGTTCTCGCTCAGCGGCGACACCGACGGCCAGACGCTCACCACCAGCTTCACGCCCAGCTCGTCCAGCTCGCGGACCATCGCGGCCGGGTCCGGCCACTCCTTCGGGTCGAACTTCCACTCGCCCAGGTGCGTCCAGTGGAAGAAGTCGCAGACGATCACGTCCAGCGGCAGCCCCCGCCGCCTGTACTCCCGTGCCACGGCGAGGAGTTCGTCCTGGGTGCGGTAGCGCAGCTTGCACTGCCAGAAGCCCGCCGCCCACTGGGGCAGCATCGGAGTGCGGCCGGTCACCGCGCTGTAGCGGCGCTGGGCCTCGGCCGGGGCGCCCGCGGTGATCCAGTAGTCGATCTGACGGGCCGAGTCCGCCACCCAGCGCGTGCCGTTGCCCGCCAGCTCCACCCGGCCGATCGCCGGGTTGTTCCACAGCAGGGTGTAGCCGCGGCTGGAGGTCAGCACCGGGATGCCGACCTCGGCGTTGCGCTGGATCAGGTCGAGGACCAGCCCCTTCTGGTCCAGCCGCCCGTGCTGGTGCTGGCCCAGGCCGTACAGCTTCTCGTCGTCGTAGGCGGCGAACCGCTGCTCCAGCCGGTGGTGGCCGTTGCCGACCGCCGTGTACAGGCGCGGGCCGGGCCACCAGAAGTGGGCGCGCTCCTCGGCGAGCAGCTCACCGAGGTCGTCCGTGCGCAGGAAGCGGACCGCGCCCTCGGCGTCCACCTCGACGGTGAGCGCCCCGACGGTCAGCAGCCCCCGGCCGTCCTCGATCTTGACGGTGGCGGTGGCCGGCGGGGCGTCCGCGAGCAGCGCCCCCGGTAGACCGTCGAGGACGGGACCGCCGAGCCGCGCCCGGACCCGGACCGCGTCCGGGCCCCACGGCTCGATGCGCAGGGTCTCCTGACGGCCGCTCCACTCCAGAGCGCCGTCCCGCTCACGGAAGGTGCCGACGGTGGGGGAGGACTGCGCGAGGCTCACGGTGCTGAGACCGGTCTGGTTTTCGGCAGGCTGATTCACGTGGGGTGCTCCCTGGCTCCTGGAGGAGTGCAGACAAGGGCCGCCCCGCGCCGGAGCGGGGGCAGTGCGGGTGAAGGGGTTCGTCAGGAGGCGGCCGGCGCCGGGCCGGTGCTCGCCCGGACCGTCAACTCGGGTGCCAGCAGCACCACTTCGTCCTCGCCCCGGCCGTCGAGCTTGGCGACGAGGTGTTCCACGGCGTGCCGTCCCATGTCCGGCGCGGGGATGGCGGCCGACGTCAGCCGCACCGAGGCCTGGACGGCGACCTGCTCGGGGCAGATCGCGACCACCGACACGTCCTCGGGCACGGCCCTGCCCTGCTGGCGCAGCAGCGCGAGCAGCGGTTCGACCGCCGACTCGTTCTGGACGACGAACCCGGTCGTGCCGGGGCGTTCGTCGAGGATCCGGGCGAGGGTCACGGCCATCGCGTCGTACCCGCCCTCGCAGGGCCGGTGCAGCAGCCGCACCCCCAGCTCCCGTGAACGGGACCGCAGTCCGTCGAGGGTGCGCTCGGCGAAGCCGGTGTGCCGCTCGTAGACGGCGGGGGCCTCGCCGATGACGGCGATGTCGCGGTGGCCGAGCGTCGCCAGGTGCTCCACGCTCAGCGCGCCCGTCGCGCTCCAGTCCAGATCGACGCAGGTCAGTCCGGTGGTGTCGGCGGGCAGTCCGATCAGGACGGACGGCTGGTCGGTGCCCCGCAGCAGCGGCAGCCGCTCGTCGTCGAGCTGGACGTCCATCAGGATCATCGCGTCGGCGAGCCCGCTGCCGGTGACCCGGCGGACGGCGTCGGGACCCTCCTCGCCGGTCAGCAGCAGGACGTCGTAGCCGTGGGTGCGGGCCGTGGTGGCGACCGCGATGGCGATCTCCATCATCACCGGCACGTACATGTCGGTGCGCAGCGGGATCATCAGCGCGATGATGTTGGACCTGCTGCTGGCCAGGGCGCGGGCGCCCGCGTTCGGGTGGTAGCCGAGGAGGCGGATGCTCTGCTCGACCCGCTGCCGGGTGGTCGCGGAGATGGACCGCTTGCCGCTGAGGACATAGCTCACCGTGCTCGCCGAGACTCCGGCGTGCTGGGCGACCTCGGCGAGGGTGACCATCCAGCTCTCCAAGCTTTTGTGAAGCGCTTCGACAGTGCGCAGTGCGAACAGGGGCGGGTGAGGGTGGTTCGACAGTAGCTCTAGCGGGGGTGGGTGTCCATAGGCTGTCGAAGCGCTTCGACAGCAATCTCCGCCGACGGAGATCCGAGCGGCGGCCGACGGCTCCGCGGGCCGCCCGGCGGCGGGGGAGCGGACCGTCCGCCGGCTGTCCCGTGGACCGCCCGGCGGCGGGGGAGCGGACCGTCCCCCGGCTGTCCCGCGGACCCTCCGGCTGTCCCGTGGACCGCCCGGCGGCGGGGGAGCGTGGTACCCGAACGGTCCCCCGGAAGGCTCCCCGGGGCAACACCGGCGCACCCGTCCGCCGGGACACGAAGGCCCTGCAAATAGCCGCCCGGGAAGCCGGACCCCGAGCGGTCTCCGGCGGCCGGACGGCGCGCGAGGGGTGGTGGGGTTGCCCCGGATCGGGTACCAACGATCGGGTAGCACCCGTCGGTAACCAAAAAGGTCCCTGATCCCGATTCGCGGCGAGGTGAGCCTCATGTCCGCACCACCCTCCACCCCCTCCCCGTCTCCGTCCCGGCCCTCCGTCACCGAACGTGAGGCCCGCCAGGTGGCGGAGGCCGCGCGGGAACAGCAATGGCGCAAGCCGAGCTTCGCCAAGGAACTGTTCCTGGGCCGCTTCCGGCTCGACCTCATCCACCCCCACCCCCTGCCGGCCGACGAGGCCGCCCGGCGCGGCGAGGCCTTCCTCGCCAAGCTGCGGGACTTCTGCGAGACGAACGTCGACTCGGCCCGCATCGAACGCGAGGCCCGCATCCCCGACGAGACCGTCAACGGCCTCAAGGAGCTCGGCGCCCTCGGCATGAAGATCGAGCCCAGGTACGGCGGCCTCGGCCTGACGCAGGTCTACTACAACAAGGCCCTCGCCCTGGTCGGCTCCGCGAACCCGGCGCTCGGCGCGCTGCTCTCCGCCCACCAGTCGATCGGCGTACCGCAGCCGCTGAAGATGTTCGGCACCCAGGAGCAGAAGGACCACTTCCTGCCGCGCTGCGCCCGCACCGACATCTCGGCCTTCCTGCTGACCGAGCCCGACGTCGGCTCCGACCCCGCCCGCCTCGCCACCACCGCCGTCCCGGACGGCGACGACTACGTCCTCGACGGGGTCAAGCTGTGGACGACCAACGGCGTCGTCGCCGACCTCCTGGTCGTCATGGCCCGGGTGCCGAAGTCCGAGGGCCACCGGGGCGGCATCACCGCCTTCGTCGTCGAGACCGCCTCCGAGGGCGTCACCGTCGAGCACCGCAACGCCTTCATGGGCCTGCGCGGCCTGGAGAACGGCGTCACCCGCTTCCACCGGGTCCGCGTCCCCGCCGCCCACCGCATCGGCCCCGAGGGCGCCGGGCTCAAGATCGCCCTGACGACACTCAACACCGGCCGGCTCTCCCTGCCCGCCATGTGCGTCGGCGCCGGGAAATGGTCCCTGAAGATCGCCCGCGAGTGGTCGGCCGTCCGTGAGCAGTGGGGCAAGCCGGTCGCCCTGCACGAGGCCGTCGGCTCCAAGATCAGTTTCATCGCGGCCACCACCTTCGCCCTGGAGGCGGTCGTCGACCTCTCGTCCCAGATGGCCGACGAGGACCGCAACGACATCCGCATCGAGGCCGCCCTCGCCAAGCTCTACGGCTCCGAGATGGCCTGTCTGATCGCCGACGAGCTGGTCCAGATCCGCGGCGGCCGCGGCTTCGAGACCGCCGAGTCCCTCGCCGCCCGCGGCGAGCGCGCGGTCCCCGCCGAGCAGCTCCTGCGCGACCTGCGCATCAACCGCATCTTCGAGGGCTCCACGGAGATCATGCACCTGCTGATCGCCCGCGAGGCCGTCGACGCCCACCTCTCCGTCGCCGGCGACCTCATCGACCCCGACAAGTCCCTCCCGGACAAGGCCAGGGCGGGCGCGAACGCGGGAGTCTTCTACGCCAAGTGGCTGCCCAGGCTGGTGGCCGGACCGGGCCAGCTTCCGACCTCGTACGCCGAGTTCCGGCACGGCGTCGACCTCTCCCCGCATCTGCGCTTCGTCGAGCGCCACGCCCGCAAGCTCGCCCGCTCCACCTTCTACGCCATGTCCCGCTGGCAGGGCCGGATGGAGACCAAGCAGGGCTTCCTCGGCCGGATCGTCGACATCGGCGCGGAGCTCTTCGCGATGAGCGCGGCCTGTGTGCGCGCCGAGATGCTGCGCTCCCGCGGCGAGCACGGCCGCGAGGCCTACCAGCTCGCCGACGCCTTCTGCCGGCAGGCCCGGCTGCGGGTGGACGCCCTCTTCACCCGCCTGTGGGCCAACAGCGACGACCTGGACCGCAAGGTCGTCAAGGGCGTCCTCGCCGGGACGTACGAGTGGCTGGAGCACGGTGTCGTCGACCCCTCGGGCGACGGCCCGTGGATCGCCGACGCGACACCCGGCCCGAGCGCCCGGGAGAACGTCCACCGCCCGATCAGGTGACCCGGCCGCCGCACCGCCCGACGGCGCTGCCGGGGTCGGCGTCCGGCCCGGCCGTGTGCGGCCCGGCCGAGTACGGCCGGACCGCGCGGTGGTGCTGCCGGGGCCGGGGCCTGTGTCCGGTGGTGGGCTTCCGGGCCCGGGGGTGCTTTCCGGCCGCGTGAGGCCGGACGGCCCGGCGGCGCCTTTCGGGTCCGCGTCCGGCGGTGCCTCCTGTCCGGCGACGGACTCCTGGGCCTGCGTCCGGCGGTGCCTCCTGGGCCCGTGTCCGGCGGCGCCTCCTGGGCCCGTGTCCGGCGACGGACTCCTGGGCCTGCGTCCGGCGGCGCCTCCTGGGCCTGCGTCCGGCGGTGCCTCCCGGGCCTGCGTCCGGCGACGGACTCCCGCCCCCGCGTCCGGCGACGGACTCCCGCCCCCGCGTCCGGCGACGGACTCCCGCCCCCGTCGCCGGGGAGCGCCCCGCGCTCCCCCGCCTCGCGCGGCCGCCCCGCACCCCTCCCGCCCGCGTGCTCCACGCCCCGTCCCGCGCCTGCGCGCGCCCCGTGCGCCGTCCGGCGCGGGCGGGCGCCGCACCTTGCCGGGGGACACCCTGTCCACCGGCACAGCCGTTCCGGCCACAATGGGGGAATGAGCGACAGTCCAGCCCCACTCGCCGACCCGCACCTCGTCTACGACCCCGTCGCGGGCGACGGCCCCAAGGACGTGGTGATCCTCGGCTCCACCGGATCGATCGGCACCCAGGCCGTCGACCTCGTGCTGCGCAACCCGCACCGCTTCCGGGTGACCGGCCTGTCCGCCAACGGCGGCCGGGTCGCGCTCCTCGCCGAGCAGGCCCGCCGGCTGCGGGTACGGACCGTCGCGGTGGCCCGCGAGGACGTCGTCCCGGCCCTGCGCGAGGCGCTCACCTCGGAGTACGGCACCGGCGAGCCGCTGCCCGAGATCCTCGCCGGGCCCGAGGCGGCCACCCTGCTGGCGGCCTCCGGCTGCCACACCGTCCTGAACGGCATCACCGGCTCCATCGGCCTCGCCCCGACCCTCGCCGCCCTGGAGGCGGGCCGCACCCTCGCGCTCGCCAACAAGGAGTCGCTCATCGTCGGCGGCCCGCTGGTCAAGGCGCTCGCCAAGCCCGGCCAGATCATCCCGGTCGACTCCGAGCACGCGGCCCTCTTCCAGGCGCTCGCCGCCGGCACCCGCGCCGACGTGCGCAAGCTCGTCGTCACCGCCTCCGGCGGCCCCTTCCGCGGCCGGACGAGGGAGGAACTGGCGCACGTCACCGTCGAGGACGCCCTCGCCCACCCCACCTGGGCCATGGGCCCGGTGATCACGATCAACTCCGCGACCCTCGTCAACAAGGGCCTGGAGGTCATCGAGGCGCACCTGCTCTACGACATTCCCTTCGACCGCATCGAGGTCGTCGTGCACCCCCAGTCGTATGTCCACTCGATGGTGGAGTTCACGGACGGATCGACCCTGGCGCAGGCGACGCCCCCCGACATGCGCGGGCCCATCGCCATCGGCCTGGGCTGGCCCGAGCGGGTGCCCGACGCGGCGCCCGCCTTCGACTGGAGCAAGGCGTCGACGTGGGAGTTCTTCCCGCTCGACGAAGAGGCCTTCCCCTCGGTCCGCCTCGCCCGGCACGTGGGGGAACTCGCGGGGACGGCCCCGGCGGTGTTCAATGCCGCCAACGAGGAGTGCGTGGAGGCGTTCCGCCGTGGCGCACTGCCGTTCAACGGGATCATGGAGACGGTGACGCGGGTGGTCGAGGAGCACGGCACGCCCGTCACGGGAACTTCACTGACCGTGTCGGACGTCCTCGAAGCGGAGACCTGGGCACGGGCCCGGTCCCGGGAACTGACAGCACAGACGACGACCGCGGAGGCGCGTTGATGACGTCCTTGATGATGATCCTCGGCATAGTCGTCTTCGCGATCGGCCTGCTGTTCTCGATCGCCTGGCACGAGCTGGGGCATCTGTCCACGGCCAAGCTCTTCGGCATCCGCGTGCCGCAGTACATGGTCGGCTTCGGCCCGACCCTGTTCTCGCGCCGCAAGGGCGAGACCGAGTACGGCGTCAAGGCCATCCCCTTCGGCGGCTACATCCGCATGATCGGCATGTTCCCGCCGGGCGACGACGGCCGGATCACCGCCCGCTCCACCTCGCCCTGGCGCGGCATGATCGAGGACGCCCGCTCCGCCGCGTTCGAGGAGCTCCAGCCGGGCGACGAGACCCGCCTCTTCTACACGCGCAAGCCGTGGAAGCGGGTCATCGTGATGTTCGCGGGCCCGTTCATGAACCTGGTCCTCGCGGTGGGACTGTTCCTCACCGTCCTGATGGGCTTCGGCATCTCCCAGCAGACCACCACGGTCAGCTCCGTCTCCCAGTGCGTCATCAAGCAGAGCGAGAACCGCGACGACTGCACCGCGAAGGACCCGGCGTCCCCGGCCGCGGCCGCGGGCCTGAAGGCCGGCGACAAGATCGTCTCCTTCGCCGGCGTCCGCACGGACGACTGGAACAAGCTGTCCGACCTCATCCGCGGCAACCCCGACAAGACCGTCCCCCTCGTCGTCGAACGCGACGGCAAGGACCTCACCCTCCAGGCGACGATCGCCACCAACCAGGTGGCGAAGAAGGACGCCGACGGCCAGATCGTGCAGGGCGAGTACGTCACCGCCGGCTTCCTCGGCTTCAGCGCGGCCACCGGCATCGTCCGGCAGGACTTCGGTGAGTCCCTGACCTGGATGGGCGACCGCATCGGCGAGGCCGTCGACTCCATCGCGACCCTGCCCGGCAAGATCCCGGCCCTGTGGAACGCGGCCTTCGACGGCGCCCCCCGCGAGCCGGACTCGCCCATGGGCGTGGTCGGCGCGGCCCGCGTCGGCGGCGAGATCTTCACCCTGGACATCCCGCCCACCCAGCAGCTCGCCATGGCGTTGATGCTGGTCGCGGGCTTCAACCTGTCCCTGTTCCTGTTCAACATGCTCCCGCTGCTGCCGCTCGACGGCGGCCACATCGCGGGCGCCCTCTGGGAATCCCTGCGACGCCACCTCGCGAAGGTGCTGCGCCGCCCGGACCCCGGCCCGTTCGACGTGGCGAAGCTGATGCCGGTGGCCTACGTGGTCGCCGGGATCTTCATCTGCTTCACGATCCTGGTGCTGATCGCGGACGTGGTCAACCCCGTCAGAATCTCCTAGCCACGCACCGTTCCCCGACGGCCGGGCACCCTGGGTGCCCGGCCGTTCGCCGTCCCGGCCCCGTGGTTCCCCATCGAGTGGGTTTGACCGGCGGGATGTGCTCCGGCCAGTGCCCGTGCCGTAATCTCGAAGCCCGGAGCCCGCTGCTCACGGGACCGGACCTTGATCCACGACTTGGGGTTGCACAGCAGATGACTGCGATTTCTCTCGGCATGCCGTCCGTTCCGACCAAGCTCGCCGAGCGCCGGAAGAGCCGGCAGATCCAGGTCGGCTCCGTGGCGGTCGGCGGGGACGCCCCGGTGTCCGTGCAGTCGATGACGACGACCCGTACGTCCGACATCGGTGCCACGCTCC
>NZ_JBHWKO010000045.1:0-64481 GCF_042731035.1 Streptomyces sp. NPDC059895
CCGCCCGCCGGTCCGCCCGCCGGTCCGCCCGCCGGTCCGCCCGCCGGTCCGCCCGCAGGTCCGCCCGCCGGTCCGCCCGCCGGTCCGCCCGCCGGCCCGCCCGCCGGTCCCGCTGGGGGCGCCGTCGGCCCCGCGCCGGAGGTTCGCGACCACGGCTCCGACTCCCTGTTCAGGAACGCCTACTTCCTCATGCTCAGCACGGGCGTCTCCGCCGTGCTCGGCCTGGGGTTCTGGCTGGTGGCCGCCCGCTACTACTCCGAGGAGGCCGTCGGGCAGGGCTCCGCCGCGATCGCCGGCATGCGACTGCTCGCCAGCATCACGGCGACGACGATGATCGGCGCCGTCGTCCGTTTCGTCCCGCGCGCGGGACGGGCGACGGGCCCCCTGGTGTGGCGGGCGTACGCGGCGAGTTCGGTGGTCGTGGCGATCGCCGCGTCGGTCTTCCTGCTCACCCTCGACCTGTGGGGGGCGTCGTACGCGCCGCTCGGCACCCCGCTCGCGGGGGCGGCGTTCGTCGTCGCCTGCGTGGCGTGGGCACTGCTCACCCTCCAGGACGGAGTGCTGACCGGACTGCGCAGATCGGGGTGGGTGCCGGTCGGCAACGCGGTGTTCTCCCTCGGCAAGCTCGTCCTGCTGGTCGTGTTCGCCGGCGTGCTGCCGGTGCTCGGCATCTTCGTCTCCTGGGCCGTCGCCATCGCCTTCTCGACGCTGCCGCTCGGCTGGCTGATCTTCCGCAGACTCATCCCGCGCCAGGCCGCCGCCGATCGCGACCTGGAGCCGCCCAGGCTGAGGGAGATGGGCCGCTTCCTGGCGGGTGACTCACTGGGCGCGCTGTTCAGCCTGGCGATGATCAATTTGCTGCCGGTGATGGTCGCGGTCCGCTTCAGCGCCGCCGAGAACGGCTACTTCTACGTGGCGTACACCGTCGGCGGGACGATGGAGTTCATGGCCATCAACATGGCCTCCTCCCTCACCGCGCACGCCTCGCACGACCCGCGCCACCTCGCCGACGGCGTGCGCGGCGCACTGCGCCGCATGACGTTGCTGCTCGTGCCGGTGGTGCTCGTCCTGGTGGTGTTCGCGCCGCAGATCCTGCTGCCGTTCAACGCGGACTACGCCGAGCACGGCACCACCGTGCTGCGGCTGCTGGCCGCGGGGGCGCTGCCGCGGGTCGTGGTGGAGCTGTACATCGGGGTGCTGCGCGTGCAGGGCCGCACCGGTGTGCTGGCCGCGCTCCAGGGCGCCATGTGCACGCTGGTGCTGGGCAGCGCGGCCGTGCTGTTCACCCCGGCCGGCATCGCCGGCGCGGGCTGGGCGGTGCTGCTGAGCATGTCGCTGATCGCCGTCGTCTCGGTGATCGGCCTGCGCGCCGCGCTGCGCCCGCCCGCCCCCGGTGCCGCCGGTTCGTCCGGGCCCCTCGCCGACCGGGCCGATCCCGCCCTCGCCCCGGTCGACGGGCCCGTCGGGGAGGGTGCCCGGCCCGCCCGGCTGAACGCCACCGCCGGATACGGCACGAGCTGGGCCCGCCGGGCGGCGCACGACCGCGGAGCCTCCGACGAGGACACCGTCGCGCTGTTCATAGGACGTCCCGGCTACGAACGGGAGGCGCTGGAGGCGGACACGCTCGCCGTGATCGTCCGGTCCCGTCAGGGAGCCGCCGCGCCCGCCGAGAGCACCGGGGCGCCATGCGCGCCGGAGCCCGGCTACGAGGGCGACGGCATCTGGTCGGAGCGTGGCCAGCGGTGGCTGCGCGCTGGGCTCTGGAGCCTGCTCGGTGTCACCGCCGTCGTCTTCTGGACGGCGCTGCGGCACCTGCCGTGGCTCGGCGGCTGGATCGACGACTCCCTGGCCGCGCCGATGAGCGGGGCCGGGATGCTCGGCCGGCTGCCCGCCACGGCGATCGTCGCCGGGCTCCTGCTGCTCGTGCTGTTCGTGGCCGCCGTGACCCTGTGCGTACGGCACGACACCTGGCTTCCCGGGACCACCCTGGGGGTGATCGCGCTCGCCCTGTACTCCGTTCCGGTCGCCCTCGGCCGGGAACCGAGGGAGCTGGGTGGGACGTTCTATCGGGAAACGGCCGCTTTCTTCGCCGAGACACTGGCCCTGCCCGGGCCCGAACCGCTGCTGCGATGGGTACCGCCCGTCTGCCAACTGCTGTGCCTGATCCTCCTGTGGCTGCTGCTCGACCGGGTGGGCGACCGCTTGGGTGACCGGCTGGGTGACCGGCTGGGTGACCGGCTGGGCGGACGGCTGCCGTGGGCCGCGCGCTGGGGGGTCGTCTCTCTCACCGCCGTGGGGGGCTGGGCCGGGAGAGATGCGTTCGCACCCGTCGCGCCGCCGTTGCTCCTCCTGCTGTTCCTGCTCGTCCTGCTCCTGTCCGTCCGCTGGGCCGAGTCACCGGCCGAGGCACTGACCGATGAACCGACCGATGAACTGACCGGGGCGCCGACCGGGGCGTCGGCTGATGCGCCGGCCGAGGCCGCGTACCGTCCGCACGCCTCGCTGCGGCGCACCCGTCCGCACCGACCGCCCGTGCACACCCGTCCCACCGACCGGAACCGAGACCCGTCCAGCGACTGATCAAGCTCAGAGCCGAACGCCAGGGGGGAACCGTCGTGCGTCCGCCAACCACTTCACGGGGCAGATCCGAACCGGAGCCCGTACCGGGCCCGGGAACCGACGTGGCCACCGCGTCCCAGCCGGAGCCTGTCTCGGCCTCCGCAAGCGCGACCGCGACCGCGACCACGATCGCGACCGTTCCGGAAGTCGCCGCTCCGGTAGGTGGTGAGCCCGGCGGGTCCGTGAGTGACCTCTCCGACCTCCCTCCCGCCCGCCCCTGGTGGAACACCGCGTTCCATCCGGCTGTCGCCCTGCTGGTCGCCCTCGCCCTGTGGGTCTGGGCGGTGACCCACACCGACGTCTCCGACCTCGACGACTTCGGTCTGGTCACCGCGGTGCATCCCACGTTCTGGGCGGGGCTGGCCGTCCTCACCGCCGGCTTCTGGCTCACCGTGCGCGGCCCGCGCCGCCACCCCGCCTGGGCACCGGCGTACGTGCTCGGACTGCTGGCGATGGAGCGCGCCACCCAGGCCGTGCTCTACCCGACACCGCTGTACGCGTGGGCGTGGAAGCACGACGCGATCATCGACCACCTGCTGACGGCGGGCCGGTTGCAGAGCGAGGAGGTCCTCGGCGACCTGGCCGTCTACGACCAGTGGCCCGGCTTCTTCGCCGCACAGGCCACGCTGGTCAAACTGCTCGGCGTGGACTCCGCCGCGCAGTTCATGGCCTGGTGGCCGCTGGTCTCCAGCCTGATGCTGCTGCTTCCGCTGCTGCTGCTCTACCGCACGTTCACCGACGACCGGCGCCTGATCTGGACCGCGGTCTGGCTCTTCTACGTCGCGAACTGGGTGGGCCAGGACTACTTCTCCCCGCAGTCCGTGGCCTTCGCCCTGCACCTCGGCGTGCTCGCCGTCGTCCTGCGCCGCTACGGCCGTCCCGGCCGGACGGCGGCGCAGCAGCGCCAAGCGGTGTGGACGGTGCTGCTGACCGTGCTGGTCGTCGCCGTCGTCATCTCGCACCAGCTCACCCCGGGCATGCTGATCGTCTCGCTGGCCGCCCTGTTCCTCGTCCGCCACTACCGGGACAAGGTTCCGCTGATCACCACCGCGGTGATCTTCCTGGCCTGGTGTCTGACGGCCGCGCTGCCCTTCCTCTCCGCGACGATGCCCGAGATGATCCGCTCGATCGGCGACATCGGGGGCAACGTCTCCACCGGATACGGCGCCACCCCGACCGGCACGGGCGCGGTGACGACCTCCTGGGCGGCCCGGCTGCTGTCGGCGTCGGTGCTGCTGCTCGCCGTCGTGGGCGTGCTGCGCCAGCCGGTGCTGCGCCACCGCGCGATGCCGCTGCTGCTGCTCGCCGCCGCACCGCTGCCGATGCTCGGCGCGAGCAGTTACGGCAGCGAGATGATCTTCCGGGTGCTGATGTTCATGCTGCCCGGCGCCGCTTTCTTCGCCGCGGCGGCGCTGCTGCCGCAGGTACGCACCCTGACGGCGATGGAGAACAGCCGACAGGCCGGCCATGGCCGCGACCCCGGCCATGGCCACGCCCTCGGCTACAACCGCGACTCCGGCCACAGCCACGAATCTGGCCCCGGCCCCGGGACCGGCTCCCGCCCCGGCCCCGGGACCGGCTCCCGCCCCGGTCCCGGCTCCGGCTCCGGTCCCGGTCCCGGTTCCGGCTCCGGTCCCGGTCCCGGTTCCGGCTCCGGTCCCGGTCCCGGTTCCGGCCCCGGTCCCGGCTCCGGTCCCGGTCCCGGTTCCGGCCCCGGTCCCGGCTCCGGTCCCGGTCCCGGCTCCGGTCCCGGCCCAGGCCCCGGCAAGGGGCGCGAGCCCCGTCGCTATGTCTGGCTGCCGCTGCTCGCCCTCCTCGTCGGCACCCTCGCCTTCGTGCCGAGCTACTCCGGCAAGGACCGCATCAGTTATTTCCCGCCGGCCGAAGTGGACCTGGCCCAGCAGGTGTTCGACCAGGCGCCGGACGACTCCCTGGTCGTCGCGGCCGACCGCAACTATCCGCTCGCGTTCGACCAGTACTGGAGAGTGGACCACTACTGGTTCCTCGACGACGCCCGCGAGCACGTCGACCGGATCGTGCGCGACCCGGCCGCCACCCTGGCCCGCGACATGTCCGCCGTGGAAGCACCCGGCCGCGCCTATCTCCTCCTCACCCGCGGCCAGTTCGCGGACGCCGAGATGAACGGGTTCCTCACCGAGGGGCAACTGGACCGCATCGAGCGGTCGATCGCCGCGTCACCCCTGTTCGAGCGGGTGGCCGCCAACGACGCCGGGACGGCGTACGCACTGAAGGAGGCGGGCCGGTGACCCCGCAGGAACTCGTCGTCCGGATGCTGCCCCCGTTCGGCGGCTGGCTCGCCCTGTCCGCTCTCGCACTGCCCGGCGGCTCCCCGTTGAGGGGCGCCGCGGTGATCGCCTTCCTGGCGGCGGGGCCGGGCGCCGCCCTGCTCAGAATCTGCGGGCCCGCGCTGGTGACGGCCCCCGCCGCCGGGCCGGTCGAGCTCCGGGACCCGGCCTTCGAGCACCACTCCGACCTGCTGGAACGGCTGATGCTGACCGTCTTCGTGAGCGTGGCCGTCGTGCTGCTCGCCGCGACGGTCTTCATCGCCTCGCACGCCTTCAGCGCGCAGCGCGTTCTGCTCACGCTCACGCTGCTGACCACGGTCGCCGCGTTCTGCCCGCGGCTGCGCGCCTCCCCGCCGAGGAATGGGAAGGGTTCTGTTCTGTGAGGCTGCCCCACCCTTCAGATGACGGCCGCCCGTCCGCTGACGACCGCCGTCCACACCGCCACCGCCACCGCCACCGGCGCCCGCGCCGCTTGCCCATCCCCCGCAGGTCCGCCGGGCCCCACGCATCCGGCGCCCGGCGATCCGCTGGTCCCGACCCGTCGGGCGGCCTCACTCCCCGCCCCCGCCCCCGCTATCTCCTCCTGCTCGCGGTCGCCACCGCTCTGTGCGCCGTCCTGACCGCCTGCCTGGTCCTGCGTGACGCCCCCGGCCCGTGGGAAGCCGGCTCCGACCCGGACCAGGCCTCCGGGTCGCGGCCCTCGGCCGTCGGCGGGGAGTGCGCTCCGACGGCACTGCTGGAACCGCCCTGCGGTGCCTGGTTCGGCGCGTTCGTGCCGCACGACAAGAGCAATCTCTCCGAGAAGGTCCGCGACTACGAGGAACGCATCGGCCGCACACTCGATGTCGTGTACACGTACCACGACATGTCCCTCGTCGAAGGCGATCGGCTGGAGGGCCAGTTGCTCACGGCGGAGGAGCAGCGGGTCGCCGCGGACGACCACCTGCTGCTGCTGTCCTGGGAGAGCAAGTGGTGGGGCGGCACCGACGCCCAGCAGCCCACCTGGAAGCAGATAGCCGACGGCGACCTCGACGCGTCCGTCATCGACGTCCAGGCCAGGCGCGTCAAGGAGTTCGGGGAGAAGGTGTTCCTCTCCTTCGACCTGGAGATGGACACCCGCACCCCGGCCAACGGCACCCCGGAGGACTACGTCCGGGCCTACCGGCACATCCACGACCGGTTCCGGGACCTGGGCGTGACCAATGTGGTGTGGACGTGGATCACCACCGGCTACCTGGAGCACGCCGACGTGATCGAACGGATGTACCCCGGCGACGACTACGTCGACTGGGTCGCCTACAACCAGTACAACTACTTCCGTTGTCACCAGGCGGACTGGCTGACCTTCGCCCAGACCCAGCAGGCCACGCACGACTGGATCCGCGAGAACATCTCCGACGACAAGCCGCTGATGCTGTCCGAGTTCGGCACCGCGAACGACCCGTCCCGCCCGGGCCGCCAGGCAGAGTGGTACGCGCAGGTGCCGTCGGTCCTCAAGGGGCTGACGGGGGTCAAGGCGGCGCTCCAGTGGAACTATCGCGACCCCGGCCCGCACTGCGATCTGGCGCTGGCCGACGACCAGGCGTGGAACAGCCTGCGCAAGGCGGTCTCCGACCCTTATCTCAACCAGCCCCTGGGGTAGGGAGGCGCGGGACCGGAGACCGCCTACCGAACGGGCCGGGACTCAGCCCGCGAACACGGGCCCGCGCACCACGGCGCGGGCCCGCCGGTACCACCGCCACGCGACCGTCTTCGCGCCGTCCCGGTAGGGCGCGACCCGCACCCCGTCGCCCGCCAGCCAGGTCTCCACGTCGGCCACGGTGTGGCTGCGGCGCACGATGAGCCGGGCGATGCGGTACCGCTCGTCCCGGTCGGAGCTGAGCGCGTGCCGTACGGCGGTGGCGGTCTCGTAGCCGGCGGCGGCCGCGGTACGGCGCACCCGCCCGCTGTTGTAGCCGTGCGGGTAGGCGAGGTGGCGGACGCCGCGCCCGAGCGCGTCCTCCAGGACGGCCCGCGAGTCGCGCAGTTCCCGCACGAGGTCCCGGGGCGGCAGGGTGTCGAGCTGGGCGTGCGTGACGGTGTGGCTGCCGACCTCCATGCCGCACCGTTCGAGTTCCGCCGCCTGCTCCAGGCGCATCATCGGGGCGGGCGGCAGCAGACTGCGGCCGCCCGGGGTGATGGCGCCGGTGGTCAGATAGGCGGTGGCGGCCAGGCCCCGCGCGGCCAGCGCCTCGGCGGTCGGACCCGGCAGGTCGGCGAAGCCGTCGTCGAAGGTCAGCAGCACCGGCCGGGCGGGCAGCGGCGCCCGCCCGGCGAGATGGTCGGCGAGCGCGCTGACCGTGACGGGCGTACGGCCGCTGTCCACGACGGCGTCGAGTTGCGCCGCGAACTGCCGCGGAGTGACGGTGAACTCCGCGATCCAGTCGGGCGGGTCCTCCATCACGGCGTGGTAAAGGAACACGGGGATGCTCCCCCCGGAGACCGGGGAACCGGAGGTCGGGGAACCGGAGACCCGGGAACCGGAGACCGGGAAACCCGTGTCGCCCCCCGAGCCACTGGCCCCGGTCTCCGCGCTGCTCGCCCCGGTCCCCGTACCTCCTATGCCACTTCTGTCGTCCTCGGCCCCCGTCATCGTGACTCCCGGGCGACGAGAGCCGCCCGCAGGGCCCGCCGGGCCCGCAGGTAGCCGATGGGTCCGTACGCCATCCCCCGGCGCTGCAACCGGGACAGACGGCGTGGCCAGGGATGGCTCCGGTCGTCGTGGGCGCCGGGTGTACGGGTGCCGTCGGCGTCCGCCTCGCGGGTCGCGGTCAGGGTGCGGGCGCGGGCGAGGCCGCGGGGCAGCCGGGCGAGGAACGCGGGGAGGAGGCCGGGACGGTTGACGAGGACGGCGGTGAGGTAAGCGGTGAGGCCTGCGCCGTAGCCGTAGGCCTGGGTCTCCAGGTCCTGCCAGGTCTCCCGGTGGTGGTGCCAGACCAGGGCCTGCGGGGCGTAGTGCAGACGGTGGCCCTGGGCGAGGACGCGGACGAACCCGTAGAGGTCGTCGCCCCCGCGTGCGGGCGTGCCGGCGCCGGTGGCAGGGTCGAAGCCGCCGACCGCGCGCAGTACGGAGCGGCGGAACGCCATGTTGGCACCGGAGCCGAACCGGCCCGCAGTGAACGGGAACAGCGGCTCGTCGGCGGGCGGGTCGGCCGGGTCGTACGTGCGGGCCTCGAAGCCCTTGGCGAAGCCGCCGTGGCTCTCCAGCAGCACCTGGGCGGGGGTGCGCAGCCGGGCCGGCAGGATCAGGCCGGTGACGCAGCCGAGGCCGGGGTCGGCGGTGAAGGGCGCGGTCAGTCCGGTCAGCCAGCGCGGATCGGCGACCACGTCGTCGTCGGTGAAGGCGATCACCTCGCCGCGCGCGGCCTCGACGCCCCGGTTGTGCGCGACGGCGAGACCGGGCACCGGCTCGGTCACGTACCGCACGCGTTCGGCGTACTTGCGTTCGATCAGGTCCCGGGTCGTGTCGGTCACGGGCGCGTTGTCCACGACGACGATCTCGAAGTCGGGGTGGTCCTGGGCGAGCATCGAGTCGAGCGCGTGGGCGAGTTGCCCGGCGCGTTCGCGGGTGGCGATGACGACACTGGTGTACGGCACGGAAGGCGCCGGAGGCGCCGCCCCCGCGCTACCGGACGACCGCTCGGTTGTCTCGGCGCCGTTCCCGCTCCCCGCCCGCTCCGGGACGATCCGCTCCCGGGCCAGGCCGGCGAGGACCGTCTTCGGGTCGGCGCCCTCCGGGACCCGCCCCAGGAGCGTGCCGATCGGCCGGCCGTCCCTCCTGACCAGCAGGAACACCTCGCCGTGGGTGACGGGAGGACTGCCCGGACCGGGCCTGAGGGCGGCCCCGGGACCCTCCAGGTCCAGCTCGGCGACCTGCACCGGCCCGATGTCGAGGAACCGCCGGATCTCCTGCTCCACGTGTGCGCGGGACATGAACCCCCCTGGTCTCATGAGCCTTCCCCTGCCATGAAGTCCCCCTGCCCTCACGGGCACCTCTCGCGACGAGCCCCCGGCCAACCGGCCTCCGACCCGGCCGACACGGCCTCCGGCCACGCCGACCCCGTCTCCGACCCCGCCTCCGCCCCCTTCCGAATCCGCCTCCGCCCCCCTCCGAATCCGCCTCCGCCCCCCTCCGAATCCGCGTCCGATTGCGCGCGTCGGACCCGAGTCGGGCCCCACACCCGAATCTCCCCGCCGGGCCCGGCGGTTCCGACTCTCCCCGCCAGGCCCGGCGATGCCGACCCTCCCTGGCGGGCCCGGTGATCCCGACCGTCACGATCGCCGCAACTGTCGCAACCGCCCCGCGCCCTTCAACGTCCGTGCGGCCGCCGCCGCGAGCCTCGGCCGGGCCCGTACGAAGTGGTGTGCGCGGCGGGAGGGCTCACGGCTGAGCCAGTGGAGCGCGGCGCCCACCCCCGGACGCGTCCACGCCCCCTCGTACACGGGCAGCTCGCCCGTCTTCAGCGAGTCCTTGTACTCGGCCGCGCCCCGCCCCAGATCGAGCAGGCCGACGCCCTCCGCGGCCGAGGCCTCGGCCATCCGCAGATGCAGCACCAGCCCCGGCGAGAACTTCGCGAACTCCGGGTCGTAGGCCGGGAACCAGCAGGCCAGCACGGTTGCCGAACGGAGTCCGAAGTGGGCGGCGACGGGCCGCTCACCGGCGTAGAGCACGGACAGCGTGCCGGAGCACTCCGGAGCGCGCGTCTCGGCAAGGGCGTCCACGAGCCGGGTGATCCACTCCTGCGCGAACCGGTCCCGGCGGCCGGTCCTGCGGTACTGCGCCGACTTCCACGCCATGAGCGTGCGCAGCGCGGCCGGGTCGCGCTCGTCGAACACGAACCGCAGCGGCCCGGCCTGGCGGCCCAGCCTGCGTTCCTTCGCGAGCGTCGTCTTCAGGAACTTCGGCGACTGCGCGCGCAGGCCGGACTCGTAGGTCTCGTACCCCTTCTCCACGTCGATGACGTAGGACGCGTACTCGGCGGCCACCTGCGGCAGGAACAGCCCCTGTTCCGCCTCCAGGTTGTCGAAGGCGAAGCTCGACAGGGAGCACGCGCGCATCAGTTCGTCCGCGTTCAGCCCGATGCCCGGGCTCAGTACGGCTCCTTGGGCGTCCGAGACGCCGTACGCGAGGGCCTGGCCGCGGCCGAGCCTGCCCCGCTCGTGGGGGAGGAAGCCGACCGGCTCACGCCCCTCGTACACCACCGCCACGCGCGCGCGGGGCCGCACCCGGCCCACCGCGTCGGTGAACTCCGGTTCCATGAACGGATTGCGCGGAACCGTGGACGCGGCGCGCAGCGCACGCCAGCGCTCCCGATCCCCCTCGCCGAGCTCCTCCGGCCTGAGCACACGAACACGTCCACTGCTCAACCTGACCCCCCGATCAAGTCCCCCCTGGACTCCTGGACGGTACCGCTCCAGGCGGTCAGGGCGGTAGGTAGCGGAGCATGTTGTTGCCAATCGGTGCAGAGGCCTTCAACCGTCCTGTACCCGGCGTTGCGTGAGAAAGCCGTTTCTGGCCGCCGCTCCCCGTTCTCCCGCGGATCGGCCTGCACGGACGGTGAGTTGGGGACGGCCGGGATCCGTATTCTCTGATCATGGCCGCACCCTTCGCAGATGCCGCGCGCTGCGCCGCGTACTCCCTCATCGCCACCGACCTGGACGGAACGCTGCTCCGCGGCGACGACACCTTCTCCGACCGGTCGCTCGACGCGCTCGCGCGGGCGGCGGCGGCCGGCGCCCGCCACCTGGTCGTGACGGGCCGCCCGGCACCCCGGGTGCGGCCGCTGCTGGCGAACCTGCACAGCAGGGGACTCGCGGTGTGCGGACAGGGCGCGCAGCTGTACGACGCCGGCACGGACCGTCTGCTGTGGTCGGTCACCCTGGACCGGGACCTGGCGGAGACCGCGCTCGGGAAGATCGAGGCGGAGGTCGGCGAGGTGTACGCGGCCGTCGACCAGGACGGCGTCGACGGGCTGACGCTCATCGAGCCGGGCTACCGGATGCCCCACCCGACCCTGCCGGCCCTGCGCGTCGGGTCGCGCGACGACCTGTGGCGCGAGTCCATCAGCAAGGTGCTGCTGCGCCACCCCACCCTGTCCGACGACGAGTTGGCGGCGACGGCCCGCTCGGTGGTCGGCTCGCTCGCGACCGTCACCATGTCGGGGCCGGGCACGGTGGAGCTCCAGCCGTGCGGCATCACCAAGGCGACGGGTCTGGCGCTGGCGGCCGAACACCTCGGGCTGAGGCCCGAGGACTCGCTGGCCTTCGGCGACATGCCCAACGACATCCCGATGTTCGATTGGGCGGCGCGCGGTGTCGCGATGGCCAACGCCCACCCCGAGCTGAAGGCGGTGGCCGACGAGGTGACGACGTCGAACGAGGACGACGGCGTAGCCGTCGTCCTCGAACGCCTCTTCCCCTAGGACATGTGCCGCGGGGTGTGTGCCGCGGGGCCTGTTCTGCGGGGTGTGTCCTGAGCCTCGGGCAGGTCAGTACGCGCCGAACACGTTGTCGATGGAGCCGTAGCGGGCGGCCGCGTAGTTGCAGGCCGCGGTGATGTTGGCGACCGGGTCGTACGGGTCGTACGAGGTGCCGGGCACGTGGTACGCGGCGAAGGTCGGGTCGATGACCTGGAGCAGCCCCTTGGACGGGGTGCCCTTGGCCGCGTTGGAGTCCCAGAGGTTGATGGCCTTCGGGTTGCCCGACGACTCGCGGAGGATGTTGCGGTGGATGCCGTTGTACGTGCCCGGGATGCCGCGCTCGGCCATGATCGCGAGCGACTCGCGGATCCAGCCGTCGAGGTTGTCGGGGTACCCGGCGACCGTGGTGGCCGACGTCGTGGCGACCGACGTCGTGGGGGCGGCGGAGGCGCTGGTGGCGGCCATGAAGGGAAGGGAGAGCACGGCGGCGCCGGTGCAGACGGCGGCGACGGTGCGGGCGAGGCGGGTGCGGCGGGGCTGGGTGGCAGCAGACATGGCGGACTTCCTCTCCGGCGCCTGCGGGGTGAGCTGTCGGGTTCGGGCGGGGAGGTGCCCGGCCGGCCGCCGTACGGGTACGGCGGCACGACTTCACCCCTAGCCGGGGCCGTTACGTGCGTGACGTACGGCCCGGCGTTCTACCTGGGTCCCCCGCTCCTGCCGTGCGTGAGTGTTCGTCGATGGGTGGTGAAGGGCGGCGGCAGGATTCGGCGTCCGCCCGACTGAGCGGAACGTATGCGAGAGCACATGTCCGGAACAAGTGGCGGAATCACACCACACCCCCATTGACCATGATCCGCGCAGTATGGGGTGCTTGATCCTTTGCTGTCGTAAAACGTCAACTCACCTGAGGCAAAGCGGAATCACAGGGTCCGGTGTGAGGAGTGGGGTGGGGGGTGGAGTGAGCCAAGTCACCCGCCATCGCAATAGGGGTCAAACGGACAATGAGTCATAAGTCCTTTTTAAAAGGGCGCGTTGTGGAGGGGGGGTGGAAGGTGCGGAGGGGGGCGGAGCGGTGCGGAGGGGGGTGGGGGGTGCGGAGGGGGGTGGGGGTGCGGAGGGTGCGGGAACTGTCCGGTCGTGGCCCCGGGGCGCCCCGTAGGGCGGGTCGGCGGCGGGGGCGGAACCTCCCCGGTGGTGCCCGTCGTTGTCATGACGGCGGCCGTTCGGGCGGCAGGGGGATGCGCGGGCCCTCGTGGGTCGGTGGGCGGGCGGCGGGGGTCAGGGGGCGGGGTGTGTGGTGCGGCGCAGCCAGGGCGACGCGGCCAGTACGGCCAGGCCGGTGGCGACCGCGATCGCACCGCTGACGCCGTAGTGGACGGGCCGGGACACGTCGTCGTGGAGCCGCGCGGCCTGCGCCTGGATGCCGCCCGCGAGTGCCGCGGAGAGGAACCACAGCGCCATGGTCCACCCGGCGAAGGCGGCCGGGGCGAGCCTGGAGGTGGCCGACAGGCCCGAAGCCTTCACGAGGACGTCGCCGAGGCCGAGCAGCAGGCACGAGCCCACGATCCACCAGCCGGACATCGGGTGCGCGTCGCTGTCACCGCGCCCGCTCGTCGGCACCGCCAGCAGCAGGGCCGCCAGACCGCCGAGGGCGACCCCGAGCGCGATCGTGGGCCCGGCGCCCGGCCCG
The DNA here is from genome assembly GCF_042731035.1 of Streptomyces sp. NPDC059895. Classification (NCBI taxonomy): domain Bacteria; kingdom Bacillati; phylum Actinomycetota; class Actinomycetes; order Kitasatosporales; family Streptomycetaceae; genus Streptomyces; species Streptomyces sp. NPDC059895. The sequence continues at coordinate 13,074 of NZ_JBHWKO010000045.1, forward strand.
CGGCGGCCCGGCCGTACCCACAGGACCGCCACCGCCGGCGCGAGGACGGCCTCGAAGGCGCAGAGCGCCGGCAGGTACCAGTTCGCCGGGAAGCCGAAGCCGGGGATCGCGGTCCCGGCGCCCGCCGAGCCCGGCAGCAGTGTGGTGGAGTACGTCCGGAGGAGGGCGAGGTCGAAGACGGTCGAGGCGAGGAAGAGTACGACGCACGGACGCAGCCGGCCGCGTTCCCGCGCGGTCACCGCCGGACTGGTGAACAGCACCGCGAAGCAGGCGACCGGGGCCAGTACCGAGATCAGGGTGAGCAGGTTCACGAATTCTCAGGGTCAGTCACCCCGACGCGGCCAGGTGGACCGTGAACGCGGTGACGACCACGGCCCCGGTGACGATCCGGTGGCCGCCCGGCGTACCGGGGCCGAGCGAGCGAGGGACCGGGGGGAGACCGTGACCTTGCCGGCCGTCGGTACCGATCGAGGGGCGCGCCTTCGCCCGGTCGGGTGAAGGCTCCCGGTCGGGTGAAGGCTCCCGGTCGGTTGAGGGTGGTCGGTCGGCTGACGGCGGTCGGTCGGTTGGGGGAGGCCGGTCGGTTGAGGGTGGTCGGTCGGTTGGGGGAGGCCGGTCGGTTGAGGGCGGTCGGTCAGGTGACGGCGGTCGGCCAGGTGGCGGCGGCCGGTCACGTACTGCGCCAGGCCGCACGTCATGCCGATCGCGGCCGCCGCGAAACCCCCAGTGCCGGCCGTGGTGATCGCCGAGCCCGCCGGTGATCACCGGTCCCGCGAGGGCGCCGAGGCCGAGCGCCGCGCAGTAGAGGGCGAAGTCCGCGTCGCGGCGGTGGTCGTCGGCGCGCCGAAGCGTGCCGACCAGGGTGGCGGCGTTCGGCCTGGCGAGCCCGGTGCCGGCGACGATCAGGCCGAGGCCCGTCCAGGTCGTGCCGGCGGTGGGCACGGCCAGGGCGTAGAGCCCGCAGGCGGTCAGGACTCCACCCCACAGCACCGCGCGGTACGGGCCCAGGACACGGTCGGCGAGTCGGCCGCCGGCGACGGAGGCCAGGTGGGCGAGGGCGCCGAAGGCCGCCGCGAGGGAGACGGCGGTCCCGGCCGGCAGGCCCAGACCGCCGTGGGCCACCGCGTCGGAGAAGTAGAGGACCAGAACGGCCTGCACCCCCAGGAAGGAGAAGCGCTCCCAGGCCGTCAGGCCGCAGAGGGCGAGCAGGCCCCCGGGCCGGCCGGGGAAGCGGCGGCCCGGGACGGCGTCGTTGCGCGGAGGGGGCCGGTCGGCGGATTCGGCGTCCACCTCTGCGCTGGACATGAATCACTACTTCCCGGTCAGTCGATAAATGTCCGTTCGTATCGGCTGATCAGAAACATACCGGTCATGATCGGAAGCCGCCCTGGCTCATCCGGGCTCCTCTCGTCGCCTCCCGGTCGAGCGACCTGGGGGGCCGGGGGACGTGGGGGCTTATCAGTGATCGAAACGTGACCGGATACGCTGACTCGAGTGATGGCAGCGACCTATCGACAAACCGTGTAACCGCCAGTAGACACCAGCAGACAGGAGACCCCTCGTGACCGTCGTCGGGCCGTTCGGGCTGAGCGTGCGGGACCAGGCTCTGGAAGCCGATGTCCAGGCCGGATTGGCGGCTGTCGAGGAAGGCTTGCTCGAGGCCACCAAGAGCGGGGTTCCCTTCATCACGGAGGCCGCCCAGCACTTGGTGCGGGCGGGCGGAAAGCGGTTCCGGCCCCTGCTCGTGATGCTCTCTGCACAGTTCGGCGACCGGCACGCGCCGGGGATCGTGCCGTCGGCCGTGGTGGTGGAGCTCACCCACCTGGCCACGCTGTACCACGACGACGTGATGGACGAGGCGACCGTACGGCGCGGGGTGCCGAGCGCGAACACACGGTGGGGGAACTCGGTCGCCGTCCTCACCGGGGACTTCCTCTTCGCCCGCGCCTCGCACATCCTCGCCGACCTCGGGCCCCAGGCGGTCCGGGTGCAGGCGGAGGCGTTCGAGCGGCTGGTCACCGGGCAGATCCTGGAGACGGCGGGGCCGACGGACGGGCGGGACCCGGTCGAGCACTACCTCGACGTGCTGGGCGGCAAGACCGGCTCGCTGGTGGCCGTCTCGTGCCGGTTCGGCGCGATGATGTCGGGCGCCGACGACACGGTCGTGGACGTGCTGACGCAGTACGGCGAGCGGCTGGGAGTCGCCTTCCAGCTCGCGGACGACGTCCTGGACATCGCGTCGGACTCCCACGAGTCGGGCAAGACCCCGGGTACGGACCTGCGGGAGGGGATCCCGACGCTGCCCGTGCTCCGGCTGCGGGAGCGGGCGGAGCGCCTGGCGCGGCCCGAGGACGTGGCGCTCTGCGAGCTGCTGGACTCCGACCTGAGCGACGACGCACGGCACGCGGAGGCACTGGCCGCCCTGCGCGCCCACCCCGCGCTGGAGCAGGCCCGTGCGGACACCGTGCGGTACGCGAAGGAGGCGCGGGCCGCGCTGGCGCCCCTGCGGGAGTGCGGGGCCAAGAAGGCGCTGATGGAACTGTGCGACGCGGTGGTGCACCGGGCCGGGTGAGGCGAGGCCACCCGGCCGGCCACCCCGCTCGGTGCCATCCGCCCGGCCACCCCGCTCGGTGCCATCCGCCCGGCCACCCCGCTCGGTGCCATCCGCCCGGCCACCGTGCCGCCGTCGCCTCCGCATCGCCCCAACTCCGCGTCGTCCCCTCAGCCTCCCCCCCCCAACTCCGCGTCGTCCCCTCAGCCTCCCCCCCCCAACTCCGCGTCGTCCCCTCAGCATCGCTCTCAACTCCGCGTCGTCCCCTACGGGTAACCGCCGGCCGCCCCGCCTCCGTGTCATACCGCAGGGGGAGGCGGAGTTGAGTCCTCGGGTTGACGTATGTGGGTGGCCGATTTGGTCAGATGGAGACCACGGAAAACCCCACTCCTCACCGATTCGGGTGAGAATGGCGGCTTGGGGTGGGGTCGTTCGCGACATGACCAGCCGCCGCCGACGACGGAGGTAAGGCACACATGGCACCGTACGCATCCGACGACAGCACGCGCGCCGGGGAGACCGACGACGACCCGCGCGTCGGACGGCGCAAGGCCGTGCGGTACGTCGTTCCGGTCACCGTGGCGGGTGTCGCGGCGGCGACGATCGGGCTCGTCCCGGCGTTGGCCGACTCCGGCGACCCCGACCTGCCGAAGATCAGCGCGCACCAGCTCCTGGAGAAGATCGCCGCGTCCGACGTGCAGCAGCTCTCCGGCACCGTGAAGATCAGTACCGATCTGGGCCTGCCCGACCTGGGCGGCCTGGAGAGCGGGCTGCTCTCCGGGGCCACCGGGGAGAGCGGCGGCTCGTCCGCCGACCCCTCTGCCAAGCTCACCGAACTCGCCTCCGGCACGCACACCCTGCGCGTCGCCGCCGACGGCCCGGACCGGCAGAAACTCTCCCTCCTGGAGGACGCCGCCGAGTACAGCGTCATCCACAACGGCACGGACGTGTGGGCGTACGACAGCGCCTCCGACGAGGTCTACCACTCCACCGTCGAGGAGAGCGCGAAGGACGACGGGACGCCCGTGCCCGCCACGCCCGGGGAGCTCACCGAGGAAGCCCTGAAGGCGGTGGACGACACCACCTCGGTCACGGTCGACGGCACCGTCCAGGTCGCCGGCCGCGACGCCTACAAGCTGGTCGTCAAGCCGAAGCAGTCCGGCTCGACCGTCGGCGCGATCAGTGTGGCCGTGGACGCGGAGACCGGGCTGCCGCTGAAGTTCACGCTCACCCCGAGCGGTGGCGGCGCGGCCGTCGTGGACGCCGGCTTCACCCAGGTCAGCTTCGCCGAGCCGGCCGCCTCCACCTTCGAGTTCACCCCGCCCGAGGGCGCGAAGGTGACCGAGGGGGACGCCGCCGACCCGGCCGAGGTGCCCGAGGACTCCGGCGTCCCCTCCGAGAAGGAGCTGGGTGAGAACCTGGCCGGCCTCGATGTCCTCGGCGACGGCTGGACGTCCGTGGCCACCTTCGACACCGGCGCCACCGGCGCCACGGGTGCCGCCTCCGCCGGGGACCTGCCCGACGCTGGCGCTCTCGGCGGCTTCCTGGGTTCCTTCGGCGACAAGGTCACCGGCAAGTTCGGCTCCGGCACCGTCTTCTCCACCCGTCTGATCAACGCCCTGGTCACCGACGACGGCAAGGTCTACGTCGGTGCCGTCACCAAGGAAGCCCTGGTGAAGGCGGCCGACTCGGAGTGGTGAGCGGCCGGCTCGGGGCGTGAGAAGTCGACTCGGAGTGGTGAGCGGCCGGCTCGGGGCACAAGCGGCCTGACGGTCACCAGTGGACAGCGGATCGGGGGAGCCGATGGACGACGACGCGGCGGAGGCACCCGGGGCGGCGCCGGAGGCGGGAGACACCGTCATCCACACCCGCGCCCTCACCAAGCGCTACCGCGGCGGGCAGCTCGCCGTCGACGGCCTCGACCTGGCCGTCCCGGCGGGCAGCGTCTTCGGCTTCCTCGGCCCGAACGGCTCCGGCAAGACCACCACGATCCGCATGCTGATGGGCCTCGTCGAACCGACCTCCGGTACGGCCCGGGTGCTCGGGCGGCCCATGCCACGGGCCGCCCGCACCGTCCTTCCGCATGTCGGAGCCCTCATCGAGGGCCCGGCCCTCTACGGCTTCCTGTCCGGCCGCGACAACCTCCTGCGCTACGACGCCGCCGACCCGACCGCCGATCCGCGCACCCGGCGCCCGCGCGTGGCGGCGGCACTGGAGCGGGTGGGGCTGACGGCCGCCGCCGGCAAGAAGGCGAAGGCGTACTCGCTCGGCATGAAGCAGCGGCTGGGCCTCGCCGCGGCCCTGCTCCAGCCCCGCCGCCTGCTCGTCCTCGACGAGCCGACCAACGGCCTCGACCCGCAGGGCATGCGCGAGATCCGCGTCCTCGTCCGCGAGCTGGCCGCCGACGGCACCACCGTCTTCCTCTCCTCCCACCTCCTCGACGAGATCGAGCAGGTCTGCACGCACGCGGCCGTGATGGCGCGCGGACGCCTCCTCGTCCAGGGCCGGGTGGCCGACCTGGCGCACCGGGCACGCGGCCGGCTCGTCGTGACCACCCCGGACCCGGCGGACGCGGCCCACGTGCTGAAGGAACAGGGGGTGGGCGACGTCGTCGTCACCGAGGACCGGGTGACGGGCGAACCCGGCGACCTGGAACTCTCCGACCTGAACGCCGCGTTGGTGACGGCGGGCGTCCGGGTGCGCGGCTTCGGCGCGGAGCGGGCCTCGCTGGAGGAGGCGTTCGTGGCACTCACGGGGGAGGGGTTCGATGTCGCGGGCTGAAACGGCCGCAACGGCGTCCACGGCTGAAACGGCCGCAACGGCGTCCACGGCTGAAACGGCGGCAACGGCCGCACCGGTGCGGGCCGAGGGCGTCCGAGGGACCCGCCCGTTGTGGACCCTCGGCCTCTTCCGCAGCGAACTGACCGTCACCCTCCGTCGCTGGCGCACCCTCGCCCTGCTGGCCGTACTGGCGGCCGTGCCGGTCCTGGTCGGGATCGCCGTGAAGATCGAGACCGGGGACGGCTCCACGGCCGGGCAGCGGGGCGGCGGCGGTGAGGCGCCGGCCTTCATGGCGCAGATCACCAACAACGGCCTGTTCCTGGTGTTCACCGCGCTCGCGGCCACGCTGCCGTTCTTCCTGCCGATGGCCGTGGGGGTCGTCGCGGGCGACGCGCTCGCCGGTGAGGCGAACGCCGGCACCCTGCGCTACCTCCTGGTGGCCCCCGCCGGCCGCACCCGCCTCCTGCTCGCCAAGTACGCGGTCACGGTGGCCTTCTGTTTGCTGGCCACCTTCGTCGTCACGGTGTCGGCGCTCGCGGTCGGCGCGCTGCTGTTCCCGCTCGGCGACCTCACGACGATCTCCGGCACCCGCATCTCCTTCGCCGACGGCCTGGCGCGGGCCCTGCTGATCGCGTTGTCCGTAGCCGCCTCCCTGCTCGGCGTGGCCGCGCTCGGCCTGTTCGTCTCCACGCTCACCGACAGCGGCATCGCGGCGATGGCGACGACCGTGGGGCTGCTGATCACCGTCCAGATCCTCGACCAGATCCCTCAACTGCACGCGATCCAGCCGTATCTGTTCTCCCACTACTGGCTGTCCTTCGCCGACCTGATGCGCGATCCCGTCTACTGGGAGGAACTGCGCAGGAACTTCGGCCTGCAGGCCCTGTACGTGGCCGTCTTCGGCTCGGCGGCGTGGGCGCGGTTCACGACGAGGGACATCACCGCGTAGTCGGCTCCGTCCCGGGCTCCGGCTCGGTCTCGTAGGGGAAGCGCGCCAGGGGCGCCTCCCGGGCGAAGAACGTCTTGGCGCGCGCGAGCGCCTCCGTGTCGTTCAGGACGTCACCGGGCTTGCTGCCGTTGCCGAGCAGCACTCCGCCGAACCGCATCCCCATGTACGCGGCCGAGTTGTGCAGCGCGCCGACCAGCGGGTCGGCGACCACCGACTCCTCGTGGGCGAGCGCGGTGACCCCCCACAGCGTGCGGCCGGCGAGCGTCGCCTTGAAGTCCAGGCCGGGGGTGCGCAGCCAGCCCGACCAGTAGTCCAGGTAGCGCTTGGTGTGGCCGGAGAGCGTGTACCAGTACAGGGGCGAGGCGATCACGATGTCGGTCGCCGCGAGCGTGGCGTCGAGCAGCAGGCCCGCGTTGCCCTCGGTGGGGCGGACGTGGTCCTCGTCGTGACGCAGGTCCTCGAAGTCGGGCAACGGGTGCTCGGCGAGGGCGAGCCACCGCTGTTCGACGTCGGCGGGCAGTTGTTCGGCGGCCCGGCGGGCCAGCAGTTCGGTGTTGCCGGCGCTGCGGGCGCTGCCCAGCAGGAACAGGAAACGGCGGGTGCTCACGGTCTTCCCCCAGATGGTAGGCGTGCAGCAGTAAGACGCCTGTACACTATATGCGCATGCAACTACATCCGCCAGGGCTGGTCGGACGACGGCCGTTCGCCGAGGCCGCCGCCGGGCACCAGGACCCCGGTCGCCGCCTCCGCACGCGCCGCCACGGAGAGGAGCAGCGCCTCCCGCCCGTGCGGCGCCACGGCCTGGAGTCCCGCCGGGCAGCCGTCCGGGCCGATCCCCGCCGGGAGGCTGACCGCCGGATGCCCGCTGAGGTTGAACGCCCAGGTGAGCGCCGTCGAGTAGCGCTCGCCCGGCCCCTCGTGGCCGTGCGGCGGATGGGGCGTCGTGGGGGTCAGCAGCAGGTCGGCCCGCGCGAAGAACGCGGCCAGCCGGGAGTCGTTGACCCTCCGGACGGCCCCGGCGAGACCGCCGCCACCTCCGCTGCCGGCACCGGCACCGGCACCGGCACCCGCCCCGGCCCCGGCCCCGGCACCGGCCCCGGCACCGGCACCGGCACCGGCACCCGCCCCGGCCCCGGCGGCGCGGAGCGCCAGCCACGCCGGGCCGGGATCCTCCAGCCGCAGCGGCACCTCGGGGCGCAGCAGCCGCACGACACCGGCGTCCGCGAGGCGAACGGCGGCGGCGCGGGCCAGGGCCACGGGCTCCGGGTCGGGACCGGCGAACCCGAGGTCGGGGGAGAAGACGGCGGTGGGCGCATGGGTGGTGGGCGGATCGGTGGTGGGCGCATGGGTGGTGGGCGGATCGGTGGTGGGCGCATGGGTGGTGGGCGGATCGGTGGTGGGTGCATGGGTGGTGGGCGGATCGGTGACGGGTGGGTCGGACCGGGATGCGTCGAGCGCGCCGGACACTCCCGCCGCCGCCCCGGCCATCACCCGCCAGTAGGCCTCCGCGTCCGCCGCGTACCGCGCGAGCACGCCGGGCGCCGCCAGCCCCGTAGGGTCGGCCGACGGGAGGCGGCCCCCGGTGACCTTCAGGCCGAGGACCCCGCACCACGCCGCCGGGATCCGCACCGACCCCGCCCCGTCGCTGCCGGTCGCCAGCGGCACCAGGCCGGCCGCGACCGCCGCCGCGGAACCGGCCGAGGAGCCACCCGGCGTGCGGTCGGCACGCCAGGGGTTGACGGTACGGCCGTGCGCTCCGAGCCCCCAGGTCTGCCATGCGGTACCCGGCCCGGGCACGGCGGTCGCGCCCACCGGCACGCATCCGGCGTCGGTCAGCGGCCCCGCCGCCCGCAGCCCGTACCGCCCCTTGACGCCGATCGGCACCCCGGCCAGCGGCAGCCGCTCACCCGCGGCGACCCGCACGTCGACCTCGGCCGCCGCCGCCATCGCCGCCTCCTCCCACACCTCGACGAAGGCGCACACCGCATGGTCGGCCCGCCGGATCCGCTCCAGCGCCCCGGCGACGGCGTCGACGGCCCGCAGCCGCCCAGCCCGCACGGCGTCGGCGATCCCGACGGCGGGAGGCAGCGGAGGGAACGACGGCGGGAACGGCGGAGGGAACGGTGGCGGGGCGGGCGGGGTCAGCGGGCCCGCCGAGTGGTCGTGCCGGTGAGGCGGCACAGCGGCTCGGTCTCGCGGGGCGGCTCCCCCGACAGGTCGCCGAGGCGCCAGGACGGAACCCAGGGCACGCGGTACACGTCGATGGCCGACTCGATCGGCCGGATCAGCTGGGCGAGCGGCCGTGGCAGGCGGCCTGGGGCGTCCGCGACGAGGACGACCGCCTCCAGGTCGAGTCCGGCCGGCGCCTCCGCGCGCCGGAAGACCTCCAGGGTCCGCAGGGCGGACTCGATGCCGGTCGCGTGCGTCCGGGCGGCCAGCAGGACGGACGAGGGCGCGTGGGCGCCCGGCCAGTCGCGTCCGCAGTCGTGACCGCCGTAGACGGCGGCGAGCGTGGAGGTTCCGGCCCCGCCGTGGGCGGCGAGCCACGAGAAGCGCCGGGGAGTGGCGGTCGGGGCCGCCCCGGACTCGTACGGCCCCGGTACCGGTCCCGGCGCGGCCACCGGTCCGCGGATCCAGATCTCCGGTCCACGCTGCCCGTCCGTCGTCCGCATGTCCGTGCTCCTCCTCGTACTGACTGTGCGGGCCGCTCCTTGGAACGAGCCTGTGACGTCGTGGTGACGTCGGGAAAGGGAGCGGGCGGAGAAACTCAACAGTACGTGTACGTGTGCGTGCACGGATCATGAGCACCAGGTACGTGCACGGGATACGTGTCCGAGTGAGGAAGACCGATGTCGCGACTCAGCCGCGAGAAGAAGCGGGAACAGCAGCACGCCGGGCGGCAGGCCGCGGTGGTGGCGCCGCTCGACGTGCACGTGTCCGGGGCCGGGCCGGCGACGATCGGCGGTGTCCCCGTCGTCCCGGCCGACGGCCAGGAGGTGCAGCACGCCGTCCTGGGCCACCTGCACCGCATCGCCCTGGCCACCGGCCATCCGGTCGCCGCCACCGTGCACGACGAGCGCATCGGCTACGTCGTTCCCCTGCGCGTCGAACCGAACGGTTCCAGCCATTTCGCGGGCGAGCCGCTGCGCGTGGCGCCGCCGCAGCAGCCGCCCGCGCCACCCCGCCACGACAAGCCCACGCACACCTTGCGATCCGTGCCCGAACCGGTGCACGAGACGGCTCCCACCTTCCCCCTGCGCACCGTCCCGGAGCCCCGCCCCTCAATCCCCCCTCAGTCGCAGTCGCTCCCCCCGTCGCACCCGCGGGACGACGTCCCGGCCCCCGGCACGGTCGTCGCCCCGACGGGCGTCTTCGGTCCGCCGCCCGCGATGGACACCTCGCCGCCCCCGATGGACACCCCTCCGCCCGCGGACACCGGCCGCACTCCCGACGCCGGACCGGAATCCGCCGGCGGCCCCGTCCTCGGCCACGCCCTCGGCTCCCACCCCGACTCGGATCCCGACCCCAAGCCGACTCCCGCCCGCGGCTTCGACGCCGTCGCGGAGGCCGTGCTCGGCGACGACCCCCGCTCGCTCCCGGGTGACGGCGACGCGCCCGCACTCCTCGCGGAGCCGATGGCGCAGATCAACGCGGCTGTGCGGGCGGGCCGGACGCAGGCGGCGGCCGAGCTCGCGGAGCGGACCGTCGCACAGGCCTCGGGGACGCTGGGGCCGGAGCACCCCGAAGTGCTCCGGCTGCGTGAACTCAGCGCGTACATCGCCTACCTGTCGGCGGACCCGCTCCGGTCCTTCCACCTCTCCCTCGACCTGGCCCGGATCCACCACCGCGCTCGGGACACGGAGGCCGCGTACGGCAACGTCCTGAGTGCGGCGACGGCCTGGCGCGCTGTGCGCGACCCCTTGCAGGGGCTCAACCTGGGTACCGAACTCCTCGCACTGTGGACGGAGCTGACCACCGAGGAAGGGCCGGCTGCCGAGGACGTGGAGCAGTTGGAGTCGGCACGCGCCCGGATGACGCGGCTGGCCGAGCGGGCCCGGAACTCCGGTTCACTCCCGCGCGGTTGAGCCGGGGGCCGGGGGCCGGGGGCCGGGGCCATGGGGTCCGGGGGCGGGGCGAGGGGCCCGGGGCCATGGGGTCCGGGGGCGGGGCGAGGGGCTCGGGGGCCGGGCCGGGAGCCGCCCCAGGTCCATGTCCGCGCTCACTGCACGCAGAACTCGTTCCCCTCCGGGTCCGCCATCACCACCCACTCCCCGGACGGATCCCTCACCTCCCGCAGCACACTCGCCCCCAGCGCCGTCAGCCGTTCGACCTCGGCCGCTCGCCGCCCGTCGCCGGGATGCAGATCGAGGTGGAGCCGGTTCTTGCCCGTCTTCGCCTCCGGCACCCGCTGGAACAGCAGCCGCCGCCCGAGCCCCGTCCCACGGTCCGGGTCGAACGGGTCCTCGGGATGCCGTACGGCGATCAGGTCCCGGAAGGCGGGCCGGCCGTGGTGCTCCACCGTCGCCTCACCCTTCAGCGCGCCGAGTTCCAGCAGCCGCTCGATGAACGCGCTGTTGTCCTCCACCTCGTAGCGCAGCGCGGCGGCCCAGAAATCGGCCTGGGCGTGCGGGTCGGCGCTGTCGACGACGAGCTTCCAGTGCACGGGTGCGGGTGCGGGTGCGGGCGTCGGTGTCTCCGTCATGGGGCCAGTTATAGGGCTCCGGCCGCGCTGACCCGAAGCCTCCGCGCGCCCGCGCGCGTCGCGGACCGCACGGACGCCCGCCCCACCGACCGGCGTCCCGGCGCCGACCGCCGCCTACGGCTTGGCGGCGGGAGCGGTGGCGGTGGCGGTGGCCGAAGCCGAAGCCGGAGCCGAACCCGAGGCCGGAGCCGAAGCCGAAGCCGAAGCCGAGGCCGGAAGCGGAGTCGAAGCCGGAAGCGGAGTCGAAGCCTGCCCCTGCTCCGGCGTTTCCGCCCCGGCCGCCCCACTCCTCGGCGTTCGTACCGCCCCGACGCCGACGCCGCTGCCGGCCCCGGCCCCGGCGGTGTCCGTCGCGGCAAGGGGGCCGGACGTGCCGACGGCGAGCGCGCGGGCCGACCGGCGGGCCGTGCGCAGCGCGTCCGCGGTGAGCAGGGTCAGCGCCAGCCATACCAGGGCGAACCCGGCCCAGCGCTCGGGCGGCATGGCCTCGTGGAAGTAGAGGACGCCGAGCAGGAACTGGAAGACCGGCGCCAGGTACTGCAACAGCCCCAGAGTGGACAGCGGCACGCGGATCGCCGCCGCGCCGAAGCAGACGAGCGGGAGCGCGGTGACGACGCCGGTGGAGGCGAGCAGGACGGCGTGCCCGGTGCCCTCGCCCGTGAAAGTGGAGCCGCCGTCGGCGGACAGCCACAGCAGGTAGCCGAGAGCGGGCAGGAACTGGATCGCCGTCTCGGCGGCCAGCGACTCCACCCCGCCGAGGTTGACCTTCTTCTTCACCAGCCCGTACGTGGCGAAGGAGAACGCGAGACACAGGGAGATCCACGGCGGGCGGCCGTAGCCGATGGTCAGCACCAGCACCGCGGCGAAACCCACGCCGACCGCCGCCCACTGCACGGGCCGCAGCCGCTCCTTGAGGAGCAGCACGCCCATGGCGATGGTGACCAGCGGGTTGATGAAGTAGCCGAGGGATGCCTCGACCACGTGCCCGCTGTTCACCGCCCATATGTAGACGCCCCAGTTGACGGTGATGACGGCCGCGGCGATCGCGACCAGACCCAGCCGGCGCGGCTGCCGCAGCAGCTCACCGGCCCACGCCCAGCGCCGCACGACCACCAGCGCCGCCGCGACGAAGAAGAGGGACCACACCATGCGGTGGGCGAGGATCTCCAACGCGCCGGCGGGCTTGAGCAGCGGCCAGAAGAGCGGCACGAGCCCCCACATCCCGTAGGCCGCGAAGCCGTTCAACAGGCCGGTACGGCCCTCACCCCTCGACGTCCCGGCCACAGGGTCCTCCTTCTCACGACAGGCATGCGTGAACGAAGGTAACGCCGGGCACCCCGGCCTGTCATGCCCGTATCGGCATACGGTCATGACAGGCGGGGGCGGAAGGGGGCGGCGGGGTGCGTGCGCAGCACCCTGCGCCGGCCGACGACCCGACGGGCCTATAGGCCGACGACCCGATGACCCGACAGGCCGACGACCCGACAGGCCGATGACCCGACAGGCCGACGACCCGATGGCCAGACGACCCGACGACCCGACGGGTCGATCAGCTCTCGTCCTTGAGCGCGGCCGCGATCGCCTCGGAGAGCGGTGTGGTCGGGCGGCCCGCCAGGCGGGACAGGTCGCCGGTCGAGACGACCAGCTCGCCCTTCTCGATCGACGCGTCCACCCCGGCGAGGATCGCCGCGAGCGGCTCGGGCAGCCCGGCGCCGGTCAGGACGCCGGTGAGGGCCTCGGTCGACACGGCGTTGTAGGTGATCTCCCGGCCGGTCCGCCGGCTCAGCTCCGCCGCGTACTCCGCGAAGCTCCACGCCTCGTCGCCCCCCAGCTCGTACGTCTTGTTCTCGTGGCCCTCGCCGGTCAGCACGGCGACCGCGGCCGCCGCGTAGTCCGCGCGGGACGCGGAGGAGACCCGGCCCTCGCCCGCGGCCGCGACCACCGCGCCGTGCTCGAGCACCGGGGCGAGCTGCTCGGTGTAGTTCTCGTGGTACCAGCCGTTGCGCAGCAGCGTGTACGGCAGCCCGGAGGCGAGCAGGACGTCCTCGGTGGCCCGGTGGTCGTCGGCCAGCGCGGCGGTGAGGCTGCCCGGGGCACTGGTGTAGGCGAGCAGGGCGACACCGGCCGCCTTTGCGGCGTCGATGACGACCTGGTGCTGCCGCGGGCGGCCCTTGTCGAACTCGTTGCCCGAGATCAGCAGCACCCTGTCCCCGGCGGCGAACAGCCCCTCGAAGGTCTCGGGGGCGTTGTAGTCGGCGACCGCGAGCCGCACCCCGCGGGCCGCGAGACCGGCGGCCTTCGCCTCGTCGCGGACGACGGCGGTGATCTGCTCCGCCGGAACCTTCTCCAGCAGCTGCTTCACGACGTGGCGGCCCAGGTGTCCGGTGGCTCCGGTGACGACGATGCTCATGGCGAGAACTCCTTGCGGGATGCGCGGCAGGGGGCCGGCGGTACGGGGGTGTGCGATCTGGTGCCAACCCTAGGAGGGGCGCTAACTATTCGAAAGTACCCACTTTGAAGTAAGGTACTGGCATGGCAGTAATCAATCAGGTGGGGACTGACGATGCGGGCATGTGTCCGTCCCGGCTCGTCCTGGAACACGTCACCAGCCGCTGGGGCGTCCTCGTCCTGATGGAGTTGCTCGACCGCCCGCACCGCTTCGGCGAGCTGCGCCGGGTGATCAGCCGGTTCGGCCGGACCGTCAGCGAGAAGATGCTCACGCAGACCCTCCAGACGCTGGAGCGCGACGGCCTGGTCCACCGGGACGCCAAGCCCGTGATCCCGCCGCGCGTCGACTACTCGCTCACCGAGCTGGGCCGCGAGGCCGCCGTGCAGGTGACGGCCCTGGCGAACTGGACGGCGGAGCGGCTGGCCGACGTCCAGGAGGCCCGCCGGGCATACGACGAGGCCCGGGACATCCCGTCCCGGGCCTCCTGAACCACCGCCGCTCCGGGCCGTCTCAGCCGACGACCGTCCAGGTGTCCCCGCCGGCCAGCAGCGCCGCCAGGTCGCCCTTGCCGTGCTGCTCGACCGCGGTGTCGAGCTGTTCGGCCATCTGGGTGTCGTAGACCGGCCGTTCGACGGCGCGGAACACCCCGATGGGCGTGTTGCGCAGGGTGTCCGGATCGGCGAGGCGGGAGAGGGCGAACGCGGTCGTCGGGGACGCGGAGCGCGCGTCGTGGACCAGCACCTCCGCCTCGTTCTCCTCGGTCACGGCGACGATGCGCAGATCACCGGTGGCCCGGTCCCGTACGACACCCTTCGAGCCGTCGGTGCCGAACCGGACCGGCTGCCCGTGCTCCAGCCGGATCACCGCCTCCTCGGCCGACTGCTTGTCCTTCAGCACCTCGAACGCGCCGTCGTTGAAGATGTTGCAGTTCTGGTAGATCTCGACGAGGGCCGTGCCGGGGTGGGCGGCGGCCTGGCGCAGCACCTCCGTCAGGTGCTTGCGGTCGGAGTCGACGGTCCGCGCCACGAACGACGCCTCCGCGCCGAGGGCCAGGGAGACCGGGTTGAAGGGCGCGTCGAGCGAGCCCATCGGCGTCGACTTGGTGATCTTGCCGACTTCGGAGGTGGGGGAGTACTGGCCCTTGGTCAGCCCGTAGATCCGGTTGTTGAACAGCAGGATCTTCAGGTTGACGTTGCGGCGCAGGGCGTGGATCAGATGGTTGCCGCCGATGGAGAGGGCGTCGCCGTCCCCGGTGACGACCCACACGCTCAGGTCCTGCCGGGAGGCGGCCAGACCGGTGGCGATGGCGGGTGCCCGCCCGTGGATGGAGTGCATGCCGTACGTGTTCATGTAGTACGGGAAGCGGGAAGAGCAGCCGATGCCGGAGACGAAGACGATGTTCTCCCTGGCCAGGCCCAGTTCCGGCATGAAGCCCTGGACGGCGGCGAGGATCGCGTAGTCACCGCAGCCGGGGCACCAGCGCACTTCCTGGTCGGACTTGAAGTCCTTCATGGACTGCCGGGCCTCGGCCTTCGGCACGAGCGAGAGCGCCTCGATCGTGCCCGTGCCTGCCCCGGACGAACCGGTCGTCTCAGCCATCGATGGCCTCCTTGAGCGCGGTGGCGAGCTGCTCCGCCTTGAACGGCATGCCGTTGACCTGGTTGTACGAGTGCGCGTCGACCAGATACCTCGCCCGGATCAGGGTGGCGAGCTGGCCCAGGTTCATTTCGGGGATCACGACTGCGTCGTACGCCTCCAGCACCGCCCCCAGATTCTTCGGGAAGGGGTTGAGATGCCGCAGATGGGCCTGCGCGATGCTCTCCCCGGCCGCCCGCAGCCGCCGTACGGCCGCCGTGATCGGCCCGTACGTGGAGCCCCAGCCCAGCACCAGGGTGCGCGCCCCCTGCGGGTCGTCGACCTCGAGGTCGGGGACGTCGATGCCGTCGATCTTCGCCTGGCGGGTGCGGACCATGAGGTCGTGGTTGGCGGGGTCGTAGGAGATGTTGCCGGTGCCGTCCTGTTTCTCGATGCCGCCGATGCGGTGCTCCAGGCCGGGGGTGCCCGGGACCGCCCACGGCCGTGCGAGGGTCTGCGGATCCCGCTTGTACGGCCAGAAGACCTCGCTGCCGTCCTCCAGCGTGTGGTTGGGGCCCTGGGCGAACTGCACGGTCAGGTCCGGAAGCTCGTCCGGCTCCGGGATGCGCCAGGGTTCCGAGCCGTTGGCGAGGTAGCCGTCGGAGAGCAGGAACACCGGAGTGCGGTAGGCGAGCGCGATCCGGGCGGCCTCCAGGGCGGCGTCGAAGCAGTCGGCCGGGGTGTGCGGGGCGATCACCGGGACGGGTGCCTCGCCGTTGCGGCCGTACATCGCCTGGAGCAGGTCCGCCTGCTCCGTCTTGGTCGGCAGGCCGGTGGAGGGGCCGCCCCGCTGGATGTCCACCACCAGCAGCGGCAGCTCCAGCGACACCGCGAGCCCGATGGTCTCGGACTTCAGCGCCACACCCGGCCCGCTTGTCGTGGTCACGGCCAGCGAACCGCCGAACGCCGCTCCCAGGGCCGCCCCGATGCCCGCGATCTCGTCCTCGGCCTGGAACGTGCGGACGCCGAAGTTCTTGTGCCGGCTCAGCTCGTGCAGGATGTCGGAGGCCGGGGTGATCGGGTACGAGCCGAGGAAGAGCGGCAGGTCCGCCTGGCGGGAGGCGGCGATCAGGCCGTAGGCCAGGGCCAGGTTCCCGGAGATGTTGCGGTAGGTGCCGACCGGGAAGGCCTTCGCCGCCGGGGCCACCTCGTAGGAGACGGCGAAGTCCTCGGTGGTCTCGCCGAAGTTCCAGCCGGCGCGGAACGCGGCGATGTTGGCGGCCGCGATGTCCGGCTTCTTCGCGAACTTCGACTTCAGGAACTTCTCCGTGCCCTCCGTGGGCCGGTGGTACATCCATGACAAGAGGCCGAGCGCGAACATGTTCTTGCTGCGCTCGGCCTCTTTACGGGTGAGGTCGAAATCTTTCAGGGCCTCGACGGTCAGTGTCGTCAGCGGCACCGGGTGGAGCTGGTAGCCGTCGAGTGAACCGTCCTCCAGCGGTGAGCTGTCGTAGCCCACTTTCTGCATCGCCCGTTTGGTGAACTCGTCCGTGTTGACGATGATCTCCGCCCCGCGCGGCACGTCCCCGATGTTGGCCTTCAGGGCGGCCGGGTTCATCGCGACCAGCACGTTCGGCGCGTCCCCCGGGGTGAGGATGTCGTGGTCGGCGAAGTGCAGCTGGAAGGAGGAGACGCCGGGAAGGGTGCCCGCGGGTGCGCGGATCTCGGCGGGGAAGTTCGGCAGGGTGGACAGGTCGTTGCCGAACGACGCCGTCTCCGAGGTGAAGCGGTCGCCGGTGAGCTGCATACCGTCGCCCGAGTCTCCCGCGAACCTGATGATCACCCGGTCGAGACGACGGACGCTCTTCGTCCCGCCCGGACCGCGCTGCTCTCCCACGACGGTTCCGTCGGCCTGTTCCGCTGTGCTGCTGACCTGACTGGTCACTGAACTGGACCTCCCTCGAGGTGGCTGTCCGGGAGCGGCCTTCCCCAGGCCTCCCCGGATCAACCCTACGTCGGTAAGGGTTGCCTTCCCTCGGCCATTCGTATGACGGTCACTGCCCTGAGACGGCCCGGCGCCCTGACAAGTCATGATTTCGTGCCCTGCCGGTGCTGTGCCGGAAGACGCTCCGACCCACGCGCCGGTTCTGCCGCGACGACCGTCCGGTTCACGGCTCGGTCATGGAGCCGGCCGGCGCTCGATCGGAGCCCCGGCGCCGGCCCTGACGGGGGCACAGTGCCATCCCGTCACGAATTCAGGTAGGTGAGGACCGCGAGAACGCGTCGGTGATCCCCGTCACTGGGGGACAGCCCCAGCTTGAGGAAGATGTTGCTGACGTGCTTCTCGACCGCTCCGTCGCTCACCACCAGTTGTCTGGCGATCGCCGAGTTCGTCCGCCCCTCGGCCATCAGTCCCAGCACCTCACGCTCCCGCGGGGTCAGCCCCGCGAGCACGTCCTGCTTGCGGCTGCGCCCGAGCAACTGGGCGACCACCTCCGGGTCCAGCGCCGTACCGCCCTCGGCGACCCGCACCACCGCGTCCACGAACTCCCGCACCTCGGCCACCCGGTCCTTGAGCAGATAGCCCACGCCGCGGCTGGAGCCGGCCAGCAGTTCGGTCGCGTACCGCTCCTCGACGTACTGCGACAGCACCAGCACCCCGAGCCCGGGATGCGACCTGCGCAGCTGCACGGCGGCCCGCACCCCCTCGTCGGTGTGGGTCGGCGGCATCCGCACGTCGGCCACCACGACGTCGGGCAGCTCGCCCGCCGCGTCCATCTCGGTGATGGTCTTCACCAGCGCCCCGGCGTCCCCGACCCCCGCCACGACGTCATGCCCCCGGTCGGTCAGCAGCCGGGTCAACCCCTCCCGCAACAACACCGAGTCCTCGGCGATGACCACCCGCACCCTGTTCTCCACGATCTCCGGCCCCCCAGCGCTTCCGCGTCCGTCGTCGGCCCTCAGTATCGCGCGATCCGCTCCTCGCCACCGGGCCTGTGGACAGATCCCCCCCGAGCCTGTGGACAGACCGGACATGCCTGTGGACGGACGGACGGCCGGACGGACGGCCGGACGGACAGCTGGACGACTGGACGGCTGGACGGCTGGACGGCTGGACGCCGGCTGTCCGGGAGAGGTTCGGGTTGCTCCGGGCGTCCGGCCCGTCTCTAAGGCGTCCGGGCGCCTATACGTGCCTTGCCGTCTCAGAGGCGTCCGGCCCCCTGGAGGTGCCTGTCCGGGCCGACCGCCAGGGAAGCTCCGCCGTCACCTTGGTCGGCCCGCCGGCCGGGGAGTCCACCAGCAGGATCCCGTCCACCGCGTCCAGCCGTTCGGCCAGACCCGCCAGGCCCGAGCCGGCGGAGGCGTCCGCGCCGCCCTCGCCGTCGTCGGCGACCTGCACCAGCAGCCGGTTCTCCACCCGCCACACGTCGACGGAGGCCGACCGCGCCCGGCTGTGCTTGCTGACGTTCTGCAGCAGCTCGGAGACGGTGAAGTAGGCGATGCCCTCGATGGCCGGCGCCGGGCGTTCCGCGAGGTCGACCTCCACCGTCACCGGCACCGTGCACCGCGAGGCCACCGCCGACAGCGCCGCGTCCAGGCCGCGGTCGGTCAGGACGGCCGGGTGGATGCCCCGCGCCAGGTCCCGCAGCTCCCGCAGCGCCGTCTTCACCTCGCCGTGCGCCTCGTCCACCATCCGCGCCGCCGCCCGCGGATCCTCCCGCAGCTTCTCCTTCGCCAGCCCCAGGTCCATCGCCAGCGCCACCAGCCGCGCCTGCGCCCCGTCGTGCAGGTCCCGCTCGATGCGCCGCAGGTCGGCCGCCGCCGTGTCGACCACCACCCCCCGGTCGGACTCCAGCTCCACCACCCGCGACGCCAGCCGCGACGGCCCGAGCAGCCCGTGCACCAGCACCCGGTCCACCGTCGTCAACGCCCGCACGATCCACGGCGTCGCCAGCGTGAACAACAGCCCGACCAGCGCGGTCACCGTGATCTCGAACGGGTTGTCGAGGTAGATCCGGTGCTGCTCGTCCCCGTACAACTGGAGCCCGCCCTGCCCGCCGTACATCGGGAACACCCAGAACCACAGCGGATACGTCAGCATCGCCCAGCCGTACGTCCAGAACGCGACCGCGACGGAGAAGGAGAACACCGCCCACGGCAGGTGCAGCACCGCGTACAGCGCGTGCCGCCAGGACGCGCCGCTCCGGAGCACCGCGCCCATCCAGGCCAGGGCACCGTGCCCGCGCCGGCGCAGCGGCTCGGGCGGCGCCACCTCCAGACCGAGCAGTGCGCGCGCCCGCGCCCGCTCCAGCGAACCGAGGCCCCGGCACCCGGCCAGCCCCGCCGCCAGTACCGGAATGCCGAGGAACGTCACCAGCAGGCCCGCCCCCAGCGACAGCATCGTCACCACGAACGTGAACAGCACGATGCTGATCGGCAGGCTCAGCAGCAGATAGGCGAACTCGCGCCAGGCCCGCGCCTCGACCGGCGCCCGCAGCGCGCGCGGCAGCCGGTGCCGCCGCGCGCCGCCGGTTCCGTGCCCGTCCGGGTACCGCGGGTAGTCCCCGTACTCGCTGTACTGCGTGGCCATCGGCGTGGTCCGTTCTACTCGTCTCGTCCGCGGGTGTCGTCCCCTGTCTCCACCCTCCTCGGACACCGGCCCGTGGACCATGGAGGCCATCGGCGTCCTGGACGGGGGGTTTTCCCTACCTCGCGGATCCGCCCGGGTCGGTCCGGTCACGCCAGGGCAGCTCGGCGGTCACCGTCGTCGGGCCGCCCGGCGGCGAGTCCACGACGAACATGCCGTCCACCGCGCCCAGCCGCTCCGCCAGCCCCCGTATCCCGCTGCCGCCGTCGAGCCGCGCGCCGCCCCGGCCGTCGTCCACGACCTGGATCAGCAGCCGGTTCTCCACCCGCCACACGTCCACGGAGGCCGACCGCGCCCCGCTGTGCTTGCTGACGTTCTGCAGCAGCTCGGAGACGGTGAAGTAGGCGATGCCCTCGATGGCCTGCGCCGGTCTCGACGGCAGGTCGGCCATCACCGTGACCGGCACCGCGCACCGCGAGGCCACCGCCGACAGCGCCGCGTCCAGGCCGCGGTCGGTCAGGACGGCCGGATGGATGCCCCGGGCGAGATCACGCAGCTCCTGCAACGCCAGCTTCACCTCGCCGTGCGCCTCCTCGACCATCGCCGCGGCCGCGTCCGGGTCCTCCAGCAGCTTCTCCTTCGCCAGCCCCAGCCCCATCGCCAGGTTGACGAGCCGGGCCTGCGCCCCGTCGTGCAGATCCCGCTCGATGCGCCGCAGGTCGGCGGCGGCCGTGTCCACCACGACCCCCCGGTCGGACTCCAGTTCGGCGATCCGCCGCTCCAGCTCGTCGGACGGGGACAGCAGCGCCCGCACCATCGCCCGGTCCGCGTTGGCCAGCCCGCGCGCCAGGAACGGCAGCACCGGCCACAGCACGAACAGCGAGACGAGAACGGTCGTGAAGGTGAGGATCCCCCACGGCAGCCGGACGAAGTCGTACAGCACCGTCCGCCAGGCCACCGGGTCCTTCAGCGCCAGCCACATTCCCTGGAGGAAGTTGCCCGCCCGGCGCAACGGCAGCGGACTCGGCTCGTCGATCCGCACCCCGAGCAGCAGCCGTGCCCGCCCCCGCTCGAACCGGCCGATCAGCCGCGCCCCCAGCAGTCCCAGCGCGAGCAGCGGCAGCCCGGTCACCGTCAGCGTCAACGCGGCGCCCGTGAACAGCACCGTCATCACGTACGTGAAGCCGAACAGCGACATCGGCAGGTTCGCCAGGAGGTGCGTGATCTCCTTCCACGTGTGCGCGTCGTAGGCGAGACGGGCCGGCGGCGGACGGTCGTCGCCTCGCGCCGCACCCCGCCCGGCGACGATCACGGCGGTCGGACGCCCCGCTCCGCTGGTGCCGCCAGGTCCGCCGCTTCCGCCAGGGCCGCCGCTTCCGCCAGGTCCGCCCGTTCCGCCTGCTCCGGGGACACCAGCGGTACCGGCGGTTCCGGTTGCTCCGGCGGTTCCGGCTGGTGCGGAGGCGGGTCCGGTTGCTCCGGCTGCTCCGGCTGCTCCGGCGGTTCCGGCGGTTCCGGCAGGTCCGGGGAAGGCCGGGTGTCCGGTGGCCGTGGCCGTGGCCGGGTGTCCGGTGGCTGCGGCCGCGGGCGGGTGCCCGGTGCCGGGCGCGGGCTGGGATACGGTCATATGCGCTAGCGTGCCGCGTGCCGCGCCACCGCGCCATGGAGTCCGCCGCCCCTGTCGCCTGGGGAAAACCCCACCCCCGTTGCCCCAGACGTGACGGCCTGCTTACCGTGCCTTTATCAGGCCCTAGACTCCCGTGCGTACAGATCGTCGAACAGGCCGAGGCCGAGGAGTGAGGGACGGACGGTGCCCCAGACGTCGCACGAAACGGTGAAGGGTTCGACGGTCGTCGTCGCGTCGGACTACTTCCACTCCTACGCGGTCGTCGGACTCCTCGTCGCCGTGGGTGTCCTGTTCGTCGCGGTCGCCTTCGGCGCGGGCCGCCTGCTGCGCCCGGTGGTCCCCACCCCCGAGAAGCTCCTGACGTACGAGTGCGGCGTCGACCCCGTCGGCGAGGGCTGGGCCCACACCCAGGTCCGCTACTACGTCTACGCCTTCCTCTACGTGATCTTCGCGGTCGACTCGATCTTCCTCTTCCCCTGGGCGACGGTCTTCGCGGCCCCCGGTTACGGCGCCACCACCCTCGTGGAGATGTTCCTCTTCCTCGGCTTCCTGGCCGTGGGCCTGCTCTACGCATACAAGAAGGGCGTCCTGGCATGGACGTGACCCCCTCGGAACCCGTGCTGCTCCCGGAGCCGAAGCGGCTGGGCACCCTTGCCCGCCTCGCGCCCGAGCCGATGAAGGTCGTCCTGAACTGGGGCCGCCGCTACTCCCTCTGGGTCTTCAACTTCGGCCTCGCCTGCTGCGCGATCGAGTTCATCGCCGCGTCGATGGCCCGCCACGACTTCATCCGCCTGGGCGTCATCCCCTTCGCCCCCGGCCCCCGCCAGGCCGACCTCATGGTCGTCTCGGGCACGGTCACCGACAAGATGGCCCCGGCCATCAAGCGCCTCTACGAGCAGATGCCCGAGCCGAAGTACGTCATCTCCTTCGGCGCGTGCAGCAACTGCGGAGGCCCCTACTGGGACTCGTACTCCGTGACCAAGGGCGTCGACCAGATCATCCCGGTGGACGTCTACGTCCCCGGCTGCCCGCCCCGCCCCGAGGCGCTGCTCCAGGGCATCCTCAAGCTCCAGGAGAAGATCGCGCGCGAGTCCCTCGGCGAGCGCTACGCCGCCGGCCCCGCCCGCCCGTCGGCTGCGGCGCTCCAGAGCGGCCTCGTGCGGCCGCCGGCCGACGCGTCGCGCCCGACCGCTCCGGGGGAGGCGGACCGATGACCGCGGCCGGCTGGCTGCCCACACCCGTCGAGGACCTCTTCGGCCCGGACGCCACGGCCGAGGAGGCCTACGACGTCCTGACCGTGGACGTCCCCCCGGCCGCCTGGACCACGGCCCTGGAGACCGCCCGCGACCGACTGGACTGCACCTACTTCGACTGGCTGAGCGCGGTCGACGAACCGGGCACCGGCTTCCGCGTCGCCGCGCACGTCGTCGCCCTGTCACCGGTCCGCCGGCTGCTGGTGCGCACGACGGTCCCGCACGAGTCCCCGGTCCTCGCCTCCGTCGTCGGCGTCTACGCGGGCGCCGCCTGGCACGAGCGCGAGACGCACGAGATGTTCGGGGTCGTCTTCCAGGGCCACCCCGCCCTGGACCACCTCCTCCTGCCGGACGGCTTCGAGGGCCACCCCCTGCGCAAGGACTTCGTCCTCGCCGCCCGCGTCGCCAAGGCCTGGCCCGGCGCCAAGGAACCCGGCGAGTCCGAGCACGGCGGCCCCAAGCGCCGCCAGATGCTGCCCCCGGGCGTCCCCGACCCCAACGAGTGGGGCCCCCTCAAGGGCCAGCTCCCTCCCGCACCGGCCCGCCCGGCGCGGGGTGCGGCGGGCCGTGCGGCCGGCGAACGACCGGCACGCGCGGCGGCCGGCGACCGGCCGGTACAGGCCGCGGGTGACCGTCCCGCACGGGCCGCCGGGGAGCGCCCGGCACGCCGCACCCGGTCCGCGGCCCAAGGCTCGGTCAGCCAGTCGGCGGACGCCCCCTCGGCCACACCGTCGCCCACGAACGCCCCGGCTCCCGCGGACACCTCAGCTGCCGAGGCGGGCGCGACAGGCGCGACAAACGAGCCCGGCGCGACAGGCGCGACAGGCGCGACAAGCGGTACTGCCGGTACTGCCGGTACTGCCGGTACTGCCGGTACTGGCGGTACTGGCGGGACGGACCGCTCCGCCCCGCCCGCCCCCCGGAGCACGAGCGGACCGCGCCGGTCCCGCAGCGCGAGCGAGGGCTCGGTCGGCCAGCGGACGCCCGCTCCCGCGGAGGCCACCCGGGACCAGGCGCCGTCGCCGTCCCCGCGCAGCTCCGACGCCCCGTGGCACCACGCCCGCCCGGCCTTCGACGAACCGGACCCGCAGGCCACCGAAGTGCGGCGGCCGGCCCCTGACGAGGGACCGTCCGGCGACGACGGAACCCGCGCCGCCGAGACCCCCGACGGCACGCCCCCCGCAGACAAGTCCCCCGAAGACAAGTCCCCCGCCGACGAGCCCCGCGGCACCAAGTCCCGGGACACCGAGTCCCACGTTGGCGAGCCCTCCGCCGACGAGTCCCGCGGCACCAAGTCCCGGGACACCGAGTCCCATGCCGGCGAGCCCTCCGCCGACGAGCCCCGCGGCACCAAGTCCCGGGACACCGAGTCCCCCGCCGGCGAGCCCCCCGCCGGCGAACCCCGACTCCCCACCGACGAGACCCCCGAGAACCGCCCAGGAGGCCCGCAGTGAACGACGCTCTCGACGTCGCCCTGCGACTCCTGGTCGTCTTCGTCGTCTTCCTCACCTTCCCCTTGATCGTCGGTCAGACCGAGCACAAGGTGATGGCCCACATGCAGGGCCGCCTCGGACCCATGTACGCCGGCGGCTTCCACGGCTGGGCCCAGCTCGTCGCGGACGGCGTGAAGTTCGCGCAGAAGGAGGACGTCGTCCCGGCCGGCGCGGACCGCCGCGTCTTCCAGCTCGCCCCCGCCGTCGCTCTCCTCCCGTACCTCCTCGTCCTCCTCGCCATCCCGATCGGGCCGGGCGAGGGCGCGGTCGGCGAGGTGGTCGACGCGGGTGTCTTCTTCGTCCTCGCCGTGATGGGCGTGGGCGTCCTCGGTTCGCTCATGGCCGGCTGGGCCAGCGCCAACAAGTTCTCCCTCCTCGGCGGACTGCGCACCGCCGCCCAGCTCCTCGCCTACGAACTCCCGATGCTCCTCACCGCCGCCTCGGTGGCGATGGCGGCCGGGACGGTGTCGATCCCCGGCATCCTCGACGCCTTCGAGTGGTGGTGGCTGCCCTGGCAGATCGTCGGCGCGATCGTCTTCTTCGTCGCGGGCCTCGCCGAGCTCCAGCGCCCGCCGTTCGACATGCCCGTCGCCGACTCGGAGATCATCTTCGGCGCGTACACCGAGTACACCGGTCTCCGCTTCGCCCTCTTCCTCCTCGCCGAGTACGCCGGGATCGTCGTCCTGTGCGGTCTGACCACCGTCCTCTTCCTGGGCGGCTGGCACGGCCCCTGGGGCGCCGACGGCCTCGGCTGGGTCTGGACCCTGCTGAAGACGGCGCTGCTGGCCTTCGTCGTCATCTGGCTGCGCGTCACCTACCCCCGGCTGCGCGAGGACCAGCTCCAGAAACTGTCCTGGACCCTCCTCGTCCCCCTCTCCCTCGCCCAGATCGCCCTCACCGGCATCGTCAAGGTGGTGATCCAGTGACCATGGCCGAGCCGTCCCCGCCCACCCGGTCCCGCATCCCCGGCAGCGGCCTCGCCAAGGGCCTGGCCGTCACCCTCCGCACGATGACGAGGAAGACCGTCACCGAGCAGTACCCGGACACCCAGCCCGACCTCCCGCCCCGCACCCGCGGGGTGATCGGCCTGTTCGAGGAGAACTGCACGGTCTGCATGCTCTGCGCCCGTGAGTGCCCCGACTGGTGCATCTACATCGACTCCCACAAGGAGACGGTGCCGGCGGCGACCCCCGGCGGCCGCGAACGCAGCCGGAACGTCCTCGACCGCTTCGCCATCGACTTCTCCCTGTGCATGTACTGCGGTATCTGCATCGAGGTCTGTCCTTTCGACGCCCTGTTCTGGTCCCCGGAGTTCGAGTACGCCGAGACCGACATCCGCGAGCTCACCCACGAACGCGACAAACTCCGCGAGTGGATGTGGACCGTCCCGGCACCGCCCGCCCTAGACCCCGGCGCGGAGGAACCGAAGGAGATCGCCGCCGCCCGCAAGACGGCCGAGAAGCTGGCCGCGACCCAGGCCCAGGAGCAGGCCGAGCCGCAGCAGAGGGAGGGGGACGCGTGAACCTCGCGGCCGAAGCCCATGGCTTCCTCTCCCCGACCGGCGTCGAGATCGCCTTCCTCCTCGTCGGCCTGGTCACCTTCGGCGCCGCCCTCGTCACCGTCACCACCCGGCAACTCGTGCACGCCGCCCTGTGGCTGGTGGTCAGCCTCGGCGGCCTCGCCGTCGAGTACCTCCTGCTCACCGCCGAGTTCATCGCCTGGGTACAGGTCCTCATCTACGTCGGTTCCGTCGTCGTCCTCCTCCTGTTCGGTCTGATGCTCACCCGGGCCCCCATCGGCCGCTCCCCGGACGCCGACTCGGGCAACCGCTGGGCCGCCCTCGCCGTGGCCCTCGCCGCCGCGGCCGCCCTGGTGTGGGTCGTCGTCGACGCCTTCCGCACCACCTGGATCGACCTCGACGGCCCGGCCGCAGGCTCGACGGAGGTCACCGGCGCGAGCCTCTTCCAGCACTGGGTCCTCCCCTTCGAGGCCCTCTCCGTCCTCCTCCTCGCCGCCCTGGTCGGCGCGATCGTCCTGTCCCGCAAGGCCACGGCCGAGGCCACGGCCGACGCGGGGACGCCCACCCCCGGCGCCTCCGCCGCCACCGCGTCCGCCCCCGGCGACCGGAGTGACAAGGAAGGCGCCCGCTGATGCACCTCGCCTATCCCGCCGTCCTCTCCGCCCTCCTCTTCTGCACCGGCCTGTACGGCGTCCTGGCCCGCCGCAACGCGATCCTGGTCCTGATGTCGGTCGAGCTGATGCTCAACGCCGTCAACCTCAACCTGGTCGCCTTCGACGTGTGGCTCAGCCGCACCGCCGAGGAGACCCTGCACTCCGGCCAGGCCCTGACCCTGTTCACCATCGCCATCGCCGCCGCCGAGATCGGCATCGGTCTGGCGATCGTCCTCGCCGTCCACCGCAACCGCGGCACCGCGGACATCGACAAACTCCGCGACACCGCCGAGGACCCGGGCACCGACGACCCCGACGGTCACGGCACCGGCAGTGGCGCCCGGACGGCCGAACCGACCGAGCGGACCGAGAAGGCTGAGGCCACCGCGTGACCACGACCACCCTCGCCGTCCTCGTCCCCCTCCTTCCGTTCCTCGGCGCGGTCGCCGGTCTGCTCCTGGGCCGCACGGCCCCCGGCTTCGTCCGCCCGCTCGCCGTCCTGCCGACCCTCGCCTCCCTCGTCCTGGCCGCCCTGGTCGCCGTACGGCAGGGCGGTGACGCGGCCGTCGACGCGGCTACCGAACTCACGCCCACCGGCTCGGTGCCGATCGAGCTCGCCCTGCACATCGACGGCTTCGCCGCCCTCGTCGCCGTCCTGGTCGGCCTCGTCGCTGCCTGCGTGCAGATCTACTCGACCGGCTACCTCCGCGAGGACCCCCGCTACCCCTCCTACGCCGCGCTCGTCTCCCTGTTCACCTCCGCGATGTTCCTGGTCGTCTACTCCGGCGACCTGATCGTGCTGCTGGTCGGCTGGGAGGTCATGGGCATCTGCTCCTACTTCCTGGTCGGCCACTACTGGGAGACCCCCGAGGCCCGCGCCGCCTCCATCAAGGCCTTCCTGGTCACCAAGCTCGGCGACGTCCCCTTCCTCATCGGCCTGTTCGCCCTCGCCACCGAGGCCGGCTCCTTCGAGATCACGAAGGTGCTCGGCGCCGTCGCGCACGGCGGACTCGACCACCCCACCCTGATCGCCCTGCTGCTCCTGGCGGGCGTGGCGGGCAAGTCGGCGCAGTTCCCGCTCCACACCTGGCTCCCGGACGCGATGGCCGGCCCGACACCCGTCTCCGCGCTGATCCACGCCGCGACGATGGTCGCCGCCGGCGTCTACTTCGTGGCCCGCCTCCTCCCGGTGTTCGAGGCCTCCCAGGCCGCGATGGTCGTCCTCGCCGTCATGGCCGCCGTCACCATGGCCGGTTCGGGTCTCGCCGCACTCGCCCAGGACGACATCAAGCGCGTCCTCGCCTACTCGACGATCGGCCAGCTCGGCTACATGACCGGCGCCCTCGCCGTCGGCGACCGCGGTGCCGCCGTCTTCCACCTCCTGTCGCACGGCGCCTTCAAGGCGCTGCTGTTCCTCGCGGCCGGCGTGATCATCCACGCCGCCAGCACCAACTCGCTGGCCGCCATGTCCCGTATGAGCCACCTGCGCGACCGCGTCCCCGACGCCTTCTGGACGATGACCGTGGCGCTCCTCGCGCTCGCCGCGATCCCGCCGTTCAGCGGCTTCTTCTCCAAGGAGTCCGTCCTCGGCGCCGCCGAGCACGTGACCACCGGCCACACCGGGCACGCCCCCGCCGCCGCGGGCTGGCTCGTCCTCGTCGCAGGCCTGTTCACCGCCCTCCTCACCGCCGCCTACGCGACCCGTCTGTGGCTGCTGGCCTTCCGCGGCCGGGGCACCGAGGCCCCCGACCACGGCCGGCAGCCCCTGCCGATGACCGTCGTGCTGTGGGTGCTCGCCGTCCCCTCCCTCGCGCTCGGCGGGCTCGCCTACCGCACGCTCCCCGACTGGTTCGACGGCGGCGCCCTCGCCCCGACCCTCACCACCTCCGTCCTCGGCACGGGCCTGGCCCTGGCCGGCGCCCTCGTCCTGTACGGCGCCTGGCGGCACACCGCCGCCGCCGCCCGCGTCCCCCTGGGCGCGGTCGCCGCCCACCCCGAGGGCGACGCCGGACAGGTCGAGGCCGAGGCCATCGCGACCCACGCGCCCGCCTACGGGGACATCGCCTCCGCCCCCGACCCGGCCGACCCCGGCCGGCTCCTGCTCGGCCCGCTCCACCGCCACGCGGCCGCCGGCTTCCACCTGGACGCCGTCTACCGGGCCCTGTTCGTCCGCCCGGTGCAGGCCGGAGCGAGCCTCGTCCGGTTCCTCGACCGCGAGGTCGTCGACACCTACGTAAGCGGCGCGGGCACCCTGCCCCGCTGGCTCGGCACCGCCGTACGGCGCGCCCAGACCGGCAACGTCCAGACCTATGTGAGCGCGCTGCTCGCCGGCACCGTCGTCCTGGCGGTCGCCGCCCTCCTCGTCGCCACGGGAGCGTGAGCAGGCGTGATCGATATCAGCGAGTCCGTGATGCAGTTCCTTCTGGCGTTCGTCGTCGTCGGCCCGCTCCTCGGCGCCGCCGCGGCTCTCCTCCCGGCCCCGCCCGGACTGAAGGGGAAGTCACCCGAGCAGGCCGTGCTGCGGCACGGCGTGACCGTGACCGGCGCGATCCTCGCCGCCGCGATCGTCCTCACGCTCGGCTTCGACCACGACCAGCCGTCGAAGATGCAGGCCACGACCGACATCAGCTGGATCCCCGCACTCGACGTGCGCATCCACCTCGGCATCGACGGCATCTCCCTCCCCCTTCTGGTCCTGACCGCGCTGCTGACCTTCCTCTGCGCGCTCTACTCCTACTTCAACCCGCCCGCGGGCCCGAGCCCCAAGGCCTTCGTCGCGCTCCTGCTCGTCCTCGAGTGCGGCACCCTCGCCACCTTCGCCGTCCTCGACCTGCTGCTGTTCTTCCTCGCCTTCGAGACGGTCCTCATCCCGATGTACTTCCTCATCGCCCGCTGGGGCGGCGAGGGCCGGACCCAGGCGGCCTGGAAGTTCATCCTGTACACGCTGCTCGGATCCGTGGTCATGCTGCTCGGCCTGCTCCTGATCGGACTCGAGGCGGGCACGTTCGACATGGTGGCACTCGCCACTGACAACGGCCGGTCGCTGACCACATCCGTGCAGGTCATCGCCGTACTGGCGATCGGGATCGGGCTCGCGGTCAAGACCCCGATGTGGCCGCTGCACAGCTGGCTGCCCGACGCCCACACCGCCGCCCCGACGGTCGGCTCGGTCCTGCTCGCCGGTGTCCTGCTGAAGATGGGCACGTACGGTTTCGTGCGCATCCTCCTCCCGGTCGCGCCCGACGGCTTCCACACCTTCGCGCCGTACCTCGCCGCCTTCGGCGTCGTCGGCATCATCTACGGATCCCTGGCCTGCCTGGCCCTCGCCAAGCGGGGCGCGAAGGGCGACCTCAAGCGCCTCATCGCCTACTCCTCCGTCGGCCACATGGGCTTCGTCCTGCTCGGCATCGCCTCCACGACCCCGACCGGCGTGAACGGCGCCCTGTTCGCCAACATCGCCCACGGCCTCATCACCGGCCTCCTCTTCTTCCTGGTCGGCGGCCTGAAGGACCGCACCGGCACCACCGACCTCGACACCCTCGCCGAGGCCACCGGCGCCGCCCTCTACGGCAGGGCACCCCGCCTCGGCGGCCTCCTCGCCTTCGCCGCGGTCGCCTCGCTCGGCCTGCCGGGCCTGGCGGGATTCTGGGGCGAGATGCTCGCCCTGTTCGGCGCCTTCGACCCCGCCGACGACCTCAGCCGCCCCGCCTTCCTCACCTTCACCGCCATCGCCGCGTTCGGCACGCTGCTGACGGCCGCCTACCTGCTCGTCGTGGTCCGCCGCGTCTGCATGGGCGCCCTCCCGCAGGACGCGCCGCGGCTCACCGACGTCCGCAGTTACGAGTTCGCGGCCTGGACACCGCTCGTCGTCCTGACCGTGGCCGCCGGCCTCTGGCCCAAGGCCCTTCTCGGCCTGACCGACCCGGCCGTGCAGCAGCTCCTCGCAGGAGGCACCCGATGAGCTCCCTGGCCCAGCCCCTGGCCGCGTCGGTGGTCCAGTCCGTCGACTGGCTCGCGATCGCCCCGCCCACCCTCGCGGCGCTTGTCGGCCTCGTCGTCCTCGTCGCCGACCTGTTCGTGTCCGACAGCAGGAAGCCGCTCCTCGGATGGCTGTCCGTCGCCGGGCTCGCCGCGTCCACGGCCCTCCTGCTGCCCCTCCTGGACGGCGACCGCTCCACCTTCTGCCTCACCGGCGACCCGCGCGCGTGCAGCTACACGGCCGACCGCTTCACCCTGGTCATCCAGTTCCTGGTCCTCGGGGGAGCGCTCCTGGCCGCCCTGCTGTCCGTCACGGCCCTGAAGGACGCCCGCAAGCGGCTCCCCGAAGGGGAGTTCTGGTTCCTGCTGCTGTCGTCCGCCGCCGGCGCCGCCCTCCTGCCCGCCTCCCGCGACCTCGCCACCCTCGTCGTCGCCCTGGAGGTCGCCTCCCTGCCGGCCTTCGCCCTCGTCGGCATCCGGCGCGGCGACCGCAGGTCCTCCGAGGCGGCCCTGAAGTTCTTCCTGTCCTCCGTCACCGCCACCGCCGTCAGCCTCCTGGGCATCAGCTTCGTCTACGCCGCGACCGGCACCCTCCACCTCACCCTGGTCGCCGAGCGCATCCAGGCCGTGAACGGCCAACTGCACACCCTCGCCCAGACCGGCGTCGTCCTCACCCTCGTCGGCTTCGCCTTCAAGACGGCCGCCGTCCCCTTCCACTTCTGGGTCCCCGACACCTACGTCGGCGCCCCCCTGCCCGTCGCCGCCTATCTGTCGGTCGTCGGCAAGGCCGTCGGCTTCTCCGGCCTCATCCTGGTCACGGTCGTCGCCTTCCCCTCGTACGCCGACGTGTGGGGCCCCGCCCTCGCCGCGCTGGCCGCTCTCACCATGACCGTCGGCAACGCCGGCGCCCTCCGCCAGCGAGCCACGCGCGCGTACAGCGCCGTCCGCCTGCTCGCCTGGTCCTCCGTCGGCCAGGCCGGCTACCTCCTCGTCCCGATCGCCGCCGCCGCGTACTCCGACGACCGCGACCACGCGATCGGCTCCACCGTCGCCTACGCCCTGATGTACGCCGCCGTGAACCTCGGCGCCTTCACGGTGGCTGCCCTGGTCGGCCGCAAGAACCCGGCGAACCGCCTCACCGACTACCGGGGCCTCTACGCGAGGAACCCCCTGGCCGCCCTCCTCCTGGCCTTCTTCCTGCTCTGCCTCGCCGGACTGCCGCCGGGCATCATCGGCCTCTTCGCCAAGGTCACCGTCTTCTCCGCCGCCGTCGACGCCGGACTGGGCTGGCTCGCCGTCGTCATGGCCGTCAACGTGGTGATCGCCCTGTACTACTACCTCCAGTGGACGGCCCTGCTGTTCCGCGCCCCCGAGGGCGAACCCGTCAGGCACCGCGTCCCCGCCCCCCTCACGGCCGCCCTCACCCTCACCGCGGTCCTCGCCGTCGCCCTGTCCGGAGCTCCCCAACTGATCCTGCGCTTCGCCGACACCGCCCTCTTCTGAGCCGTCGTCCCCCTCACCGTGGGCCCTCACCCGGACGGCCCACGCATGCCCGCGGGCGGACAAGGGAACCAGTGGACCTCGCCTGGCGTTGACCAAAACGGGAGGTTCCACTGGACGTGACACCACGACACCCGTGGCACCGCAGACCAAAGGGAAAGATCAACAAGCAAAGGGTTCCCCTGCCGCACGACTTGGAGGGCGTACCGTGCACCGCCGGCACAACGGGCTCAGGACCGCAGTACTCCTCGGGGGACTGTCCGCACTCATCATCGTCATCGGCAGCTTCTTCGGCCGCACTGGGCTCGTCGTCGCGGTCCTGATCGCGCTCGGCACCAACGCCTACGCGTACTGGAACAGCGACAAGCTGGCCCTGCGCGCGATGCGCGCCCGCCCGGTGAGCGAGTTCGAGGCCCCGGCCCTGTACCGCATGGTCCGCGAGCTCTCGACCCAGGCCCGCCAGCCCATGCCCCGTCTGTACATCTCCCCGACCGAGGCACCCAACGCCTTCGCCACCGGCCGCAACCCGCGCAACGCCGCGGTGTGCTGCACCGAGGGCATCCTCCGCCTCCTCGACGAGCGTGAGCTGCGCGGCGTCATCGGCCACGAGCTGAGCCACGTCTACAACCGGGACATCCTCATCTCCTCGGTCGCCGGCGCCCTCGCCTCCGTGATCATGTTCCTGGTCAACATCGCCTGGCTGATCCCGATCGGCCGCTCCGACGACGACGACGGCCCCGGCATCCTCGGCATGCTCCTGATCATGATCCTGGGCCCGCTCGCCGCCTCCGTCATCCAACTCGCCATCAGCCGCTCCCGCGAGTACGAGGCCGACTCCTCCGGCGCCCAGCTCACCGGTGACCCCCTGGCCCTCGCCGGCGCCCTGCGCAAGCTCGAGACCGGCACCAAACAGCTCCCGTTGCCCCCTGAGCCCCGCATCGAGACCGCGAGCCACATGATGATCGCGAACCCGTTCCGCCCGGGCCAGGGACTGTCCAAGATGTTCTCGACGCACCCGCCGATGGCCGAGCGCATCGCCCGTCTCGAGAAGATGGCAGGTCGCCACCAGTGAAGACAGTCCTGAACGTCATTTGGCTCATCCTCAGCGGCTTCTGGCTCTTCCTCGGCTACATGCTGGCGGGCCTGCTGCTCTGCGTCACGATCATCGGTATCCCGTTCGGCGTCGCGGCCTTCCGGATCGGCGTCTACGCCCTGTGGCCCTTCGGCTACACGACGGTCGAACGCCGCGACGCGGGCGCCCCGTCCTGCCTCGGCAACGTCCTCTGGCTGGTCCTCGCCGGGTGGTGGCTGGCCCTGGCGCACATCACCACCGGCATCGTCCTCTGCGTCACGATCATCGGTATCCCGTTCGGCATCGCCAACTTCAAGCTGATCCCGGTCTCACTGCTTCCGCTGGGCCGCGAAATCGTGCCGTCGGACCGGCCGTTCGCCTCGCGCTGACGGTTCCCGCCCCACCCGCACGGGTGGCTCGCTCGTCCACAACCGGCCGGTTGTCCACAACCCCCGCCCCGCTGTCAGCGGTGGCCCGCATCATGAACGCGTGACCGGCTGCGAGCAGTTGCTCCCAGGGGGCCGGCCGATCCGGACCGTGTCATGGGCCGCACCCCCACGACGAGCGGAACCGGAACGCGCCGTCCCGGCGTCGTCCCTCACGACACCGCACGAACACGCACATGACGCACGAACGCACAGCCGGTCCGGAGCGACATCACGGTGGCGGGACAGTGCGGGCACAGCACGAAAGGGCAGGTTCAGGGCATGAGCATCATCAGCTGGATCATTCTGGGGCTGCTGGCCGGAGTCATCGCCAAGGTTCTGCTGCCGGGCCGCGACCCGGGCGGCTTCATCGGCACGACCTTCATCGGCATCGCGGGCGCGTTCATCGGCGGCTGGATATCGGCCCGCTGGCTCGACCACCCCGTCACCAAGGACTTTTACGACGGCGCCACCTGGGCGGCGGCGATCGGCGGTTCCCTCGTGCTCCTGATCGCCTACCGCATCCTGTTCGGCAACTCGCGGGACTGAGTTCGATTCCGGGCGCGGCCGGCCGACGAGAAGGGCGGGCGCCGACCGGGTGCCCGCCCCTCCTCGTCCCCGGTGGCGGGGGCCACCGGTACCGGATGCCTACCGGTAGTTCACGAACTGCAGTGCGAAGTCGAAGTCCTTGCCCTTGAGCAGGGCGATGACGGCCTGCAGGTCGTCGCGGCTCTTGGAGCTGACGCGCAGCTCGTCGCCCTGGACCTGGGCCTTGATGCCCTTGGGGCCCTCATCGCGGATGATCTTGGCGACCTTCTTGGCGTTCTCCTGGGAGATGCCTTCCTCGATCGACGCGAAGATCTTGTACTCCTTGCCGGAGAGCTGCGGCTCACCCGCGTCCAGTGCCTTCAGCGAGATCCCGCGCTTGATCAGCTTCGACTGGAAGACGTCGAGGACAGCGTTCACCCGGTCCTCTGAGTTCGCCTCCATCAGGATCTTGTCGCCGGACCACGAGATCGAGGCACCGACGCCCTTGAAGTCGTAGCGCTGCGAGATCTCCTTGGCGGCCTGGTTGAGGGCGTTGTCGACCTCCTGCCGCTCGACCTTCGAGACGATGTCGAAACTGGAGTCGGCCATGTCCTGTGGCTCCTTGTATCGGGGTGGCTGTCGGGTGCGTGTCGGCGTCCGTGAGCTGCCGCCGAGCCCGGCGTCAGACGCGGGCCGCATCCGGACAAGCCTAGCCACCCGGCCCTCTCCCGGCGCCGCGGAATCCAGGTGGCGGAGCACCCCCCTCCATCAGGTATCGTTTACGTCGTTGCCAGGGAGCACCGCCGAAAAGCGGTTCGAACGGCAGCAGACCCGGCGGTGTGCCCGAGCGGCCAAAGGGAGCAGACTGTAAATCTGCCGGCTCAGCCTTCCCAGGTTCGAATCCTGGCGCCGCCACGCTGAGGGAAACCCCCTCCGACCTGCGCTCGCAGCAGGTCGGAGGGGGTTTTCGCGTTGTTCCGGCCGCCGATCGGTGTGTGGGGTGCCGGGTCGTTCGCGTGGTGCCGTGTCGGGCCGGCTGTCGAACCGTTCACAGGTGTCCACCCGTCCGCGCATGCTGAACTGGCACCCGTATGGACGCCGAGAGAGACGTCGTGGAAGGGACTGACACATGACCTCGGTCCTCAGTACAGGGTGGGACAGCGTACGGCAGCGGGCCAGACTGACTGCCCGAGCGCCCGGGGCCGGGGCCCCCATGGAACGGCTCACCGCGCTCGGGCGGGCCGAGTTGCTCGGGCGGCTGCGCTGGGAGGTCGTCCAGGGCGGCTCCCTGTTCCTGACGTACCCTCAACTGCTCGACGGCGCCGCCTTCGCCGCGCTCCGGCCCGCCGCGCTCCTCGACGAGCTGGCGATCGGGGCGATCGGCGGCGGTGCGGTGCTGCCGATGCGAGTGAACTCCCGGAACGCGGACCTCGCCGGACAGCTGACCGCGATGCTCTCGACCGGCTTCCTCTTCTCGTCCCTCCCGGTCCCCGACGCGCAGTGCCTGCGCCTCCAGCAGGAGTTGGCCGCCCGCGCGGACGCCGAGGCCGCGGTCACGGTCCTCGCCGCGGAGGGACCGGTCGGCATGGCGGACCGTTTGCTGGCCGCCACCGGCGTCCTCGACACTCCGCTGCGGCGGCGCACCGTCGCCCGATGGGGTGACTGGCTGGAGGCAGCCGATCGTGGCCTGCTCGAGGTCAGCCCCCTGGTGCCCGCCGACTACGCGACCGCGTACGCGCAGTGCCCCCCGCCGGGCCCGCAGGACGTGGCCGGCGACGAGGGGCGGGCGGTCCTCGCCGCCTGGACCAGCGGTGAGCTCGACGTGAACGGCCTGCCCAGCCGCAGCCGCTTGTACGAGAGCCTCGACCCCCTGCTGCGCTCCGGCGACCCCGTGGCGCGAGCGGACGCCCAGATGCTGCGCGAGTCCTTCGACGAGACGTACTACCGGGCCATAGCGGCGGGCGAGGGCTGCCTGCTCGGTCTGGCCTCACCACGCCGTGGCGTCCGGCGCAGGCAGGCTGCGACGCTGGTGGAGCAGACGCCGGTCGTGATCTACCCGACCCGCTTCGAACTGCGGCTCGGGCTGATGAGCGGTGAGCAGTGGCAGCGTTTCACGGACGATGCCGCCGACGCCCTCACCCGCTGGTGGCAGCAGCGTGATCTCGCCGCGTTGCAGGAGGTGGGTGACCTGCTCGCGGGGCGTACCGAAGAGCCACCGGACGGCGGGGC
This sequence comes from Streptomyces sp. NPDC059895, assembly GCF_042731035.1. NCBI lineage: Bacteria > Bacillati > Actinomycetota > Actinomycetes > Kitasatosporales > Streptomycetaceae > Streptomyces > Streptomyces sp. NPDC059895. The sequence continues at coordinate 48,946 of NZ_JBHWKO010000045.1, forward strand.
GGACGAGGTGTCGGTGACCCGGCTCCAGCGGTTCGCGCAGAGCGCACGCGGGGTCGGCGCTCACGTGGTGGCGGGCGGCGGGATGAGCCTGGCCACCGGTCTGCTCGGCCAGGGGGCGTCCGGGGCGTTCGCGGCCGGCGCCGGCGGAGCGCTCGCCCCGGTCGTCGTCGCGGCCGTGGCAGCCGGGGTGACCCGCCTGACCGACTTCCGGGGGCGGTACGACGTGATAGAGCTCCCCGAACAGCTGCCCGAGCCACCCGGGGGGCACACAGGAGGATCTGATGGACACTGAGACGCCCCGCACGCACACCCGCCGGGCGTACACCGACGCCGACGGCGGTCGATGGTGCGAGGTCTTCCTCGACACCTACCGTCTGCCGTCCGGCGCCGAGACCGTCCTGCACCGCGTCCGGGTCGGCGGCGGCCGTACGGGGGTCGTGGTGCTGGCCCGGCGAGGTGACGACATCCTGCTGGTCCGCCAGTGGCGGCCGGCCGTCGGCCGGTGGGCCTGGGAGCTGCCGCGTGGCTTCGGTGAGGCCGATCCCGTCTCGGACGCGCTGCGCGAGCTGGTGGAGGAGGCGGGGCTGGCGGGCTCGGCGGCGGCCGCGGTGGCGTACCTGGACGTCGATTCCGGCATGCTCGAGAACGAGGTCGCCGTCGTCGAGGTCTCGGTACCGGAGGACGCCGTACTGAATCCCGGGGCCGCCGGCGACGGAGAGGTCGCCGCCGCGCGCTGGTGGAGTCCCGACGAGATCGCACGGGCGATCCGCGCCGGAGAGCTGCGGGACGGCTTCACACTCGCGGCGCTCGGGGCGTCCGCCGCGGCCCGCCGCTAGGGCGTGCCCGCGGAATCCTGCCTGCGGAGTCCTGCCCGCGGAATACTGCCTGCGGAGTCCTGTCCGCGGAGGTCTGCCCGGCAAGGTTCGAAGCGCGCACGCGGTCCTGGAGCGGCGGATGGACGCCGGCTCGCGAGCCTGGGACGCACTCCTCCGAAGGGGGTGCCCTCCGCCGCGTCGTCGGGCCGCACGCATACGCCCAGTGGGCGGCCCTCCGCGAGGCCTGTCCTCCGGACTGACGGCGCTCCTGTGCGGACGCGGCCCGGGAACCCGCCGCCCCTCTCCGCCGGCTCACCCTCCCAGGCGGTCTCATCCCTCCCCGGAGGGCGCCTCGGGGGACTTCGCGGCGCGTTTGACGTCCTCCTCGACGTCCGTGCGCTGTCTGCCCTCGTTCTTGGCGTACTCGGTCACCGCGGCTTGGGCGTCACGGGCGAGGTCGCGCCAGGCGCGCCAGGCGGTTTCGTAGGTGTCGGTCTGGATCTCCGACCAGGGGGCGGCGGTGGGGGCGCCGTACGCGTCCCGCAGGTGCAGGACCCGCGTGTGGGCCTCGTCGGCCGCGCGCTGCTTCTCCACGAGTTCCTCGAAAGTGTGTGCCACATGTACGGATGCTAGGGAGAAGGTCGCACTTCCGCGCGGCGAGAGCGGCCGGCGCGGTGGGTGGGGCAAGGAGGGACATCTGGGGCTCGCGGGATCGGCGAGTCACGTGGGCGCTGCGCGGCAGGCGGGACGCGGGGGAGTTCGGCGGGAGGGACGGAGAGCGCCGGCCGCGGGGCGGAAGGGACCCGCGGGGCGCGCTCGGGCACACTGGCCCCATGTCCAGCCGTCGTAGAACCTGCCCCGAGTGCCGTCGCGAGATCGCCGTCGTCGCCGGGCGGTTCGCCCGGCACGACCCGCCCGGGGCGCGGGAGAGCGGGCGGCTCACCTCCTGCCCCGGTTCCCGTCGGGCCGCGCAACTGGGTGCGGCGCAGCCGTCGTTGGACGGGTACGTCGTGGCTGAGATACCCGGCCAGCTGCCGCTGTTCTGAGCGCGGGGCGGCCGGGTGCCGGAGCGCCGGGCCTCGGCCGCGCCGGGCCGGCCTGCCGCCGGCTGGCGGGCCTCAGTTGCCCGCCACCGACTTCACCGCCACCGACACCGGCGTCGACCCGCCGATCAGCTCCAGGGTCAGGCCGGCCGTCGCCGGGGTGTCCAGCAGCTCCGCCAGGACGGTGGCCACGTCGTCGCGCGGGATCGCGCCGCGGCCTGTGTGCGCCTCCAGCCGGACGAGCCCCGAGCCCCGGTCGTCCGTCAGCGAACCCGGGCGCAGAATCGTCCAGTCGAGGCCGTCCAGGCCACGGACGTACGCGTCCGCCTCGCCCTTGGCCCGCAGGTAGACGTCGAACACCTCGGAGCCCTGGTGGCCGGCGTCCGCGCCGTACGACGACACGACCAGGAAGCGCCGTACGCCCGCCCGGACCGCCGCGTCCGCGAACAGGACCGCCGCGCCCTTGTCCACGGTCTCCTTGCGGGCCGTTCCGCTGCCCGGCCCGGCGCCGGCCGCGAACACCGCCGCGTCCGCGCCCCGCAGCCGCTCCGCGACCTCCTCGACCGACGCCGACTCCAGGTCCAGCACGACCGGTTCGGCGCCGACGGCCCGCAGGTCGTCGGCCTGCTCGGCCTTGCGGATGATGCCCGCGACGGCGTTCCCGCGCGCGGCGAGCAGGCGCTCGAGCCGCAGCGCGATCTGACCATGACCTCCAGCGATGACAATGCGCATGCTTCCGACCGTACGCCCCGACGGCCCCGCCCGCCGCCCAGGTCGAACGCCTGAACGGGCGTGGCGCCCCGCCGGGTTCACGACACCTCGCCCCGCCCCTGCCGCGGCAGCCCCAGCTCCGCGGTCGCCGCCGAGTCGCAGTACTCGCGGACCGCGCTCGTGCGCGACACCACCCGGCCCTGGTGGATCACGATCCGGCTGTACGCCAGCGACAGCGCGGCGGGCAGCCGGTCGCCCCGGACCGCGAGGAGGTCGGCGGGGAACCCCGCCTCGAGCCGGACCTCGGGGAGACCGAGGGCCGCCCGGGCGGACGCGCTGACGGTGTCGTAGGCGTCCTCGGGGCGCAGGCCGTGGCGGGAGGCGAGGAGGTAGGCGGCCTCCAGCGGGTCGCCGCGGCCGACCGGGTTGGACACGTCCCGCAGGGCGCCGCTGCCGGCCGCGACGCGGACGCCGGCGGCGCGCAGCAGCCGTACGGGCGCCGTGCCGCGGCGTTCCACGGAGCCGCAGCCGCCCTGGGGGAGACAGACCACCGTCACCCCGGCGGCGGCCAGCTGGTCGGCGCTGCGGGTGGCGGCCTCGGCGGGCAGGTGGGCCAGGGCGCTGCACGGGCCGAGGGTGACGCCGGGGCGCAGCCCGCCGGCCATCGCGGCGAGGCGGGCCAGGCGGGCCGGGTCGGCCGCGTCGGTGTGCAGGTCGACGGGGCAGCCGTGCTCGGAGGCGACGGTCAGGACGGCCTCCACGTAGCCGGTCGGATCGGGGTCGAGGTCCGGACAGCCGCCGACCACGGAGGCGCCCATCTTCACCGCGTCCCGCAGTATCGCGAGCCCGTCCGCGCCGGCCAGCCCGGTCAGCATCCGGGGCATCGCCACCGTCGTCAGCTCCACGAGTCCGCGCAGGCCGCGTCGGGCCTGGAGCACGGCGGCCAGCGCGCCGAGCCCCTGGACGTCGCCCACCCGTACGTGGGCGCGGAGCGCGGTCGCGCCGTGGCCGAGTTGCAGCAGCGCGGCCTCCGTGGCGCGGCGCTGGACGTCCAGGGGGGCGTACGAGACGGGGCCGTCGGCGTCCGCGGACAGGGCGGTGTCGGCGTGGGCGTGGGGCTCGGCGGGAGCGGGCAGCAGGAGGTAGCCGCCGAGGTCCACCCGGGTTCCGGCGGCGCGGGACGGGCCGGGGGCCAGACTGCCGGCCGTGCCGACCGCCTCGATGCGGCCGTGGCTCAGCCGTACGTCCACGGTCCGGCCGTCCGTGAGGCGCGCGCCGCACAGCAGGAGGACGGCCGGGTCGGGCCGCCCGTCCGCGGGATCGTCCGACGCGCCGGGCGAGGACACCGAGGGGGGCGCGGGCGGCGCGGGCGGCGCGGGCGGCGCGTGCAGTGCCGGGGACGGCGAGGGGGGCGGCTGCTGGTGGCTGTCGGGCATCGCGCTCCAGTGGCTCGGCGGTGAGGGGAGGGGCTTGGAGGGGGCTTGGGGGGCTTGAGGCCGGGGGCGTCGGCGGGAGAGGGCGAGGGCTTGCGGTGGGCGGGGCGGGGCGGGGCCGTGTTGCGGGGGCCGTAGGACGGGGGCCCGGGGAACGGGGCTGGGATCGGGGCTCTGGGCGGGGGCTCGGGGCGGGTTCGTGGGCGGGGAAGATCACACAGAGTGAGTCGAGCCTAGGGCGGCCGTCCGGCGCTGTCGGGGAGGAGCGCAATAGTCGTACCGGTGTGGTTCTGGGGGGCGGGGCGGACCCGGGAGACCCGCGGGACCTGCGGGAAAGGGCCCGGGGCAGCTCCGGCGGAGGTCCGGGCGGAGGTGCGCGGACGGGTCCCGCCGGGGTCCTGGGGCGGGCCCGGCAAACGGATTTGGGCGAACGGCGGAGGACCGTGTAATGTCTTCATCGCTCGCCCCAATAGCTCAGTCGGCAGAGCGTCTCCATGGTAAGGAGAAGGTCTACGGTTCGATTCCGTATTGGGGCTCTGGTGTGAGAGGTTCCCGCCGCAAGGCGGGGCCCGATCGCATCTCAGCGGTGTAGCTCAGTCGGTAGAGCAAGCGGCTCATAATCGCTGTGTCACCGGTTCAAGTCCGGTCACCGCTACTGACAGTAGCCGATTGCGGGGTCGGTCCTTCGATCGGCTACTCTTCTATGCGTTAACTCAGTCCCATCCGTTCGTCAAGGAGCACTCACGTGGCTGCCACCGACGTCCGCCCGAAGATCACGCTGGCCTGCGTGGAGTGCAAGGAGCGGAACTACATCACCAAGAAGAACCGGCGTAACAACCCGGATCGTCTGGAGATGAAGAAGCACTGCCCGCGTTGCAACGCGCACACCGCGCACCGCGAAACGCGATAAATCAGGCTCGTACGCGAGGCCGTCCCCGAGTGATCGGGGGCGGCCTCGCGTCGTTGAACGACCCGTACCGGTCAGTAGAGCAAGCAGGAGGTGCCGAGCCCATGGCGCTCGACCAGTCCTTCGTGGGGCGGACCTACCCGCCCACCGACCCCTACGAGGTCGGCCGGGAGAAGATCCGCGAGTTCGCGGAGGCCGTGGGGGACACCAACCCGGTGTACACCGACCCGGAGGCCGCGAAGGAGCTCGGGCACCCGGATGTGATCGCCCCGCCGACCTTCGTGTTCTCCATCACGTTCAAGGCCGCGGGGCAGGTCGTCCAGGACCCGCAGCTCGGCCTCGACTACAGCCGGGTGGTGCACGGCGACCAGAAGTTCGCCTACCGGCGTCCGGTGCGCGCCGGTGACCGGCTCACGGTGACCTCGACCATCGAGGGCGTCAAGTCGATGGCCGGCAACGACATCCTCGACATCCGCGGTGAGGTCCACGACGAGGCCGGCGAGCACGTCGTCACCGCCTGGACCAAGCTGGTGGCGCGCGCCGCCGAGGAGAGCTGACATGACGGCGAAGATCGCTTACGACGACGTCGAGGTCGGCACCGAACTGCCGGCCCGGTCCTTCCCCGTGACCCGCGCCGCCCTCGTGCGGTACGCGGGGGCCTCCGGGGACTTCAACCCGATCCACTGGAACGAGCGGTTCGCCAAGGAGGTCGGCCTGCCGGACGTCATCGCCCACGGCATGTTCACCATGGCCGAGGCGATCCGTGTCGTCACCGACTGGACCGGCGACCCGGGCGCGGTCGTCGACTACGGGGTGCGCTTCACCAAGCCCGTCGTCGTGCCGGACGACGACCAGGGCGCCGTGATCGAGGTCGCCGGCAAGGTCGCGGCCAAGCTCGACGGCCACACCGTGCGCGTCGACCTGACGGTGACCAGCGGCGGGCAGAAGGTGCTCGGGATGTCGCGGGCGGTCGTGCGACTGGCCTGAGAGCGGCCGGGAGGTCCGGGAGGTCCGGCAGGCCCGGGAGGTCCGGGAGGGTCGAGGGGCTGGGTGGTCCGGGTGGTCCGTGCGGTCGGCATGGTTCTCCGGGTGGCCTGTCGGTAAGGGGCGTTCTCCCTTGTGAGGCGCCCCTTACGCGTGTCCGGAGCGACGTCCCGCGCGGTGAGTGCGCGGACGGGGCTGTCGGTGCCGTCTCGTAGGCTTGGGCGCGTGCTGGAACTCCACGACGCCCCGCTCGCCCCGCTGACCACCTTCCGGCTGGGCGGCCCCGCCGCCCGGCTGGTGACCGCGACGACCGACGCCGAGGTGGTCGCCGCCGTGCGCCGGGCGGACGCCGACGGCACTCCGCTGCTCGTCATCGGCGGCGGCTCCAACCTCGTCATCGGCGACAAGGGCTTCGCGGGCACCGCCCTGCACATCGCCACCACCGGATACGAACTCACCGGTACGACGCTGGAGCTGGCGGCCGGCGAGGTGTGGACCGACGCCGTCGCCCGCACCGTGGAGGCCGGCCTCGCCGGCATCGAGTGCCTGGCCGGCATCCCCGGCTCGGCCGGCGCCACCCCCCTGCAGAACGTGGGCGCGTACGGCCAGGAGGTCTCCTCCACCATCACCGAGGTCATCGCCTACGACCGCCACGCCGGCGAGACGGTCGCGCTGAGCAACGAGGAGTGCGCCTTCTCCTACCGGCACAGCCGCTTCAAGGCCCAGCCCGACCGGTACGTCGTGCTGCGCGTCCGCTTCGCGCTGGAGGACGCCGGAGGACTGTCGGCGCCCGTCAAGTACGCCGAGACCGCCCGCGTGCTGGGCGTCGAGGCCGGCGACCGGGTGCCGCTGGCCGAGGCCCGGGAGACCGTGCTCAAACTGCGCGCCGGTAAGGGCATGGTGCTCGACCCCGAGGACCACGACACCTGGTCGGCCGGATCCTTCTTCACCAACCCGATCCTCAACGACGCCGACTTCGCCGTCTTCCACGCGCGCGTGCGCGAGCGCCTCGGGGACGGCGCGCAGCCGCCCGCCTACCCGGCGGGACAAGGACACACCAAGACCTCCGCGGCCTGGCTCATCGACAAGGCCGGCTTCACCAAGGGCTACGGCGACGGACCCGCCCGTATCTCCACCAAGCACACGCTCGCCCTCACCAACCGGGGCGAGGCCACCACCGAGGACCTGCTGGCGCTGGCGCGCGAGGTCGTGGCCGGAGTGCGGGAGGCGTTCGGGATCACGCTGGTCAACGAGCCGGTGATGGTGGGGGTCGGACTGTAGGGACGGTCCGTCCGCCCGACGGCACCCGGCCGTTGGGTGGGGGCGGCCGCGGGCCCAGGGCCTCCCCCGAATCCGCAGTCCCGGCAGCCGCGGGCGCCCCCCTCACGATGGTGGCCGCTCCCGCATCCCCTGGCTCTACCACAGCCTGGTTGTTTCCCGGTCGCGGCGGCTGAAATACGGCCGAAAGCACCGCGCGGACCGTTCTCCGACGCCAGTATGTGGGGCGAACGGGATCCGGGGAGGCACGCGTGACGGTGAGCGGGACGCAGGGCAGGGCCGGGAACGGGCCGGGGGAGGGACCGTCGGACCTGCTCCGCCGGGCCGCCGCGCTCGGCCGGGCCTGGGACGGCGCCGGCGGGCAGCCCCCGCCGGACGCCGCCGCGACCGACCGGCTGCTGCGGGAGCTGACGGACGCGGAGACAACCGCGGGGGACGCGGACCGCCGCGCGTTACGGACGGCCCGCGGCACGCTGCTGGCGGCACGGTATCTGGCCGGCGGGGCGGAGGGGACCCACGCCGGCACGGACGAGCGAGCGGTGGCGGAGGAATCCGCCGGTACCGGTGGACGGGCGGTGGCGGACGAACGGGCCGGTACCGGTGGATGGGCCGGCCCCGGTGGACGGGCTGGGGCGGACGCGAGTGCCGGTACGGACGGCGGTGCGAAGGACCGGGCCGAGGCTCTCGCCCTGCTGCGGGAGGCGCGTGCCGTCGTTCCCGTCACCGAGGCGGAGACGCGCGCCCGGGCCGCCGTCACCAAGCTGCTCATCCGGCTGCTGATGCCGCGGCTGCCGAAACTCGCGTTCCAGGGCCGGCAGGACATGATCGACGTGCTGACCGTCGGCGCCACCTTCGCCGCGGCCGAGAGCGCGGCGCAGCGCGAGGAACTGGCCGAGGTCGGCACACTGCTCGACGAGCTGAAGGAGACGGCCGACCCCGCCGACCACCCGATGCTGGAACGCTGGACGACCGTCCTCCGGCTGATGCGGACCGCCCGCGACCGGGACTCCCTGCTGGAACTGGGCGCCGTAGCCACCTCGTCCGGGACGATGCCGCCGCAGGTCCAGATGTTCATGACCGCGGCCATGGAGATGCTCAAGTCCCTGCCCGACTCCGCGCCGGTGACCCCGAACGTGCCGGCCGAGGACATCCCGCGGCAGGTGGAACTGGTCGCGGACGAACTGCTGCCGGTGATGGAGCTGTTCGCGCCCGGCATCCTGCACCCGACGGAGCTGGCACAGGCGGTCGAGGAACTGCCGCAGGGCTCCTGGCAGGAACAGGCCACCGCGGGAGTGACCCGCCTGGGCATGGCCATGCGCACAGGCGACCCGGAGGCCCTGGTAGCGGCGGCGCAGCCGCTGCTCCTCGCCGGGGACAACCAGGACGTACCGGCCGGCCTGCTGTCCATCCTCCAGGCCGCGCTGCTGAGCGGCGCCTCCATGAGCGGCGGCAACCTCGCGGACGCGGCGGCCGCGCGCGAGCTGCTCACCGAGACCCTCGGCCTCGCGGGCGTCACCGACGGCATGGCGTCCAGCCAGGCCGGCCGGGAGCTGGTGGAGGCGGGCCGCGCCCTCCTGGAGTACCAGCGCATCTGCGACACCCCCGAGGACGACCTCGACACGCTCGACGACATCGGCGAGCGCCTGCTGGACATGCGGCAGGAACTGACCGAGGGCTCCTCGACGAGCATCGTCCTGTTCGTACTGGGCGTGCTCCAGCTGCGGCGGGCCCAGGCGATCGGCCGGGAGGGCGGGGTGGTGGGCCCGCCGCTGCGGCGGGCGCTGATGTATCTGCGCGAGTCGCGGGAGCATCCCGCCCTGCCGGTCGCGCTGCGCGGCATGGTGGCGCCCGTCCGGGTCATGTCGATGGCGCTGGAGCAGCTCATCGACCCCTCCGACCGGAGCCTCCTGGACGAGGTCGCGGAGGTCCGCGCCTCGCTCGGCGGCCCGTCCGTCGTGGCCGACCAGGACATCCGCACCCGGATCGGCATGGCCCTGGTCCTCGACATCGAACACGACCGGCGGGGTGACCCCGCCGCCCTCGCCGCCGCGCTGCGGGAACTGGAGACGGCCCGCGCCGAGATCGGCCCGCACACCGGGTGCGGCACCGCCCAGGACGTGTACCGCCATCTCGCCGACCACTACCGGCGCCGGGCCGCCGACGGCGACACCGGACGCGCCCTGGAGGCCACCGAGCGGCTGCTGGAGAAGGTCGCCGAGGACGTGCTGCTCCAGATCGGCGCCGAACACGGCCTGGAGGCGGCCCGAGCCGCCGCCGACCGCGGGGTCACGGCCGCCGACTGGGCCGCCGGGGCCGGCGACGCCGCGACCGCGCTGCGCGTCCTGGAGGCGGGCCGGGCCCTCGTGCTGCGCGCGGTCGCCGCCGCCACGAGCGTGCCGGAGCAACTGGAGGCGCGCGGCGAGCCGGAACTCGCCGCGCAGTGGCGGGACGCGGCCCGCGCGGGCGCCGACGGCGGCACCGCCGCGGCCCGCACGGACGCCGACTCGCTCATCCCGAGCACCCTGCGGCGCCGGGCCCTCACGGCCCTGCGGGCGGTGGGTGTCTTCGGCGGCCCGGCCTGGCAGGAGGTGGCCGACGCGGCGCAGGGCGCCGGGGTCGACGCCGTGGTGCACCTGCTCGTGGGGCAGGGCGACGGGCCCGGCTGGGCCCTGGTCGTACGGCCCGGCGCGGCACCGCTGCCGCTGGAGCTGACCGGGCTCGCCCGTGCGCGGCGCGCGCCCCTGGAGCGGTACCTGGACGCCGCCCGCGACCGTTCCGTGGTCACCGCGCCGGGCGTGCCGCGGGACGCGCCCGGCCGGGCGGAGGCGGTGGAGGCCTGGACGGCGGCCCTGCGGGACCTGTGCGACTGGGCCGGGCCGGCCGTGATGGGCCCGGTCCTCGACGCGGTCCGGCCCGGCCGCCCGGCCCGGCCCGAGGACCCGGTACGGCTGGTGCTGCTGCCCGCGGGCAACCTGGGCTCCGTGCCCTGGCACGCGGCCCGGCTCGGCGCGCGGGCCGGGGAGCGGCCCGCGTACGTCGTCGACCACGCCGTCGTCAGTCACGCGGCGTCCGCGGCGGAGTTCGTCAGGTCCGCCGCCCGCGCCCGGCTGCCCGTGGCCGCCGCGCCGGTCCTCGTCGCCGACCCCCGCTCCACGCTGGAGTACGCCGAGCACGAGGTCGAGGCGCTGCGCACCGCCTTCTACCCGGACGCCCGGTGCTACGGCTACCTGACCCGCAACGGCTTCCACCGCGACGGCACGCCCGACGAGCTGCTGCCCCTGCTGCCGGGCGGCACGGCCGAACGGCCCGCGACCCTCGTGGAGTTCAGCGTGCACGGCCTCGCCGGAGGCCGGCCCACCGTCTCGGGTCTGCTGCTGCACCGGCCCCCGGACGGCGACGAGGACGCGGGCGTGCTCACCGTACGGCGGCTGCTCGGGGCACCGTCCGCGGACGGTGGCGGCGGAGCCGGGCCGCTGGTGGTGCTCAGCGCCTGCGAGACCGACCTCAGCACCCGCGACCACGACGAGGCGCTCACCCTCACCACCGCCTTCGTCGCCCGCGGGGCGGCGGACGTGATCGGCTCCAAGTGGTCCGTCGACGACACGAGTTCGGCCGTGCTGATGTACGCCCTGCACCACTTCCTCACCGAGGGCGACGACCCCGCACTCGCGCTGCGCCGGGCCCAGTTGTGGGCGCTGGACGCCGACCGGCCGTCGATTCCGCGCCTTCCCGGGCCTCTGGCGCGGCGGATCGAGGGCAGGCCCGCCCTCCCCGTGGACGCCTGGGCCCCCTTCATCCACCAGGGCAATCCCGCACCCGTCCGACCCGAGGGGGGACACGTTGGACACCGATGAGCTGCTGGCCCTGCTCGTCCGCCACCGCGAGGAGCTCAGGCAGTGGCTGGACGACAAGCAGTACCAGCACTTCCTCGCCATGCTGGCGATGCTGCGCGAGGCCGGCACCGACCCCGAACGGGTCGCCATGGCCACCATCGCGATCGTCCGCTCGCTGTGGCCTGTGCCCGACGACGCCGGGGAACTGGCCCGGGCGCTCCGCTCCGGCGTGCGGTCGGTCGCGACGGTGGCCACCGTGCCGTCCGAGGAGGCGGTGCTGGCGGCACTGGAGGCGCTCTACGCGGCGCCCGCGGCATCCGAGGCGCCTGCGGCATCCGAGGCGCCTGCGGCATCCGAGGCGCCTGCGGCATCCGGGGTGGAAGCGGCATCCGGGGTGGACGCCGGGGAGCGGGGCGGGCCACCACCACCTGAACCGGACCGCGCACCCGACGATCCCGTCGCCGCCGTCATCGCCGCCGCCCGGCGACGGCTGCTGGCCGCGCCCTCCCGGGCCGCCGCTCCCGCCGGGAGCCCGTCCGCCGGGGAACGGCCCGCCGACGTCATCGTGCTCGCCGACCCCGAGGACGGGCCGCGCAGCCCCGAGTTCCAGTTCGACCCCGACACCGGGCGGCCGCACGAGATCGTCGTACGGATCAACCGCATCCTGCTCGCCGACCGCGACCCCTGGGGCGCCGCCGACTGGTGGCTGGGCGGGAACTCCTGGCTCGGCGGGGCACCGGCCGCGCTGCTCGGCAGGGTCCCGGACGACCGGCTGGCGGACGCCGCCCTGGCCCTCGTCGAGGAGGACCGATGACGCGGCAGATCCCCCCGGAGATCACCATGGTCCCCCGGGTCACGATGCTCCCGGCCGGCACCGCGCTCTGGCGCTGCCACCGCACCCGCTACCCCGCGACCGGCTTCAAGGCGGTCAAGGCGCACACCCTGTTCGACGGCAGCCGCTTCGACTGCACGGCCGAGGACCCGTACCCGTACCTCTACGCCACCTTCGAGCCCACGACCGCGCTGGCCGAGGTGCTGCTGCGCTCGATGGACTTCGACCCGGAGCTCGGCACCCGGCTCGTGCCGCGGGCGCAGGCGCGCCAGTACACGCTGGCCCGGATCGTCACCACCGTCGACCTGACCCTCATCTCGCTGCGGACCGAGGAGGACCTGGCGGCCGTCTGCCAGACGAGCTGGCTGCTGGACTCCGAGCCGGACGACTATCCGCGCACCCGGTACTGGGCGCAGGAGCTGCGCCGGCAGACGAAGGAGGCGCAGGGACTGCTGTGGCAGTCCCGGCGGCACCGGCCGCGGGAGGCGCTGGTGCTGTTCGGCGACCGGTGCGGTGACGCCCCCTTCGCCGACGAGCCCCAGACCGCCCATGACCTCGCCACCCCCGCCGGGGTCGAGGTGGCGAACGGGCTGCTGGCTCCGCTGCGCGCGGTGATCATGCCGGAGGCTGGGGACTGACGGGCGGGTCCACCGGCCGGTCGCCGGGCGCCGGTTGCCGGCCGGTGGGCCGGTGGGCCGGTGGGCCGCTGGGGGTCGGCCGGTGGGCCGCTGGGGCGGTCAGCCCTCGGGCACGCCCGTCGGGCACCCCGTCGAGCCGGTCCGAGGCGCGCGTCCCCCCGGCTACCCGGCCGGCGGCTCGACCAGTACCACCCGGAACGCGCAGTGGCGGCCGAGGCCGACCGTGTCCCCGTCGGAGAGCGGGACGCGGGTGCCGGCCGGGACGCGTTCGTCGTTGACGTACGTGCCGTTGGTCGTGCCGTGCGGGTGTTCCGTCAGCCACACCCCGCCGTCCGGGGCGAGTTCGACGCTCGCGTGCCGGCGGGACACCCCGGGAGCGCCGTCCAGGGCGGCGGCCACGGCGGGCGCCGCCCAGCCCGGATGGCGGCCCAGGTTCAGGGGGCCGCCGGCGCCGTGCCGCAGGTCGACCGGCGGGCGGGTGCTGATCAGCCACAGGTGCCGGGGCGACTCCTGGCACTCCGGACAGGCCGGCGCGCCGGACGGCACGGGCGCGGCGCACGACCAGCAGGGGTGGACGCGGGGCGGCGGGGCCGGGCCGGGCTCCGGGACGGGGGCAGGAGCGGGCCAGGGCGGCGGGGCCGGGGCGGGGCCGTCATCGTCGTCGTCGCAATCGTCGTCGTCGAATTCGAAGTCCTCCGCGAGCGACTTGTCGACGTAACGGCGGGGGCGCCCGTCCTCGGTCTCCCCGTCCGTCCCGTCCGCCCCGTCCTCCCTGTGGGCCCCGTGGGCCCCGTCCGCGCCCGGCTCGGTCACCACGCCGGCTGCCGGGCCGCCGGCCGCTCGCCCGGCCTGGCGTCGACCGCCAGGTCCACGCCGCCGTCCGGGCGGACCGTGACCCGCGAGACGGTGACCACGGTGCCCGGCGTCAGGTCGACGCCGAGGGCGAAGACGGTGCGGGCCAGCGGGTTGATCAGGTGGGTCTCCAGTTTCATGCCGATGCCCCGGCCGCCGTTGTGCCGGTCCCGGGTGCACTCGTCGGCGAGAACCTTCCTGGCCTCGGGCAGCACCTCCAGCCGCAGACCGCTCTGCCGCTCCATGTGCGCGGCGATGTTCTGCAACTGCCCTTCGAAGATCTCGTAGGCGGTCGTCTCGTCGATGTACTGGAAGACGACGATGTTGCCTCCGAACCGGTTCAGCAGTTCGGGGCGTTTCATGCCGTGCGTGAAGTGGTGACGGACGTTCTCCAGGATCTGCTCCTCGAACCGGGCACGCTCCTCGGGCGTCTCCGGCAGCCGCTCCGCCCCGGCCGGAGCGGACAGGGGCCGCCCGCCGGGGCCCGACGGCCCGTGCACCCCCAGGTTCGAGGTGAAGATGAGGACGCACTCGCTGAAGTACGTCGTCACGCCCTGGCCGTCGGTCAGCCGGCCGTCCTCCAGGACCTGGAGGAACTTGTCCATGACGCCGGTGTCCGCCTTGTCGATCTCGTCGAAGAGGACCACCCGGAACGGGTCCTCGCGCACCGCGCGGGTCAGCTCGCCGCCCGCCTCGTAGCCGACGTAGCCGGGCGGGGCGCCGACCAGGCGGTCCGCCGAGTGCGGGGCGGAGAACTCGCTCATGTCGAACCGCAGGCAGGCGTCCTCCGAGCCGAACAGGGTGGTCGCCACCGCCTTCGCCAGCTCGGTCTTGCCGGTGCCGGTCGGCCCGGCGAAGAACAGCACGCCCCGGGGCCGGTGCACGGACGCCGAGGACGCCTGGGCGCCGGAGAGGCCGAGCGCGGCCCGTTTCAGCACGTCCAGGGTCTGCGTCACCGCCTTCTCCTGGCCCCGCACGCGCCGGCCGATGTACGTCTCGCCGTCCCGGATGCTGTCGGCGACCGCGCCGCCCGTCCACGGGTTGCGGCTGACCCCCAGTTCGTAGACGCGCACCGCCTGGTCCATCTCGGCGAACGACAGCCGGCGGGCGCGGGCCAGCCGCATGCTCTCCCGCATGCCGCGCAGGGTCAGCCCGCTGGCCGCCCGGGCGAACCGCTCGACGTCCTCGGGCGTCGGCTCCTCCCGCTCGGCCCCCTTCAGCAGCGGTCCGACGTCCAGCTCGGTCGCGGTGCCGGGCACCCCCGCCTGCGCGGCGAGCAGGCCCGCCATACGGCGGCGCTGGCCGAGGTCCGGCAGCGGCACGCCGATGCTGCGCACGCGCACGCTGCTCGTCACCAGCCACGCGGGCAGGTCCCGTTCGCCGTCCGCGAGCCAGATGACCGGGTTGAACAGGGCGCGGCCCGTCTTGGGGCGGGGGAAGGGGCGGGCCTCCTCGGCGATCTTCAGACAGCGCAGGAAGAACGTCCGCTCGTCGTCGCTGAGCTGGTTGACCTGCGTGGGGATCCGGGAGGCGTAGTCGACGAGCAGGGCGGCGCGCACGGGCTGCTGGTAGTCCTCGTAGCGCGGGTTGTCCTGCGGGGGGCCGGGGCGTTCGCCGACCCAGCCGCGGGCGAACGACTCGAAGACCCGGGCGACCTGGCCGCCGTCGTTCTCCTCGGAACGGCCGGGCAGCCGGCGCGTGTTGCGTTGCAGCAGCGTGTTCATGTCCAGGCCGTCGTCGCTGTGCACGACGGTGAAGCCGGACACCTGGTCGTAGCGGAGCAGGCACTTGTAGCCGGCCCGTCGCAGCCCCTCCCACAGCAGTTCCTCGAGACCCAGGGCCCGGCTGCGGCGGCTGCCGTCGTCCAGGACGTCGGCGACGAGGTGGTCGTCGCGGACGTTGCCGTGCAGGACGTACTGGGAGTGCACGCTGAGGGTGGCGAACAGCTCGGCGGCGAACGGGGGTTGGACGGTCTGGGTGACGGCGGCCTTGGTCAGGCGCGGCGGTGTGTCGAAGGGGTGGTGGCTGGTCACGGGTCCTCCGGGAGGGTGCGGTGCGAGGGACCCGTCCGGGTAGCGCAGCACGACCTGCAGGTCCTCGTTGCCGGACGGGGCGACGGCGTACACCGACACCGGGTCGGCCTCGAGCAGCCAGCTCGCCGTGTCGATGAAGTGTCCGCCCTCGCCGGCGAACCGCGAGCCCTCGGTGCC
>NZ_JBHWKO010000046.1:0-62843 GCF_042731035.1 Streptomyces sp. NPDC059895
CACCTGACTCCCATGGAGCCAGACTGATCACTCGATCACGGAAGGGGTCACTTTTCATCGACCGATAGGGGGTCACGGTTCAAGGAACGGCGACAGGGGGGTGTTCCGGCTGGGTGCCGGAGCAGGGGGCGCGGCAGCTCTGTTGAGGCGGGGGCAGGGCTGCTGGTCGCGGGGCTTCGGTCGGCTACTGCATCCTGGTGAAGCTGCCGGTGTCGACTTCGATGAGGACGTCGAGCTTGACCAGTCGTCTCGGCTTGGCGCGGGTGCCCTCGATGGTCCTGGGCAGCAGCTCGTGGGCGAGGGCATCGCAGACGTCACGGGCCCGTAGCGGGCCGGCGGCTTCGTGGAAGACGGCGAGGATGCGCGGACAGTCCGGGTGCTCGGGCAGGTCCGGCGAGGAGGGCTGGGCCGGGAGACGGTCGGCGAGGGCGGTGATGGTCTTCCGGGTGATCGCGAGGTGCGAGATGGGCCTCGGCCTCCCGCAGTCGGCCCTGCAGTTCGTCGACTGCGTGCGCAGATCGTCGGCCAGGACCCCGGCGGCGTGCTCCTGGACGTCGAGCGCCTCGAGCAGGGGGCTCGACGTTCACGCCCCTACCGCCTGCGCATCGCGCCAGGTGGAAGTGGTCGCGCCGGTCAGACGGCGGACCATGAGGTGGGTCATGGCCCAGTAGACGCGGGAGGCGGAGGAGGCCGGGTGGTGCTCGTGGTCGCGCACCAGACGCCGGTGCAGCATGAGGATCCCGTAGGTCTGCTCGACCCTCCACCGTTTCGGCTGCGGGACGAACCCCTCGTCCTGCGGGTTGCGCTCGACGGTAGCGACGCCGATGCCGAGACCGCTGCCGTGCGTGGCGACCTTGTTCTTGAAGCCCTGGTCCACCAGGGCCTTCTCGACGGTGCCGCCGGCGTGCTCGGCGACCTGGTTGACAGCCCGCGGATGCCCTGAGACACCGACTGGCTGAGGCGCACCGACAGGTCACATGACCCCGTCCAGCCCGTTGTCGTCCGCCGGCAGCGCGCGAGGGACGCCGTGCGGATCTCGGGAACCGGGGCCGTCTGTCCGTCCGCTGCCGGGAGCGCGGCAGCACCCGGCCGCCTGTGCGCACGGCCAGCTGGGTGCGGAAGCCGCCCCAGGCCGGCCCCGCAGCCCACCCGGCCGACAGTGCGGGGCCGGCCGCGGCGAGGGAGCGGACATCGGCTCCGTTCTCGCCGTTCCTGTGGCCGAAGCCTTGGAGCACAGGATCGAGTTCGGCAGGCGGAGCCCTACGACACGAAGGGGGTCGCGGAGCGGGCCCGCTCCCAGATACCCGGAATCTGCTCGACGGGACGCTGCTGCTCACCGTGCAGGGCGTTGAGCACCACCAGGCATCCGGTCAGGGCCGGCACCGCCCACTGCGCGCAGGCGAGCTGCCGTCGGGCCTTGTCGATGTCGATGGGGTGCTTCGCCGCCTTCTCGGTGTCCTCGGGATCGGAGGAGGAGGCCAGCTCGATCTTCTTGCCCAGGACACGGGCGTAGGCGGTGGCGGCCAGGGCTGCGGCGGTGACGACGGTCTTGGCCGTGGTGGAAGCGGCCACGCCCTTCTGGGTGGCGACGCGATGGGCGTTCGCGGCGAGCAGGCCACCGCCGCCGTACAGGTGCGCGCCGATGGCGGCGGCGTTGACCGGCGCCCACTTCGCCCACCCCGACGAAGAGATGCGATCCCTGATCGCCTCCACTCCGCCCTCGTCCTTCGCCGCGCCGTTCAGGCCGACTGCGCCCATCAGCGAGCCGCCGAACCAAGCGGCCAGACCCACATCGTGCAGGCTGCGGATGACGGTGTTGCGTTCGGACATGACAGTGCTCCTTCAAGGGAAACGGGGACAGGCCGATGGGGACTTCGAGCGCTACCCCACCCTCGCCGGACCTCGGCCGCACCGCCATCACGGCTGACCCGGACGGGTGCAAACCACCGGCGAAACGACGAGTCCGACGGGGCTGTGGCCCTGAACGGACCGCAGAGGGCCGGGGGGCTCGGAAGCCGCCGTGCGGGCCGCCTCCGTGCTGTCCATTCGTTGCTACCGCCGCCCTGGACGGCCTGCGCCCGACGCTCCTCGGGTTGGAACCCCACCCCCTGGCATCACCCTTTCGGGCGCAGCTCTGCCAGAAGTCCGGACAGCAGCCGTAGAGAAAATCTGTCGTGGCGAGGGTAGACATTGCCCTGTCGCAGGGCTACTGTTCTGGTTGTAGCCAGGAAGTCGAAGAGGGCGCGGCAGAGACGAACTGCCGTGCATGCACGTCGCAGGACGCAGCCCCACGGGGGCTGCGAGCAGTACCAGCGGTATCCAGCAGTACAACCGAGTAGCCGAAAGTCCGAAAGTAAGGAGCAGACGCCATCAGGATCGCCCGGGCGAGGAAGAAGTCCGCCCGGGTACCGCAGGCCCCGGATTGGAAGGTGGTCCCCGGTCACGCATCCGCGATCCCCGCAGCTCGCCCTTCCGAGGGAAGCCTGCGGAAACAAGAGGCCGGCGCAGTCAGCCGGTAGATGGTGTTGAAAACTCGGGGCCCGGGTGCCGGTACGGCACCCGGGCCCCCGACTCGTCCCCTGGAAGAAGAGGTCTATGCCCCCTCGCAGTACCCGTTCCGTCGCCCCTCTCGACGACGACGACTATCCCGCCTACACGATGGGCCGGGCGGCCGAGATGCTCGGCGCCACCCCCGCCTTCCTCCGCGCCCTCGGCGAACACCGCCTGATCACCCCCCTGCGCTCCGAAGGCGGCCACCGCCGCTACTCCCGCTACCAGTTGCGCATCGCCGCCCGTGCCCGCGAACTCGTCGACCAGGGCACCCCCGTCGAGGCCGCCTGCCGCATCATCATCCTCGAAGACCAGCTAGAAGAAGCCCAACGCATCAACGAGCAACTGCGCGCCCAGGGCGATGCGTCGCAGTCGAAGACCACGGCCTGATCGCAACGCCAGGCAACAGGAAGCCACCGGAGACACACACCCGCTCCTCATCGCACTCCTCCGCACGCGTGAACCCGCAGCAAGCCTGTCTGGCCGGTGCCGGGCGACCCGTATGCGCCCTCGCGTGTTCGATTTTCCGTTCGATAGTCTGGCGGGGGAGGTGGGAGCAGTGAGCGTGGAGAAGGCGTCCGGTGGCGGGGTGTCGTCGGTGATGCATGTGCGCTGCCCGGACCGCTTGCCGGTAGAGGCCTACCGACAGGTCCTGGAAGAGCTCGCCGGCCTGTCGGCGGTCGTACAGGCGCTGCCACCGACGGCGGCGCTGGTGGAGCTGAAGGGCGCCCTGCGCTATCACGGCGCCGACGCCCGCCGCCTCGGCGAGCTCCTGCGGGTGCGGACCCTGTCCCGTCTCGGCGTCGACGTACGGGTGGGCATCGGCCCTACGATCACCGTCGCCGCCACCGCCTCCGCCCAGGTCCCTCACCCCGGCGGCGTCCTGGCCGTCGACCCGGGCCAGGCCGCCGACTGGCTGGCACCGCTGCCGGTGGAGGCCCTGCACGGCATCGGCCCCCGCCAGGCCGAAGCGCTGCACGACTACGGCATCCACCGTGTCGGCCTCCTCGCCGCCGTCGACCCCACGACCGTGCAACGCCTCCTCGGCGGCCGCGCCGGCCGCCAGGCCGCCGACCGGGCCCGCGGCATCGACCCCCGCCCCGTCGTCCCCCGCACCCTGCCCGCCACCGCGACCGTCCGGCGCCCCTTCGACCGGCACGTCGTGGACGGCGCCGACGTCCGCGCCGCCCTCCTCGATCTGGTGGTCCAGCTCGCCCTGCTGCTGCGCCGACGAGGCCAGGCGGCCCGCGCGCTGACACTGACGCTGACCTTCGCCGGGAACTGCAGCTGGGAGAAGACCCGCTGCCTGAAAGAGCCGTCCGCGCACGACGAGGACCTGCGCGTCCTCGCCTACCGGCTGATGGACGCCGCCGGCCTGCAACGCGGCCGCCTCACGCGGATCACTCTGAAGGGCGAGGACCTCATCAGCGCCGACCAGGTCACCCGGCAGATCAGCCTCGACGACGCCCGCGAGGCCCGCCTGGTCGCCGAAGCGGCCGTGGACCGCGTCCGCGACAAGTTCGGCCCGCACGTCATCGGCCCGGCGACCGTCTTCCGCCACGCCTCATGACCTCGGCAGAAGGTTGGCTGTCCGGCCGGTAACAGCACCAGAAGCCGTCGTCCGCGGAAATCCGGGGCCTCCTGCCCACCCCGCGTGGCCGTCCGGGCACCCCGACTCGGCAATTCCCGGCGAGGCGGCACACTGCTCGGGTACGGGCGGGCCACGGCGTACAGGACGTTCCGCAGGCCGGGCAGGGTTTCGCGGTCCTCGCGCCAGACGAGGCGCAGGCTGAGGTCCGGCAGAGGCAGGTCGAGTGGGACCAAGGTGCCGGCATGGAGGCTTTCGGTGACCGCGAAGTGCGGAGCACTCCGGGACGTTGACCAGGAGCCGCTCACGGTCGAGGTCGGCGGGGGACAGCGCGGTACGGCCGGCCAGGGGGCGGGCCGGAGCGGCGACGAGGGCGAGCGGGACCGGGTCGAGATCGATGGAGGCCAGTGGTTCGGCCGGTGCGGTGAGGGTCTTTCCGTGTCGAGGAGGCGGCGTGCCGGCATGCTCACCGGCATCTCGCTGGGCTACTTCATGGTGCTGCTCGGACCCGTTCGGTGACCTGCCCGTGCAGTGACCGCCGCATCGACTGGCCGACCCAGCTGGCCGCGGCAGTGGTGCTGGCGCTGCTCACGGACGCGCTGATCACCGCCGGCGCGCCGGGCCTGGGGCCACACTCTCTGGTCCTCGACGGGACTCGTCATCGCGGTGCTGACATTCGTGCTGCTCGAACGCAGAAGCAAGTCGCCGGTCGTGAACCGGGCCCTGCTGCGGTCGGACCGAGTACGCGCCGGCCTGCTGGCCGCCGCGGTCGCCAACGTCGCCCTGGCCGGGACACTGCCCCTGCTGCCCCTGCTGCCCCTGCTGCCCCTGCTGCTGCAGCGACAACGACACCTGAGCCCTCTCCAGCCGGGCTCGCGTTCCTGCCGCTCACCCTCCCCGCCGGCCCCCCTTCGCCGCCAACCCGCCACTGACCGGCCGGATCATGGCCCGCATCGGCCCGAGGCACCCCGTCCTGGCCGGCCTGGCTCTGCTGACCTGCGGCGGCACGGTCCTCGCCGGCACCGTCTTCGCCGGCACCGTCTTCGCCGAAGGCGCCTACCACTGGCTCGCCCTGGGCCTCCTGCTCACCGGCTTCGGGATCGCCTACGTCCTGCCCGCCCTCGTCGCGGCCGTCATCAGCGCCGCGCCCGACGGCACCGCCGGTGCGGCCGGCGGCCTCCTCAACGCCGTACGTCAGGTCGGCGCCACACTCGGTGTCGCCGGTATGGGCGCCGCCGCAGCCGCCAACACCGTATGGGCACTGATGCTGTCGGCCGGAGCCTGCGCCCTCGCCGGGATCGTCTTCGCGTCAACCCATCCCACTTACTCACCCTGAAATAGCGACGGCCCCTTTCTACAAGCAGGGCCGGTCCCGTCCGGCGGCGACGTTCGGGTGGGCTATGATTGATCTTGAGCTGGTCGACGTGAATTCGTTCGGCTGGTGCTGCGTTGGTGGTCCAAGGAAAGACGTCCCGCTTCCTGCGGGGAGATGCAGGTGCAAGGCCTGCCCAGCGCTCGATCATGGAGCCCGGCCGTGAAGTGCGCGGCCGGGCTCCGCCGTTTCCCGGAGCCGGGATGACTTCGACGCCCCAGCGCATGCGGGCCGACGCGGTGAGGCGGTGGCGCGGGGCCTCCGAGTACGAAACCCGCTCGCCCCCCCGTCGAACGGCCCCGCCGGCAGCGGCAGGTCGCCACCACCGGCGGGACCACGACCGATCCCTTCCGTGATCCGCCGGAGATCGCACGGCCCGGAGATCAGCGGGATCAGGAGTGGTGGGAACGGCTCCTGATCGTCCCCGAGCCGTTCCTGGGCAGCAGCTGCATGGCGAAGACTTCGGTCGCCGTACTAGGGTGTCGGCCTGGCTGACGGCATCTCCGGCTGCGAGTGCATGGGCAGTGTGGGTGTGGTGTCGGGTGGGTCGGTGGCGAGGTCGCCTTCCATGTCGACCCAGGTGTCGTTCCATGCGTGGCCGTGTTCGGGGCCTCGCTGCCAGGTGTGTGTCACCCGGCCTTGCGGGTCGCGGGCGAACACCGACGGGGCACCGTTGGGGCTGAGGACCACTGATGGGTCGCCTGCGAGCCGTCCTGCGACAGCCGGGTCCGCAGGATCTCGGGTCCCGGCCGGCTCCGGTACGGATTGGACGGGAACCACTGCGTGAACACGTCCCGCCAGAGGTACTGGAGCGTCTGCGGGAACGGACCGGAGCTCTCGAAGACCGCCCACGTCCCGGCCGGCACGGTGAGCGCATCCATGTCCTCGGGCACGGCGGCGTCGGTCACCACCCTGTGGTAGTAGTCGAGTTCGGTTCCTTCCGCCCGACTCGGGTCGAGGTTCTCACTCACCCCTACGATTCCCTGCGGCTCCTGATCAGACAGGCTCTGCATGCGCTGCGGCCGCCTCGATCCGCCGATCAAGGTGGCACTCGATGTGCTCCATGGCCTGGTTCAGCCGCTCCAGCACCCCGGCCTCCTTCGCTTTCGATCACTCACGGTAGGAAGGACCCACCCTGCCGGACCCGGCACCCTGTGCCCGAGGACGCGGTGGCGTTCGTTGTGGGCCCGGCGTCCGGCGGCGGTGTTGACGTATCCGGCGAGCTTGAGCGCGCTGCGGATCAGGTCGCGGACGGCGGCGAGTACGGCGGGCGTGTTGCGGGTTCTGACCTGGGACTTGTCCTCGCCGAAGACGACATCACGCACCCAGTGCACGGTGTTCTCCACGGTCCAGTGCCCGCGGGCCCAGGCGGCGATCTCGGCGGCGTCGGCCTGTTCAGCGGGCAGGTCGGTGATGGCGTAGACGGTCTCGCTGGGACCACTTCTTCGCCCCGTAGAGGCGGCGTCTGCGCTGGATGCGCAGGACCTGGCGGGCGTTGGGGAAGAGCAGGCTGTCGACGGTGACGACCTGCACCAGACGCTGCTCGTGGCGGCCGTGGCCGACGGTGTCGTCCCGGTGGATCACGGGGATCTTTTTCCAGGGCAGCCGGTGGAGTTGGCGGGCCTGATCGCGTTGATTGTTTTTGATCGTGAGGAGGTAGTGGGCGCCGCGCTGGCGCAGGTAGGCGGCGTGGGCGTGCTGGGCGTGCAGGGCATCGGCGGTGATGACCGCCCCGGCGAGGTCCACGTCGTCGATCTGGTCGAGCAGGGGCGCGAACTCGGGGATCTCATTCGTCTTCGCGCCGATCTCACGCGAGGCCAGGGTGATGCCGTCTCCGTGGCGGACCGCGGAGAGCACAGAAACCCGGCTGCCGTCACGGCGTCTTGCACCGCGCAGGCACTTGCCGTCCACCGCGATCGCCTGGCGTCTGCGACGCAGTGGACTGTCCTGGGCGGCAGCCTGGTGGGCCCGGCGCTGCTCGCGCTCCGGGCCGCTGTCGGGCATCAGCGGCGCGGGAACCACGCGCTGGTCAGGAAGCAGGGGCTTCAGGTAGGCGAATCCGGCCGCGGTGAGCTCGGCCGGATCGAGGCGTGACAGCACGCTGCGCAAGGTCTTCTCGCTCGGTACCCGGTAGCGGCCCAGGAGAGGGTGGTAAGGCAGGCCGAAGACGGCCGGTTCCTCAGGCGCCGCCCGCCGGCACCATTCCGCTGCCGCGGTCTGATCCACGCTCAGGCCCGTCCTACGCACTTCACCGGCAGACCCGGGCGAGTCGCCCTCGCGCAACAACTGGAGGACGAGGTCGAGCTTCGGCGCCGAAGTTCGACAAGACCGACTACCCCGAGCGCCATGCCGCCGAGGGGATCAATCATCTCAAGCGCCAACGGGCCGTGGTCATGAGATACGAGCATCAAGCCCGCCATCCGTTACGAGGCGACCGTGCTGGTCGCAGTCCTCAGCGAGTGGCTGTGCCCAGCACCTTCCCAACAGGCCTTGGAGCACTCGCTCATGGCTTGGCGGGTCCGGGTGTGGGCGGGCGCAGGCCGTCCAGCATGATGCGGATCAGGGCGCCGGGGAAGTCCGGGTGGTTGTCGACGGTGTTGAGGGCGACCAGGCCGTCAAGAATTTGTCCGAGAGAGACGTCGTCGCGTACTTCTCCGCTGCGTTGCGCGGCGAGGAACAGGGGCTCGCCAGCTGTGATCGTGCGGGATCGGCTGTCCCGGAGCACGACAGGGGTGTCGCTGGCCGATTCGGCGAGGAGCAGGGATGCGAGCGGCCCTTTGCGGGCGCCGTTGGCATGGAAGCGCATGAGCCAGGCGAAGAACGCTTCACCGGGTGTTTCGCCTGTGACGTGCTCGGCGGCTTCACATATGTCATCGACCGCGTGGCGGAAGAGTTCTTCCACCAGTTCGAGCCTGCCCGGGAAATTGCGGTAGAGCGTGGCCATGCCGACACCGGCGCGTCTGGCGATCTCGGCCATCGACGGCGCGGCGCCCGGCGCAGCGAAGGCCTCGCGGGCCACCGCGATGATCTTCGCTCGGTTGCGCTCGGCGTCGGCACGCCGGACGGAGGCGGCGTCACCGCTCATGGCAGATCCCTCCTTCCTTGGTTGTCCCAGCATAGCGGATAGCCTTCTCACTTAGGTTTGCGAAACGGACTGCCTATCCGTTACGTTAATTGGACAGGCAATCCGGTTGGGTCGGATCTGCTGTTCAGGAGAGGAATGACCATGACTGGATCTGCGAGCGCCCCGCCCGTCGCCGAGGCCGCCCGGCGCGACGTCCCCACGTTCGTGCGGGCCGGCGACCGGACGATGTGGATCGACGGCCGACCCGCGGCCGCGGTCTCCGGGAAGACCCTGCCCAACACCGATCCGGTCACCGAGCAGCCGCTGGCGAGCGTGCCGCGCGGCGAGGCGGCCGACGTCGACGCCGCGGTCAAGGCCGCACGCAGGGCGTTCACCGATCCTGCCTGGGCCGACATGAGCCCCGACCGGCGCGGCCAGATCCTCAACCAGATCGCCGACGTCATCGAGGAGCACGCCGACGAGTTGGCCACCATCGACTCCGTCAACATGGGCGCTCCCCGCTTTCTGACCGGACACATGCTGACCGAGGCGAGTGAGGTCTTCCGCTACTACGCGGGCTGGCCCACCAAGCTGTCCGGCGTGAGCGTTCCCGCAGGCAACGACCGCGTGGCCTACACCCGCAAGGAGCCGCTCGGCATCGTCGGCATCATCTGGGGCTGGAACGGGCCGATGGGCCAACTGCCCGGCAAGCTCGCTCCGGCACTCGCCGCCGGCAACACCGTCGTCCTCAAGCCGGCCGAGACCGCCTCGCTGAGCACGCTGCGGCTGGCCGAGCTGCTGGCCGCCACCGACCTGCCCGCCGGCGTCATCAACGTCGTAACCGGTCTGGGTTCCGAGGCGGGTCAGGCCCTGGTCGCGCACCCCGGCGTCGCCAAGATCGCCTTCACGGGATCGACCGCGACCGGCAAGGGGGTGCAGCGCCTGGCCACCGACACGCTCAAGCGCGTCACCCTCGAACTCGGCGGCAAGTCGCCGTCGGTCGTCTTCGCCGACGCCGACCTCGACGTCGCGGCCCGCGGCGTGGCGGCCGGCTTCCTGGGCAACGCCGGGCAGGCCTGCGTCGCCGGATCGCGTGTGTTCGTCGAGGAGAGTATCCGCGACGAGTTCGTCAAGAAGCTGCTCCAGACCATGGAGGCCTTCACCCCGGGCGACCCCCTGGCCCAGGGCACGCTGGTGGGTCCGCTGTCCACCAAGGCGCAGTTCGACCGCGTCAGCTCCTACCTCGACATCGCCCGGCAGGAGGGCGCGAACGTGGTGACCGGTGGTGGACGCTTCGGCGATCATGGCTACTTCTTCGCCCCGACCCTGCTCGACGACGTCCGTCCCGACATGCGCGTGGTACGCGAGGAGATCTTCGGCCCGGTCGGCGTGCTGACGACCTTCACCGACATCGACGACGCGATCGCCCAGGCGAATGACACCAGCTACGGGCTGGCCGCCTCGGTCTGGACGACGAACCTCACCACCGCGCACCGCATGGCCGCGGCCATCGAGGCCGGCACCGTCTGGGTGAACACCTGGGCCGAGATGAGCACCGGCAACCTGCCCTTCGGCGGGTACAAGCAGTCCGGTCTGGGACGCGAAGGCGGCCTGGAAGGCCTGGACACCTACACCCAGGTCAAGACCGTCCGCATCGCGCTGTGAAGACACCACCCCGCCGCCACGCGAGGTGCGGTGCCTGAACCGGATGCCTGCGACGCGGGCGGCCCCTCACGCGACGGGCCGCCCGCGCCTCGTCAGTCCCCTCGTGACGGTCGGTCCCGCACCGACGTACGCCGCCGACATCAACCAGCACAAGTTTGGACGAGTCAGGCAAACGCCGGGGCCTTGGTCGTGGCTGGAAGTCTGTTCATGGAGCGACGACATCGAGGTGACGTTGGCCGCCGCGCGGCACTGGCTGAGGACACGCTCCTGATCCCGAACGGCCGGGGGCCAGCGGGTCTCCGCACCGGCCGACATGCTTCGGAGTGCCGGGGCCGTCCATGGCAGCATGCCCGACGGCTTCGGGCTGAATTCTGAAGGAATTCACCTCCTTCGGCTCAAAACACTCCGGCCGTGCATTTTCAGCCGAACCCTTGACCTCTCCTGAGGTGGCGGACGATGATCACGGTGCACCGCGGATGAGCGAACTTTCCAAGAACGAGCGACTTTTCGAGCTCACGTTTCAGGGAGGTGCAGGGCTGTGCGTTCCATCACCGCTCCAGTGGAGGCGCCCATCGCGCCGGGCCGCTTTCCCTTACTCGGTCACCTGCCGCAGTTGGCCGTCAAACGGGTTGACTTCCTGCGATCGGTCAGGGCGCAGGGCGACATCGTCAGGATATTCCTCGGAAATCGGCCGGTGTTCGTCCTGAACTCACCGGAGGCCGTCCACGACGTTCTCGTGACGCAGAGCAGGAGATTCGGCAAAGGGCTGCTGTTCGACATCGCGCGGCCTTTCATCGGGAACGGCATCATCACGTCCGAGCGGGATTTCCACCGGCGTCAACGGCGCGCGCTCCAGCCCGCTTTCCACCGTGACAGCATCGCCGCGTGCGTCGGCACGATGACCGGCATCGCCGAGGAACAGGTATCGGCCTGGAGGCCGGGCGAGGTGATCGCCATGGACCTGGTGATGCGTCGGATGATGACGGTCATGCTCGTCGCGACCCTGTTCAGCACCGAGCGCCCGGACGGCGCCGCAGCCGTGGCCGAGCTGGGGGAGCGCGTCGCCGAGCACCTGACCACGGTGATGCGCGGAGTCTTCGTGGGCACCGTTCTGCCCGCGCCGATCGCCTCCTCGCCCGCGCTGGGACACCGCAAGTACCTGTCCGCGGCCGCAGCGCTGCGCGAACTCGCGGACACCGCTGTCCGGCAGGCTCGGCAGGACCGCACCGACCGCGGCGACCTGCTGTCGATCATGTTCGCCGGGACTCCCGGGAATCCGCAGGGGATGACCGACGCGGAGGCCCGCGACGAGCTGCTCTCCCTGCTCATGGCCGGTGCCGAAACCACGTCGACCACCCTGTCCTGGGCGCTCCACGAACTCGGCCGGCGCCCGGAGATCACCGCACGGATCAAGGCCGAGTGCGACGCGCTGCCCGCCGGCGACCTGCCCGGCGCGGCTGCGCTTCCCTTCACCGACCGGTTCCTCCGGGAGGTGCTCCGCCTGCATCAGCCCAACTGGCTGCTCATGCGGCGCGCTCTGGAGCCGGTGCGGGTCTGCGGTGTCGAGCTCCCGCAGGGGGCCGAGCTGATCTACAGCGCGGTGACGATGCACCGTGACCCGGCGTACTTCCCGGATCCCCTGCGATTCGACCCGGACCGCTGGCTCAGCCCTACCCAGAAGGATCTTCCACCGGGCGCCTACGTTCCGTTCGCCCTCGGCAACCGGAAGTGCATCGGGGACCACTTCGCGATGACCGAGATGCTGGTCGTCCTCCGCTCGATCGTCTCGCGGTGGCGACCGCAGCCGGTCGAGCGGCGCCGGGTCCGGCCGGTGGTCCAAGCGCTGATCCGGCCCAACGAGCTGCCCATGCGCGTCTCGCCCTGGCCGACCCGTTGAACCGGACCCGCTTGTGGAGGTGAGACACACCATGACATCGACGGCAGAGCCGTCCGTGCCCGTGCCCATACCCATACCCGTGCCCGTGCCTGTGACCGAGAACAGCCCCGGGGCCCCGGCCTCGGTTCCCGTCCCCTTTCCCCGCCGGACCAGTCCGGACTTCCGAGCCGCTCACGACCGCCACCTCGCCTGGCCGAAGTCCTTCGGCTTCCTGTCCTCGCAAGCGGAGGAGGCCCACCACCTCAAGGGCCAGTACCCGCTGATCGCGGCCATGTTCTATCCGAACGCGACCGGAAACGAACTGGACCTGGGAGTCGACCAGCAGAGCTGGTACTTCCTGTTCGACGACGCGCTCGACGAACAGTGGGGCCGGTCGCCCGAGCGGGTCCGCCACCTCGTCCAACTCGTCAAGGAAGGCACCACCGGCGAGGCGTCCCCGTTGCCCCTGGCCAGTGCATTCGCCGACATGCGACGACGCAGCTGCCAGGACATGCCCGAGGACTGGATCCAGCGATCGGCAGCCCACTGGTCCTCCTACCTCGACCACCATGTCCACGAGGTGCGCAGCCGGCAGGCCGACACGCCCCTGTCTCTGAGCACGTACCTGCGCGTCCGGCGCCACACCATCGGCGTGGCACCGGTCATCGACCTCGCCGAGCGCCTGTCCTCGTGCGTCCTCCCGGACCACCTGTACGCGCTACCGCACCTGTCGATCATGCGCGAGATGACGAAGACGTTCATCATCTGCGACAACGACGTCGTCTCCCTGGACAAGGACGCGGCACTGGGGGAGCGGAACAACCTCGTGCTCTGCCTGGAACGGGAACACGGGCTCTCCCGGCCGGAAGCGATCAAGAGGGTTCTGCGCCGTCAGAGCGAAGCCCTGGAACTGTTCACCAACGCCCACCGAGCCCTTCTCGGTGCAACAGCCACGAGCCACCTCGACCCGGCCGAACGCGACCTGCTGCAGCGCTACTGCACGGAGGCACTGCAGACCACCATCCGCGGCGCCTACGACTGGCACCACGCCTCCACCCGGTACCGCGTGTAGGCCGGCGCTCGCGATCACGACAGGACGGCGTTCCCAGGATCGACACAACTGAGGAGCATGCACCGTGCCCGATCACCGCTCAGCGTCCTTCGTAGCCTCCGAACGGGACCGGACCTGCCCGTTCGCCCCGTCGCCGGACCTCCTCCGCATGCGCGAGGAGGACGGCCAGCCGCGGCTGCGCGTCTTCCATCCGATGCGCGGCGAGATCGAAGCCGTTGTCGTCACCAGGTACGGCGACGTCCGGGCTGCCTTCGCGGACGAGCGCCTGGTGACGGGCGACGGCATCGACCCGACGCTGCCGCGCACCCTCTTCAACCACCC
This sequence comes from Streptomyces sp. NPDC059895, assembly GCF_042731035.1. Taxonomy (NCBI): domain Bacteria; kingdom Bacillati; phylum Actinomycetota; class Actinomycetes; order Kitasatosporales; family Streptomycetaceae; genus Streptomyces; species Streptomyces sp. NPDC059895. The sequence continues at coordinate 13,509 of NZ_JBHWKO010000046.1, forward strand.
GGGCTTCCTGCCTGCCTACAGCGGTTCGGAGCACACCCGCCTGCGCCGCATGCTCACCGGCAGCTTCACCGTCCGCCAGGTCGAGCAACTGCGGCCCGCGATCCAGACGATGGTCTCCGACCACCTCGACGCCATGGTGGAACACGGACCTGTCGTCGACCTGGTCGAGGCGTTCGCCCTGCCCATCCCCTCACTGGCGATCTGCGAACTGCTCGACGTCCCGTACGGAACACGGTCCATGTTCCAGCGCTGTTCCCAGGTGATCATGGACGGGACGGCCGATGCCGACCAACTGGTGGCCGCATCGGCCGAGCTGAACGCGGTCATGGCGGACATCGTCGCCCGTAACCGGGTCACCCCCGGGGACGGAGTGCTGGGCTCGGTGGTCCGGCAGCATGGCGCGGAGCTCACCGACGACGAACTCATCGGATTCGGAACCACCCTCCTCGTCGGGGGACATGAGACCACGGCGACCATGCTTGCCCTGAGCGTGCTGGCCCTGCTCCGCAATCCGGACCAACTCGCCGCCCTCCGCGACGATCCCACGGTCACGGGCACAGCCGTGGAGGAACTCCTGCGCCATCTCGCCATTGCCGCGCCGCTCCTGCGCACGGCCGTGGCCGACGTCGACATCAACGGCAACAGGATCGCCGCGGGTGAGCACGTACTGCTCTCCCCCCTGACCGCGAACCGCGACCCCGACCTCGTCCCCGAGCGCCCCGACGACCTCCACCTCCGCCGCCGTCCGGTCGCCCAGCTGTCCTTCGGCTTCGGCGCCCACCAGTGCCTCGGACAGCAACTGGCCCGACTGGAAATGAAGATCGCCCTGCCGGCCCTGCTGCGCCGCTTCCCCACCCTCCGACTCGCCGTCCCCGAAACCGACCTCCGCTTCCGCCAGGACTCGACGGTCTACGGCGTCGAGGCGCTCCCGGTCACCTGGTGACCGGCCGACCACCCGCCTCCGCACCTCAGTTTGATCGGTGACCTCAGGTGTCGAACATCCCCTCGGAGTCGCCGCGCCGGCCCGAGAGGAAGGTGTCTCCCGGGCCGGCACGTACCGGGCTGACGACGTCTGGAGCTCTTCCGGCAGCGCGTCTTCCGGCAGCGCGTCTTCCGGCAGCGCGGCGGCGAACGGTCCAGCGGTTCCGACGTCCCAGCGACCCTGTGTGAACGCATCCGAGCACTACGAGGCGAACCTCGCGTGGTACGTCGAGACCCTCATGAGGAGATCACCGGTCGTCGCCGCGCGGTCGACACGCTAGCCCAACGGGTCGGCCCGGTCAGTCCTGCGTGGTCAGATGCGGTAGCAGAGGTAGATGTACTTACCCCCGGCTCCCATGTTCAGGTCGACGTCGATCCGCTTGAACCCGTTCGGCGGGTTGGCGCTGGGGTCGTTGGAGGAGATGACCGCGAGGTCCTCGATGGGGTCTCCCACCGTTCGGGTGAACGTCGCGTAGATGTAGGCGCCGCCGGCGCCCTTGTTGAGGTCGGTGTCGATCTTCTCGTAGCCGGGGGGCGTGGGCTGGCCCTGGCCGATGAGGAAGTAGATGTCGGTGATGGGCCGGTCGGCTCCGTCCCTCTCGTACGCGAAGTACAGGTACTCGCCGCCTGCGCCTTCGTTCAGGTCCACGTCGATCTTGAACCAGCCGGGGGGCGTCGCCTCGCCGTTCTCCAGGACAGTGAGGTTGGTGACAGCCACGTATGCCTCCAGGTGTGTGCGGGGGCGGCTGCCGGACAGCAGATCCGCCCACGCATGACTTCCCTGGGCGATCAAGTCGATACATGAAGTGACGGGCGTGTGAGAGTGCGCATGGGCGCATGAGTGGTGCTCGCGCGCGTTGTCGTGAACACCCGCCCACTGACGCGAACGGTCACAGTCGTCCGCAAACCGCGGCTTGAGGCCCATACCAGCGATCCCTGTCCGCAGGTCAGCCGCTTTCCGGGTTGGTTCGTGTCCGCTTCCGGGTGTGAGGTGCGCCGGACGCAGACCGAAGGGCACGGCTGATGGCGCAGACGAACTTCGACCAGCAGGTTTGACCAGCAGGTGGGGGAGTCCGCCGGATCACGCGGGTACCTGAACGCCAGAAGATGGCGTCGGTCCGCTTCACGCCGTCCAGATCCCGGCCGTCCAGTCCTGGTCCTGGCCGGCCAGGACCCGTCCGGCCGATGCCGAACAGAAGGACGACTTCTCGACAACCTGTGCGATGAAGAATTCGCCCGGCTGCACCCCGTGGTCAGAGCCCTGGTCGAGACACCAGGCACCCGGGGGGCCGGCGGTCATTTCAGCAAGTTGGAGGAGGGCAGGGTGATGTCCTCGGCCCCCTGTCCGGCCCTGTCGGCGGGGACCGCGTCGGCCTTCGGGGCGCGCAGCGCAGCGGCGGCGAGGAGCGCGCCCACCATCTGCAGCCGGCGGCCACGAGGAAGGAGGTGTGATAGCCGCCGGTGGCGGCCTCGGCTGGGCTCTTGCCCTGGCTCGCCAGGGTGTCGGTCCGGGAACCGGCCAGCGCGGCCAGGATCGCCACCCCGAGGGCGCCGCCGATCTGCTGCGTGGTGTTGACCAGGCCTGAGGCGAGGCCCGAGTCGGCGGGCGTTGCACCGGACATGGCCAATCCCATCGCGGCGGGGAGCGAGAGGCGCGCGCCGACGCCGAGCAGCAGCACCGACGGCAGGATGTCTGCGGAGTAGGACGCGTGTACGGGAAGCCGGCCGAGCAGGGCCAGTGCGACCGCCGTGATGACCATGCCGGCGAGCAGCACGGTGCGCGCCCCGAACCGGGTGATGATTTCGGCGGAGCAGCCGAGCGAGATCACCGCAATCACGATGGGGCCGGGCAGATAGGCCATGCCGGTCCGCACCGAGCTGTCTCCCGTCACGGACTGTAAATAAAGGGCGAGCAGGAACTGGAAGCCGAACGTGCCCTCAAGAGAGTTGGGAGACACGACCCAGGCCGGCTGTGTGCCCGTGTGCCCGTGTGCCCGTGTGCCCGGGGCGCCGGGCTGACCGGAGAGCGGGTGTGCGGGGGCTGCGGTGAACGGCTGAGGCCTGATGCGCGGCCTGATGCGCGGCCTGATGCGGTGTACCGCTCGCCGGCATGTCGTTCCAGGCAGTGGCGTCGGGACCGGCGGTTGCGCCAGCGGGTAGCCGCGGAGCCGAGCGGTTCCGGCCTGGCCGAGTGCCCCGAGTGCGGGGCGACTTGGGTGGCTGGGTGGACCGCTGTCCCGTCTCATTTGATCTTGCCCGTGGCCGAGGGTGTGATCAGGGATGATGCAAAGGGGGCGAGACGGATCTTCGGCGGAGTCTCAGCTGGTGTTGTCTCCCCGCAGCACTTCCACAGGGTTGTCTCACTTGATGCTGTCGGTCAGTCGTCTTCGACCGCTGTGCGCCGGCGGAAGGCGGCTCGGCGGCAGCGCCCCGAGCAGTGGCGAGCGTCAAGACGTCGGTCGGTGCCGGTCGTCCAGGTGCCCCCGTGGACTGGGCACTCCATCGTTTCCATGCGGGAGGACGCATCACGCAGTGCGCGTCGGCGCTGCTGTCGCCTCCGGTTGCGTGATCTGCGTGCGGTTGCTGACCACACGGGCCGCCATCACGATCAGGACCAGGCGAATCACCCGCCGAAGCTCCCGCAGGCGCGGGCAGTCGGCCTCCCGTGAGGCCGACCTGGACTGATCGTTTTCAAGGTCAGGGCCATCCTCTGCGCCTTGCCGCGGCACCCATCGGGCTCTCAGCACCACTGTCCCACCACCGGCGAAGCCGCGTCAGTGACATCGCCGGGCCGGCGCCGGCACAGCACTCGCCACCCACCCAACACCTTCATGTTCTCCGCGATCCGCACGCTCCCGCGGGTACCGACGGTCAGATGGGACGACGGGAATGTGACGACGGGAATGTGACGACGGAGCCTAGCGGAGCGCCTGCGTTCCTACGGCGGACAGCAGTTGCAGCTTTTCGTAGCTGTCGCTGCCGGGAACGGCGGTGTAGACGAGCAGGTAGTGCGACTGGTTAGGGTCGAGCAGTGTCTGGCAGGTCAGTTCCAGCGCGCCGAGCTCGGGGTGGGTGAAGTGCTTCACCTCGTGGGGACGAATGCCGACCTCGTGGTTGTTCCACACCTGCCGGAACTCCTCGCTTTGAGTGAGGAGCAGGTCGGCGAGGTGCGCCGCCCGGGAACCGGGACCGCGCAGGGTGACCACCCCGCGCAGGCCCGAGGCGAACATACGGGTGAGGAACGGGTGCTCGTCGGGAGCGTAGAGCTGTCGCGTGGCGGGGTCGGTGAACCAGCGGTAGCCGAGGCTGCGGGCCGGGCCCTTGTAGACGGTCAGGTCGCCGGTGAGCGCAACGCCCAGCGCGGTCTGCCGCAGCGTCTCGCCGAGTTCGGTGACGATCTCCGCGGGAGTGTCGTGCAGGCGGTCGAAGATGCGCAGCAGGCCGGGGCTGATGTGCTCGCTGACCTCACCCCGCGCGGGTGGGTTGTGTCCGGCGAGCCGGAACACGTGGTCACGCTCGTCGAGGGAGAGGTGGAGACCCTGCGCGATGGAAGCGATCATCTGCTCGGACGGTTGGGGTCCACGCTCCCGCTCGAGCCGCGCGTAGTAGTCGGTCGACATGTGGCAGAGCGCGGCCACCTCCTCCCGCCGCAGCCCGCTTGTCCTGCGGCGCCGGCCACGCGGGAGACCGACGTCTTCCGGCTGCAACGACTCCCGGCGGCGCCTGAGAAACTCCGCCAGTCCGCTCCGGTCGATCATCATGGATGCCTCCTTCGGCGCTGCCCTCATTCCTACCGCCCGCGGATCTACGGATCCACGCCCTGACGATCCCCCCTTGGCAAGCGTGTCGCTGCACAGGCAGGCGACGGCCCTCTGGTGATCCTTCGGGCGATCGCCGCCTGGGATCCCGCATCCCCCGACACGGCTCCGGCCGGACGGTGGCTTTCCGTATCAGTGGATCGAGCGGCCCTGCATAACGCCGCCGTCTTCCACGACGGTGGAAGCAACGACGCAGCCTCCAGGAGTGAACACATGCCACGCAGGCCCATCGACATCACCGTCCCCGACCTGACCGGTAAGCGCGCCCTCGTCACCGGAGCAAGCGACGGCATCGGGCTCGGCCTCGCCACCAGGCTCGCCGCGGCCGGGGCCGAAGTGCTCCTGCCTGTTCGAAGTCCACACAAGGGCCGGGCCGCGATCGCCACGATCCGCCGGACGACCCCCCACGCGAACGTGTCGCTTCACCCTCTCGACCTGTCCTCGCTCGCCTCCGTCGCAGCCCTCGGCGAGACCCTGCGAGCGCAGGGAAACCCGATCCACATCCTCATCAACAACGCCGGCGTCATGACGCCGCCCGACCGGCAGACGACCGCCGACGGGTTCGAGCTTCAGTTCGCCACCAACCACCTCGGCCACTTCGCGCTGGCGGCCCAGCTGCTGCCGCTGCTGCGCGCCGGCCACGCACGCGTCACCTCGCAGATCAGCATCGCGGCGAACAGGGACGCCATCAACTGGCAGGACCTGAACTGGGAACGCTCCTACGACGGAATGAAGGCGTACAGCCAGTCGAAGATCGCGTTCGGGCTCTTCGGCCTCGAACTCGACCGTCGCAGTCAGGCCGGCGGCTGGGGCATCACCAGCAACCTCTCCCACCCCGGGGTCGCTCCGACGAACCTGCTCGCCGCGCGTCCCGAGGTCGGCCGTGACAAGGAAACCGGGGGCAGGAAGCTCATCAGTGCCCTGTCCGCCCGCGGCATCCTCCTCGGGACCGTCGAGACCGCGAACCTTCCGGCCCTCTACGCCGCGACGGCTGCCGACGCCCAGGGCGCCCGACTCTACGGACCGAGCGGTCTCGGTCACCTCGGCGGCCCTCCTGGCGAACAGAAGCTCTACTCCCGTCTTCGCAGCACCGAGGACGCCCAGCGCGTCTGGCACGTCTCCGAAGAGCTGACAAAGGCGTCGTTCCCCAACGGCTGAGGCACTCGACGCCTCCGCCGCGATCGCCGACCTCGGATTCAACTCCCACCATGCGGTAGTACAGCTCGGCAGCCCACATCCAGATCCGTCTCACGATCGCGTCCTCGGCTCTGTCGTGGGGTTCTGGTCATGGACGTCGCCGGCGTTCCGCATGAGCTGATCCGCCCGCAGGGCTCGCCGCAGCGAGCAGATCGCCGCCTGCCTGCCTGCGGGCTGGCCTGGCTCTCGGTCTGCCGCCGGTAGGCGGGCTCGTCGGCCGGGCGCAGGATGTACAGGGTCCTGGCGATCCGGCCGTAGCGGGCGATGGCATCGCCGAGCGGGGGTCGTTCGGCCGGCCCGTCAGAGCATGCGGATCACGGGTGGATCAAGACGCCTGGATCGAGCGGATCGACGCGCACACGCGGCAGACGTCCCTGCGCTGCCGCGCCCCTCGTCTCGGCCGTCGTCTCGGCGGCGCTCTGCGGAAACCGTGCGCCGTCACACCGTCACACCGTCACGCCGTCGACCTGGCGCCATGGCTCACGGATGCGTCCGGAGGGCCCGTGCGACGCGGCCTGCGGTGACGAGCGCTGGGGCGGTGCGGTCGGCCGCCGGAAGAGGGGGCGGGCCTGCGGCCGACCGCGCTCCACGTGTGGTCAGGCGCTGTCGCGGCGCTTGACGTAAAGGCGCTTTCCCTTGGGGCCGGTCCACTCCAGCCGTACGACGCCGGGTACGGCGGCGCCCTCGACGCGCGCGGAGTTGGAGTAGTAGCCGGCGGCCGGGTTGAGGAAGAACGTCGCCCACAGGCCGCCGCTGTGATCCACGAAGAAGTTGTTGTGGCCGGCGCCGACACCGGCGGTCCATCGCTGAGAGTACGGACCCTCGAACGTGTCCGACACGGCGACGACCGCGTCGTACTGGTACTGCACGCGGCCGGTGGCGGCCGTGTCGTACGCCTGCCGCGTCGTGCCGTCGCCGTTGAGCGAGGTCCGGTCCCATGCGGCGTGGACGAGGTAGTACTTGCCGCCGTACTTGAACACGTACGCGCCTTCGAGATAAGGCTCGGGGGAGTAGGGCTGCTGCTGGAACGTCGGAAGGCCTGTCGGCGTGACGATGTCCTCCATGTCGTCCGTGAACTTCGCGTACAGGTTGTTGTGCAGGACCAGCCACGCGTCGTCGCCCTCGGAGAAGAGCCCGCCGTCGATGTGGTGGTACGCGCCGGGCTCGATGAAGCTCGGCCCCCCGATGAACGACTCGCCGAAGGGCTTCTCGAGGTTGCCCTCGGCAAGCCGGTACGGGCCCTCGACCCCGCCCTCGCTCACCAGCAGGAAGGAGCCGACCTTCTTGGCGTAGTCGCCCGTGCACGCGACGATGTACCACTTGCCGCGGAAATAGTGCACTTCCGGCGCCCAGGCATGGCCGCGCTTGCCGTACTTGGTGTCGTACCAGTACTCCTGCCACGGAGCGACGACGGTGCGCCCGGACCGGTTCTCGTCGACGAACTCGGGCGACCACACCTTGCCCTTCTCCGCGTCGGGCCGGATGCCGGTCGTGTCCGCCAGTCTCCACGGGCCCTGGAGCGAGGGGGCGGTCCACACGAAGATGCCGTCGTTCCACGGGGCGGCCACGTCGAGGCCGGGTACGCGCGTGGTGCCGGTGGCGACATACAGCGGACGGCCGTCGACGACGAAGCAGTTGACATACGTGTCCCGTATCCAGACCACGCCCCGCTCCTCGTCACGGGGGCGCAGTTCGAGCGGAAGGACGAAGGAGTTGTCGTCGCGCGGCCACAGGTCCAGCCGGGTGTCCGCCACGCCGTAGGAGCCGGGGTCGGGCCAGTTCGACGGGTACCGCTGCGCCGACGCCGACGCCGACGCCGACGCCGACGCCGACGCCGTCTTCGCGGGCTGCGCCTTCGCCGGTGCGGCTTGCGCCGAGGCAGCGGGCAGCGCGGTTGTCACGCCTATGCCGGCGCCTGCTGCCAGCAGGGACCGCCGGCCGACGTGCGACCTCTTCTCGGCACTGGTCATCAGTCACTTCTCCTTCGTCGTCAGGGTGCTGGTGCCCTGCCCGCGGCCGTGAGGGGGATCGCGGGCGGGGTGCAACGGGGGTGGGCCGGGAGTCGGGTGTGTGTCTTCCGTCTCCCGCGCGCGCCGTGCCGAGGACGTCATGTGCGGCGACGCGGGGGTCATCTGAACGGGACGGCGGGCGGAGCCGATGGCCGGGCCCGGCCCGGACCTGCAGCACGGTTCCGCCCCGCCGGAGAGCGGTGCATGTGGCCGGGGAGCCGGCCGGCTTCGAAAGCCGCGACAGCGCGACGGCTATGAGTGGTGCGGAGACGTCGCCGCCGGATACGGACGTCCCGTACAGCCCGTCAGCGAGGCCATGAAGTCCGCATCGGTCGAGGGAGCCTGGCTCGTGTGGCCGTTGTCGCAAGAGCCTTTCGTTCCGCGTCCGACGCGGGCCGACGGGCTGTCCTGGGGTGACATGCTGTCAGCATGTGAACGCTTGCTGATTTTCGTCAACACTCCGGATAATTAATCCGAAGCGTCCGGTATGCGGACGGGTGTGGGTGTCGAAGGTTTACGCAGGTCGCCCGAGGGATCGAGGGACCGGACGGGAATTCATAAGATCATGTAACAGGGTGGCGCGGTCGCGGTCGCGGTCGCGGTCGCGGTCGTCGGCCGTTCCGGGCGAAACGGGAGAGGGGCGAAGTCGAACCGCTCGGCGGACTCCCACCGCCACGTACCCCGCCCGGAGCGGACGCGCCGTGTCGCTTCGCAGCTGCCGCCGTCGTTTTCCACACACCGCGCGCGTCCGGCACCACCGTCCAGGGGTCGCAGGCGTCGGCCCGGTCACTGCCGGGGGCGGCGTCGCCGACGGCAGCCGGGGGATCGCCGCCCGCATCCGGCCCGCCCGGCCCGCGGCCAGGGTCGCGTGCCACGCCGGCGCGGCCACCGCGACCGCTGCCCGGCCCTCCACGACACACAGCACCCATCCGGGCTGCCCTCCCCGGCCCGCTCCGACTTCCACGAGCGCGTCATCGGCCCTCGGCTCCCGCATCTCTTCCAGCGTCGGTCCCACTGGCAACCGCAGGTCATGAGCGAGGCCGCCGCGAAACGGGTGCCGCTTTCGCCGCTGCGGGTGGCGCGGGCGGTGCCCGATGCCCCTCGGGTCGGTCGGCCCGGGCCGGAGGCGCGGCCGGGTTCATCCCTCCGCAGGGCGGTCGTGGAGGTCGAGGGTCCAGTTCTGGCCGACGAGATCGTGGCCGAAACTGTGGTGGGGCTCCTCGTCGGCGAGGACGAAGCCGAAGCGCTCGTAGATCCTGCGCGTGGACACCAGGTTGTCGTTGGTCCACAGCGTCACGCGCCGGTAGCCGGCCTCGCGGGCGAAGGTCAGGGACTCCTCGACGAGGCGGGTGCCGAGGCCGAGACCCCGGGCGGCCGGGGTGACGAGCAGGACTCGCAGCTTGGCCACCCCGGGGCGGTCGTCGGCGACCAGGAAAACGCAGCCCGCGCGTTCGCCGTCGACCTCGGCGATCCAGGCGACCTCGGTGGCCGGGGAGTGCCGTGTCGCGTAGTCGGCGACGATCTCGGCCACCAGGGCCTCGACGTCCGTGTTCCACCCGAACTGCCGGTCGTACAGCTCGCCGTGAGCCATCACCACCCAGCCCAGGTCGCCAGGACGGCCGACACGGCGGACCACGTCGGGGTGCCGTCGACTGCAGCAGTTCCAGGAGGGAGGGTGAGTGCCGGACCTGCACCACGGTTCGCCCGCCGCGAAGACCGCTGCGCCACTCGGCGCGACGTCAGCCCGTAGTGCCTGGCGTCGAAGGCGGCCTGATCCGCCGGGGTGTTCCGGTTCGGAACGTGAAACGCACATCGGTCAGTTGTTCCGACAACTCCCACAGGCGGCGGCCGGTCTCGGCGTCGGCTGCCGCGCGGGACAGCTGTACCAGTGCCGGTCCGCCGCGCAGTTCGGCCACACCGTCCGGCCCGATGAACTGACCGCTCTCGACACGCGGGTCGGTGGCGGCGTACAGCTGTGGCAGCGCGCCCTGGTCCGGGGACTGGGCGAGCGGGGTGAGGATGCGGCCGTACAGCAGCCTCACCATGCCGACCGGCGCGCTCGTCTGCAGGTTGGTGGCGGTATAGCCGGGATGGGCGAGCACGCTGCGCACCGGGCTGCCGGCCTGGGCCAGCCGCCGGTGCAGTTCCCGTCCGAAGACGGCGTTGGCGAACTTCGACTGGTTGTAGAAGGCCATGGGCGAGTACGAGCGTTCGCCGGTGAGGTCGTCGAAGAAGAGGCGTCCCTGCCGGTGGTTGGCCGAACTCACCGTGACCACACGGGGGGCGTCTCCGTCCTCCAGCAGGTCGAGCAGCAACCCGGTGAGCGCGAAATGGCCGAGGTGGTTGCAGGCGAACTGCAACTCGTGGCCCTGCGCGCTCAGCGTTCGGGGCGGCGCCATCACGCCGGCGTTGTTGACGAGCACGTCCAGCCGGGGATGGTCGGTGTGCATCTGACGCGCGAAGGCTCGGACCGAGTTGAGATCGGCCAGGTCGAGTCGTCGCACCTCAAGGCGGGCACTTGGCTGCTCGGCGGTGATCTCTGCGACCGCCCGGTGGCCCTTTTCCACGTCGCGTACCGCGAGGATGACGTGCCCGCCCCGGAAAGCGAGCGCCCTGGTGGTCGCCAGTCCGAGGCCGCTGTTGGCTCCGGTGACGACGAACACCCGCTTGGTCTGCTCCGGGATCCGCGCGGCGGTCCAGCGCTGATGCTGTGTCATGTGGCACACGCTGCCCCTGATGGCATCAAGTGTCAAGGCGCTACTGAGTGCCATGTGCGACATTGAGTTACCATGACTCGGTGAGCAGCCGTCCTGAAGTCAGCCTGGCCCAGCGCAAACGTCAGCTCGTCTCCGACGAACTGACCGAAGCGGCCTTGCAGTTGCTGGCCCTGAAGGGGTTCGACGCGGTGACCGTCGACGAGATCGTGAGCACCGCCGGCGTATCCAAGCGGACCTTCTTCCGGTACTTCGCGTCCAAGGAGGACGTGGTCGTCCAGTTTCTGACCGAGATGGGCACCGGCATCCGCGCAGAGCTGGCGGCGCGCCCCGGCGAGGAGCGGCCTTCCGTGGCGCTGAAAACCGCCGTCTCAGTCCCCATCGCCGCCTGCGCCGACCACTCAGACAGAGCACTGCGCGTTGTTCAGCTGATTCTGCGTACTCCCGCACTTCACGCGCGTTTCCTGGAGCGCCAGGCGCGGTGGCACGGCGACCTGACGGCGGAACTGGCACACCGCCCGGGGCTCGCCCCCGACACCGATCTGTACCCGCAGATGGCCGCCGGAATGGCGCTGACCGCCTTCAACACCGTGCTGCAACGGTGGAGTGACAGCAACGGTGCCGAGGACCCCACCGAACTGATCGACCGGGCTTTCGCCCTGATCTCCCCGGCCTTGGATGCCCGCTGACGACAAGCCCCGCCTCCACGGGCTGGGGCGCTCGCGCGGCGGCCCGACCACCCAACCGCGTCCGGCCGTCGAACAGCGGCAGAAGCCCATCATGTCGATCGTGATCACGGCCGGGCAGCGGGCGACTCTCCGCAGTTCGAAGCCGTCCCGTCCCAGGCCGCGTCCGGGTGCCGCGGCCCGGGACGGGACGGCCAGCCACGCACCCGACCGGGGCGGGGCCGCGCCGGCAAGGCGTACGTTTCCCGCAAGAACCGCGCCCACCTGCGGCGGCGTGGCATCCGCTGCACGATCGGCGACGAAGCCGACCAGGCCCGCAACCGCAGGAAACACGGCTCTCGTGGCGGCCGGCCGCCGACGTTCGACACGACCGACTACCGCGAGCGGCACGCCGTCGAGGGCGGCGGCAGCAACCGCCTCGAAAGGCACCGCGCCGTGGCCAAGCGATACGACAAGCCCGAGGTCCGATACGAGGCGACCGTGCTGGTCGCGGCCATCGGTGCATGGCTGTGACCAGCACGGTCGCCGCAGAACCTAGTCAAGCGGTCTCAGGAAGCGACGTTCGTACCGGCGGATGCACCCCGTCCGCCGAGCCAGCTCGATCGTCTCCTGACACTCCGGATCGCGCGCGCTGTCGGCGCGGTAGCGCTCGTATTCCGCAAGGCTGGGGAAGGAGAAGAGAGCGTACGCGATGTCGCTGTCGCCCTCGCTGGGCAGGAAGTAGCCGTGGTGTGTTCCCCCGAACCGGTTGACGAGGGCGACCCACCGACGGCCGTACTCCTCGAAGTCCTCGATGTGGTCAGGATCGATCTCGTACTTCAGGTGGACGGTGATCATGCAACGACATGATGCCCGAGCGGCGGCACAGGGCGGCGGGAGGGGGAGGCTTGCCCCTTCGCGTGCGCCGCGAAGGGGCATCACAATCCTGAGGCTGCCCCTTTGAAGTGGACACCCTGACAATGGATCTTGATGGTCCAGGGAGGGATGCCCAGGTGGGACGGAAGTCTCCGTATCCGGAGGAGTTCCGGAACGACGCTGTCGCGCTGTACCGCGCGTCGGACGGTAAGCGGACGTACGCGGCGGTGGCCGCGGATCTCGGGATCACCGGGGAGACGCTCCGCACGTGGGTCCGCAAGGACACCAGCCGGCCCGCGCCCGAGCCACCGGGCGGCACCGCGCTCAGCCCGGCCGAGGAGCTGGCCCGGCTGCGGACTGAGAACCAGCGGCTGCTGAAGGCGGAGAAAGAGTGGCAACCGGAACGAGAGATCCTGCGCCGTGCAGCCGCCTATTTCGCTCGGGAGGTGAAGTGAGCTCAGCCCCCACCGCTGGGACTTCATCTCCGACCATCGCGCCGCCTTCGGCGTGCAGCGGATCTGCCCGCAGTCGCCGCCCGCGGCGGCCGGGTCGACGGAGTCGTCTTTCACACGGACAGGGGCACCCAGTACGTCAGCCGGGCCTTCGCCGAGGTCTGCCGCCGGCACGGCATCCGCCACAGCACGGGACGTATCGGATCGAGCTACGACAACGCCCTGGCCGAGTCGTTCTTCCAGAGCATGAAACGCGAGTTGCTCCACGGGCGACGCCTCACCTCGAAGGCTCAGACACGCCTGGAGCTGTTCCGCCGGCTCGCCTACTACAACCGGCGCCGCCGCCACTCCGCCCTCGGCTACCTCACACCAGCCGAGTTCGAACGACAACTGATCTCGTCACATACGCTGTCACTTGTCGCATGAAGCCCGGTGTCCACTCCCGAGGTTGAGCCTCAGAGCCGTCCTGGCCCTCACCGATGTCCAGGTAGATGCTGCCGTCCCTGGGGTGCACGTGGTGGCCGGCGCCGTGCCCGACCGTCTCCAGTTCCCGGTGGGCGAGCACCACCCCGCTGTCGGCGTCGTACACGACCCATTGGTCTCCGCCTCCGCGCCGCGCCGTCGCGTCCGGCCGGTAGACCCGCACGGTCCGGCCGTCCAAGGACAGGGCACAGCCAGGCCGGTGGCCATGGCGCACCTCGGAGCGCGGCTCGAAGGCCGACGCCCACACCAGGTCACCGGCGCGGGTGAGGCAGACGACCCCGTTCAGCGTCGTGTACACGACCCGCTTCAGATCGGGCCGGACCGCCGACGCCACGACCTCGTCGTCGGCCCGTGGCTGGAACACCGCGGCAGGCTCCAGCGTCCCGAAGGCGCCCGGGTCCATCACGTAGGCATGGATCCACCCGTCGCGGTGGCGCGTGATGACCTTCGAAGGCCCCGCAGGAATCATCCGCCGAGGCTAACGCCCAGCTCAGGCCGACCGACAGCCGGCCTTCCGATGGCTCCTTGGCTCTCCGTTCCTCCGTGTCGCGGTCGGCACTGCTTCTCCGCGTTTTTCGGGAGTTGTTTGTTCGGCGCCAGTGACCGAACGCGAACAATGCGCGAGCCGCTACACCTGGAGCGCACGGGCCCACCACCTGCCTACCTGCCAGGAGGAATGAAGGATCATGAGTGTGATCAAACGAATCGCCGTCATCGGTGTGGCAGCCGCCTCGCTCGTCGCCGCCGGCCTGGCCACGGCTCCCGGCGCCTCGGCCGACACGGCCTATGGGTGCAACTGGCCGCGGGTCTGCTTCTACCTCACCGACGCCGACTGGAACGCGCGGGTGCCGACCGCGGCCTACCAGGACATCACCAGCAGCCCGCAGAATCTCGGGTCCCGCAGCTACAACTCCGAGTGGGCCTTCAACTCCCGCAATGACGACGGGGCGTTGTTGTACTACACCAACGGCTCGACGCTCTGTCTGCGCCCGAACAACTGGGTCGACAACAACGACTGGGTGGTCAACAAGATCCGGATCATGGACTCTCCGACCTGCTAGCCTCGACCTTTCGACAGGGCCCGTCGACGGAATCGGCGGGCCCTTTCCAGGTTTGATGTCCGGGGCGGCGGCCCTTTCGTTTTCCGGGGGCGGGGCCCGTCGTCTCGTGTCTTCTGGAGGTCGCCGACCTCCTGGTCCTCTTCATGGTGGCGTTCGTCATCGACGGCTCCAGCCGGCCGGCGCCCGCCGTCCGCCGTCGAAGGGGGGAGGGAGAAGTGATCAGGAGGCGGCGGGGACGGAGGCGTGCAGCAGCGAACCGGGGAGGTAGGCGGACCCGATCCGCAGGTCCCAGCCGTGCACCTGCACAGCGAGCGCGGCCAGGGCGATCGCGCCCAGGGGCAGCAAGCTCCTGGGCGCGGGGTTCTCACCGACGCCCGCGCGGTGCTCCACGAGCCGGTCATGCAGCGCATCCTCGAAGGCGCTCTGGTCATCCCGGAGCAGGATGCGCAGCAGGCGCTGGTCGGGGCTCCTCGCGCCGGCGGCATCGAGGGCGAGGGCCGCGTCGAGGCGTTCGTCGACGGACGGCATGCACAGTGTCACCTGCGGCCAGTCACGGGGGAGATGTCCGCGGGCCGGGGCCAGGTAGCCGCACAGGGCGTCCATGTGCGCCAGGTCGGCCGGATCGGAGACGGAGTCCCTCTTCGCGTGGGGCAGGTTCGTGTGCAGCATGGGTGCGTAGTCGCCCCGGAGCAGCAGCCCGAACGCCCGCTCCCAGTTCCCCACCAGGCCGCTGGCCACGCAGATGTCGAAGGCTTCGACCCACGTGCGGGCGGTGACCGTGTCGGTCGCGTCCCGCATCTCGTCGTAGTCCATCTCCCCGCTGGTGAAGCGCGTCCGGGTCAGCGGGAAGGGGATTTCCCAGTCGCCTTGCGGGCAGCAGCCCATCTCCAGTACGCCGAAGAGGCATTCGGCCGCCGTGGTCAGCGCAAGCCGGGTGCGCTCGTCCTCCAGGTGCGGGTCCTGCGTGCTGCGTGCGGCGACATGGTCGAGCAACTCGTGGCCAAGCTCCGACAGCATCTCGCGCATCGGATACCCGCGCTGGTAGACGTCCTCGAAACGGCGCTGGACACGGCCCGCCATGTCACCGAGCGCCTGCTCCAGGCGCTGCTGGTTCACCGGATGGCGCGTCACGTCGTTGATCCCCATCCAGGCATCCTGTCAGCCGCCACCGACACCCTGCCACTCAGAGGGTGTGGACATGTCCCTGAGCATCGGCAACCTGGGCTTCGAGGGCGCTCCCGCACCCTCCGAAGGCCGGGCAGACCCGCTTCTGTGACCGGGCGCGCGGGGTTTCCCCGCGGGCCCCCCGGGCCCACCCCGCCCCCCCCGCCGGCCGGGCTACCCGTCTTTGTGTTCCGGGCGGGGGTGGTCCACGCGCCGCCCCCCTTGTAAACCCTCCCCGCCCAGGGGAAGCGCCGGCCGGCGCGGTCACCGGAGGCGGGGTACCACCCCGGCGTCCGGTCAGCGGGTGGCGAGGAACTCGAGCGTGTCGATCACGCGGTTCGAGAAGCCCCACTCGTTGTCGTACCACGCGACCACCTTGACGTGCCGGCCTTCGACGCGGGTGAGGGCCGAGTCGAAGATCGACGAAGCGGGATTGCCCGTGATGTCGGACGACACGAGCGGGTCTTCCGAGTACTCGAGGATGCCGGCGAGCGGCCCCTCCGCTGCGGCGCGGTACGCCCCCAGCACGTCGTCGCGTGTCACATCGCGCGCGACGGTCGTGTTGAGTTCGACGATCGAGCCCACCGGCACCGGTACGCGGATCGAGTCGCCCGACAGCTTGCCGTCGAGGTTCGGCAGCACCAGGCCGATCGCCTTGGCGGCGCCGGTCGTGGTCGGCACGATGTTGACGCCGGCGGCCCGGGCGCGACGGGCGTCGCGGTGCGGACCGTCCTGCAGGTTCTGCTCCTGCGTGTAGGCGTGCACCGTCGTCATGAACCCGTGCTCGATACCGGCGAGTTCGTCGAGGACCGCGGCCAGCGGCGCGAGCGCGTTGGTGGTGCAGGAGGCGTTCGAGACGATCGTGTGCACGGCCGGGTCGTAGGCATCGGTGTTGACGCCGAACGCGAGCGTGACGTCGGCGCCGTCCGACGGCGCGCTGACGAGTACCTTCCTCGCACCCGCGTCGAGGTGGGCGCGGGCGGCCTTGGCCGAGGTGAAGCGGCCGGTGGCTTCCAGGACGATGTCGACGCCGAGTTCGGCCCACGGCAGCTGCGCCGGTTCGCGCTCGGCCAGCACCGTGATCCGGCGGCCGTCGACGACGAGGGTGTCCCCGTCGACGGTCACCGGGCGCCCGAGCCGACCGGCCGTGCTGTCGTAGGCGAGCAGCCGGGCGAGAGTGGCGGGCTCCGTCAGGTCGTTGACGGCGACGATCTCGAGGGCGCTGTCGCGTTCCAGCAGTGCGCGCAGCACATTGCGTCCGATGCGGCCGAATCCGTTGATGGCGATGCGAGTCATGAGTGATGTCCCTTCCCTTCGCCACCAGGGTCGCCCGCGGCTCGCGCCGCTGACAGTGGCGGGATGGCCACGGTTCAAAAGGATCCCGCCACGCGGCGCCGGGCGGGTCACTCGCCCCGGGTGAAGGTGCGCCGGTACTCGCTCGGTGTGGTGCCGAGGATGCGCTGGAAGTGCAGGCGCAGGTTGGCACCGGTGCCGAGCCCGACGTCGGCGGCGATCTGCTCGACGCTGCGCTGCGAGCGTTCGAGCAGTTCGCGGGCCAGGTCGATGCGGGCGCGCATCACCCACTGCATCGGCGTGTAGCCGGTCTCCTCGACGAAGCGCCGGGAGAACGTGCGCGGCGAGACCCCGGCCTGACGCGCCAGCACGTCGAGGGTGAGGGGCTCGCCGAGCCGGTGCAGCGCCCACTCGCGGGTGGCGGCGAAGCGCTCACCGAGCGGCTCGGGGACGCTGCGCGGCACGTACTGGGCCTGGCCGCCGCTGCGGTAGGGGGCGGCGACCAGACGCCGGGCCGCGTGGTTGGACGCGGCCACTCCGAGGTCGCCGCGCAGGATGTGCAGGCACAGGTCGATGCCGGAGGCGGCGCCGGCCGAGGTGAGCACGCTGCCCTCGTCGACGAACAGCACGTTCTCGTCGACCTGGACGAGCGGGTGCCTGGCCATGAGTGCCCGCGTGTAGTGCCAGTGCGTCGTGGCGCGCCTGCCGTCGAGCAGGCCCGTGGCGGCGAGCGCGAAGGCACCCGTCGAGATGGCGGCGAGCCGCGCGCCCCGGTCGTGCGCGGCGATCAGTGCGTCGACGACGGCCTGCGGAGGGTCGTCGCGGTCCGGGAACCGGTAGCCGGGGACGAAGACGATGTCGGCCCACGCGAGCGCGTCGAGGCCGTGGGCGACGTAGTACGCGAGGCCGTCGCCGCCGGTCACGAGACCGGGTGTCGCCCCGCACACCCGCACCTCGTACGGCATGCTCGCGCGGGTCGTGAAAACCTGCGCGGGAATGCCGACATCGAGCGGCTTCGCACCCTCGAGCACAAGGACGGCGACGCGATGCAGGGGGGAGGCTGGCACAGGAAGAGGTTACGTGGGGCGTGACTTCGAGACGCCCACGGCGCGGACCGGGCAGACGCCACACCGGCCGGGCTGTCTTCCACGTCGCGGTCCACCGCCCGTCCCACCCTCCGCCCGCTTCCAGCCGATCCGAGACCAGACCCGCGCTCAAGAGGAACCTCTACCCTCCACGCTCTCCAGAGCCCCCAACACTGTCTCAGCCGCCCGTACCGCGGAATCGGATCCGGCCGGTCATGTCTTTGCGGGCGGCTCGCGTTCAAGCCGGCCGGAGCCCGGTTGCCGCTGGTTCCGTGCCGGCCTCGATGACGGTGTCCAGCAAGCTGCGCGACGCCTGGAGGTCGTCGATGGCGCGGGTGATCCGCTCGCGCTCACGGCGCAGCTCGGCGACCAGGTCCGAGCAGACCGGCACCAGCCGCTCGCCCTCCTCACGGACGCAGGGCAGCACTTTCGCGATGGTGTCCGTGGTCAGCCCCGCGGTGAGCAGCGTCCGGATGCGGCGCACCGTGTCGATGTCCTTCGTGCAGTAGACGCGGTAGCCGCTGGGCAGGCGGGCCGGTTCCAGCAGGCCCTGCTCCTCGTAGTAGCGCAGCTGCCGCTCACTGACCCCGGCTCGCCGCACCATCTCGCCGATCCGCATGGCCGCCTCCTCTCCTCGACTTGACTCTCACACCGGTGTCAGACTTTAGCGTCACCCCATGAAGAAGAGCTCTGTGATTCTCACGGCCCTGTGCGTGTCCGTGTTCGTAGTGGGGACCTCCGAATACCTCGTCGCGGGGCTCCTGCCCCAAGTCGCCGACGACCTGGGAGTGTCGGTGGGGGCAGCCGGGCAGACCGTCACCGCCTACGGTCTCGGCGTGGTCATCGGCGGTCCGGTGGTGACCCTGCTCACCGCCCGCATGCCACGCAAAGGCCTGGCCCTGTCGCTGATGCTGCTGTTCGCGGCCGGCAGCGCCGTCAGCGCGTTCGCGGGTTCGTACGGGGTTCTCCTCGTCGGCCGCGTCCTGTCCTCGCTCAGCCACGCGGCGTTCTTCGCGCTCTCTCTGGTGGTCGCCAGCCGGATCGTCCCCGAGGAGAAGGTGGGACGGGCGACGGCGGCCGTCGTCTCCGGCCTTACCGTGGCGACCCTCCTCGGCGTGCCGCTGGGAGCTCTGCTGGGCGAGCGGACCACCTGGCGGACGCCATTCTTCGTCCTCACGGCGCTGGCCCTGCTCGGCACCGCGCTGCTCGCCGCCGTCCTGCCGCGCCAGGCCGCCGTATCGGCAGGCGCCCGCGCCGAGGTCCGTGTCATGTCGCAGCGCCCAGTGCTGCTCGCCATCGCGACCACCGCCGTCGGATTCGCGGGCGTGGCAACGGTCTTCACCTACATCGCGCCGCTGCTCACGGACGTCACGGGATTCGCCGCGTTCGTGGTCTCGGTCCTGCTCCTCGCCTACGGGGCCGGCAGCTTCCTTGGCAACATCATCGCGGGGCGCCTGACCGACCGGGCACCGGCGGCCACCCTGCGCGGTGTCTTCGCGGCCCTGGCGCTGCTGCTCGCCTGCATTCCGTTCGCGGTGACGTGGAAGCCGACCGCAGTCCTGGCCGTGCTGCTCCTAGGGCTGCTCGCCACCGCTACCATCGCCCCGCTCCAGGGCCTGATCCTGCGGCACGCCCAGGAAGCGCCCACACTTGCGGTCTCCGTCAACGTCGGCGCTTTCCAACTGGCCACCGCCATGGGGTCAGCGATCGGCGGGATCATCGTCGAGGCCGGCGTGCTGCGCTGGACCGGCCTCGCGGGTGCGGTACTGAGCGCACTGGGCCTCATCATCTCCTGCTACGCGCTGCCCCGGCAGCGCGGGACCACCACGATGGTCACGACTGACACCCCTACGTCCACCACAGCTTGAGTGGTCTCGATCCGGAGGGGTTCTCCCGTCATGCGCGCCGTACAGATCGATGTCCACGGAGGCTCGCTCTCGCCGGCATCGCCGTCGCGAGCTCCTCCGCGGTGTTCTCGGTCGTGACCGCGTGACCGCCATGTCGTCACAGATAGCCACCGGTCGGGGGACCGGCTGCGCTGGTCTCCCTGCCATCTCGGCGGAGAGCTTCAACGCACCGACAACCCTGACCTGCCTGCTGCGCGAGGAGTTCGCCGACCTGGAGCGGCCGACTCCGCCCGTCACCATCACGAGCAGTCACACGGTCGGAGGCATGGCGCCTGCACCGACGTGGCAGGAGCGCGGACTCATCTGCGCAAGGATCGGCGTCCTGCCGCGTAATTCGGTCGCATCTGGGCTCGGTGTCCGCTACACAGGCGCGGTGACTGATCCCTATCTCCTCCGTCCCGTCACCGACAGCGAGTTCGCCGTATGGGCCCGGATGATCGCCGGCACCTACGGCAGCGACCGGTCCGATGAGGATCTCGCCGCGGAACGCGCCGTCATCGAGCTGGACCGCACGATCGCCGCGTTCGACGGGGACACGCCCGTGGGAGGCACCGCGATCTACACCCGGTCCCTCACCGTCCCCGGCGCCGATCTCCCGGTCGCGGGGGTCACCTGGGTCGGCGTGGCCCCCACCCACCGGCGTCGCGGCATCCTCACCTCGCTGACGCGCAAGCAGCTGACCGGCCTGCACGAGTCCGGCGGCGAGCCGATCGCCGCTCTCCGCCCCTCCGAAGCCGCGATCTACGGCCGCTTCGGCTACGGCCCCGCCACCCGCGGCAACCGGATCCGCTGCGACAAGCGGTCCATGCGCTTCCGCCCCGGAACCGATTTCGGCGGCGGAAGCATCCAGCTCCTGGACCGCGACGCAGCCCGCCCCTTGATCGAGAAGGTCTACGACCAGGTCCGCAACGACTCCATCGCCTGGCCCGACCGGGCCCAGCGGTTCTGGGACAGTCGGCTGGACGATGCCCCGCACTCGCGCGGCGGCGCGACATCGCTGCGATACGCCGTGCACCATGCCCCAGGCGGCGACACCACCGGGTATGCCCTCTACCGGATCAACGACGCGCGGGACGTCCTGGGCAACGACATGAGTGCGGTGCAGGTCGTCGAGCTGGCAGCGGCCACCCAGCAGACATACGCCGCTCTGTGGCGTTTCCTTGCCGGGATCGACCTGGTGCCGTGGATCGAGTACGAGGCCGCCGTGGACGAGCCGCTGCCACACCTGCTGACCGAACCCCGGGCCGTCCGCTCGACCGTGGTCGACCGGCTGTGGGTGCGACTGGTCGACGTCGACCGGGCCCTGGCCGGGCGCCGCTACTCCACCCCGCTGGATGTGGTCCTGAACGTCGAGGACGACTTCTGCCCCTGGAACACCGGACGCTACCGGTTGCAGGCTGAGGGCGATGCCGTCATCTGCGAGCGCACGAAGGCCCCCGCCGACCTCCAGCTCACCGCAGCGGAGCTCGGGGCGGCCTTTCTCGGCGGCACAACGCTCGCCTCCCTCGCAGCAGCGGGCCTGGTCCGGGAACTGCGATCCGGCGCGCTGGCCCGCACCACACGCGCTTTCCGCGCCGACCGCGAACCCTTCTACCCCGGCGGCTGGGCATTCCCCGCCTACTGAAGAACGCACCCCTCAGGCGGGACAGCAAGCCGATGGGCTCGCTCTGCCTGCCGGCGTCCGTCGACCGCCGACTCCGGCCACCCCACGAAACCACGGCTCACGACAGCACTCGCGAGGAGGGATCACGGTGTCACCCTCTCGATGCGGTGCCGGTCGGGGTGCGGTTGCCAGTGGCTGGCCTCCGGCGTGACTGCGGCCGGGTGACCAGGTATTCAGGACAGGCCTGCCGGTCGTACTCCGAAATCAGCGGGTTCGGGTGCTTGGACGGTGCTCCGGGGAGAACCGCTGGGGGTGTGATGGGCCTGGGCGGATACCTCGCGGGTTCCGCTTCGCCGTGTGCGACAAGACGAGGCCTCCGATCCGGAGAGGACGTTGGAGATGAGTTACGACCTGCAAGCGGTGATCGCTGGAGGAGAGGTGCTGTCCAGTGCGGCGCGGGACCTGCCTGCCGCTCGGTTGGCGTCGATCGGACAGGGCCTGTCGCTGATGCCGATGACAGACGCCCTGTTCGATTCCGTTGCGGACGGCAGCGGTGCGGGCGCGTTGGGGTTCTGGCGCTTGCCGGTCGGATTCGAGGACACCCTCGCTGCATGGTCAGCCGGTGGGCCGGTGGCCTACGTGGAGGCTGAGTACTTCGGCGGCGTGGGCGAGCAGCGGGCTGCCGTGTGGAACGGTGGCACTGTCGTGCTGGGACCGCTCCACATCGAAGAGGGCCAGTCGTTCTCGCCCGCCGGTAGTCCCATCTCCCAAGCACTGCGGCGGTTGGGCGTAGTGGCAAGCGCCGGCGCGGACGAGTTCTCATCCGTGGGGTTGGACCGGCATCGACACGGCGAGGCGTGGATTGCCTGACGCGCGACGGGGTGTCCTGTCGAGCTGAAGGGCGACGCCGTTGTCGTCGCGGATGACATGTGTGGTGGTCAGGCGGCAGGTTGCGAAGGAGTCGTCGTTCAGCAGCAGCCGGGGAGGCGCAGGCGCGGAAACCGGCGCGCCAGGCTGACGCTTTCCGTGCCGGCATGCGGTTCCATTGAGCGGAGGAGGGGGTGTCCATGGCGCACGAGATGATCACAGTCTGCCTGCCGCCGGACGCCCACCAGTACCTGCAAGCCGCGATCGAGGAGGCCATGGCCCCCTTCGACCTCAACGGCGACCACGAGCCCTACCAAGGCGAATGGGACCAGTGGTGGCTTGGGCGGCCGGGTGAGGAGTTCGATGTACTGCCCGGCCACGAAGGCGACCCCCGTCTCGTCCGAGCGCTGCGGGACGCCCGTGGGGAGAACCGCCACTGGGCACGTGGACAGTGCGACGGAGGCCCGCGCGGTCTCCTCGACTTCCAGGGCATGCGCACCCGCGCCGCGCAGTTGGCCGCGCGTCTTGACTCCTGTCGCGTCAGCCGGACTCCGTACCGGCAGAGACAGCCCGAGTGGGCAGTCCCCACGGACCACCTGCTCACCCTGGACGGAACGTGGATCTACGTCACGGCCGTTACCCAGTCCGGGATGACTTGTCTGGACTTCGCTAACACATACCTGGACGATCTGGCACCGGACATCGTGATCGTCCGTCTGCGCATCCACTGCTGATGGACACCCGAGCGGACACGGGCCCGGGCGCTGGGCGACCATGTCCCGCAGTCCGTGCGCGTTGATCGAGCGGACGGCTTGGCCGGCGCCGGCGCCGGTGAGCGCGGCGACGTAGGTGCGGGCCACCCATGTCGTGTGCCGGGCCGCCTTGCCGGCAGACACGCTGATCAGGCGGCGGTGTTCGGCCTCGGCTGCCCGGTCGTTGTCATTCGGCCGGGCCAGGGCCGCGTTGCAGGCCGCGGGGCCGGCCTTGTGGCGCGCGTCATCGAGCCGGAAGGCCGGCCGTGCCCGTCAGGGCTCGCGCAGCGACTGCGGGAGCGCGGTCGAGCGCGCGCTCAGCTCCGCGCGGTTGGCGGCCCCGGTCTTGGTCATCAGGCTCGCGATGTGCTTCTCCGCCGTCCGGGGCGAGATGAACAGACGGTCCGCGATGTCCTTGTTGCTCAGCCGCTCGGCGAGCAGCCGGAACACGTCGAACTCCCGGACGGTGACGCCCAGGGCGCGCAGATCCTCGGGGATGCCGCTCGTCCCGCTGCGGTGCTGGTGCACGGGAGCGCCCAGCCGGCGCAGGGCGGCCCGGCAGGCGTTCGTGACGGCGGGCACGTCCTGCTCGTGGAAGTAGTGCTCCGCGCGGCGCAGCCAGGCCACCGGCTCGCCCCAGCCGTCCTCGTGCGCCGCGTCCGAGACCAGCCGCAGGCCCAGATGCAGAGCGGCCGGATGGCAGGCGGCTTCCCGCAGGGCCGCCTCGGCCTCCTCGGTGGCCCGTGCGCCCTGACCCTCGCGCCCCAGCAGGACGGCGCCGGCCAGGGTGACGAACTGGCGGTTCCACCGCATCTGACCGGCCGCGGTGGCGGCCACCTCCTCGTACCGGGCCCGGGACACGGAGCCGGACAGCACGTCGAGGAGCAGCCCCACCCCGTGGGTGCCGCCGAGGTGGTAGGTGCTGGGATTGTCCTTCTCCAGCGCGGTCAGCGCCCGCAGCTCCGCGCGGGCGAGGTCGCGGTCCTCCTCCATGAGGGCGCAGAAGGCGCGGGCCATGCCCAGGGTGAGGGGCTCCTCCTGGGAGCCGGCGCCCTCCCACTCGGCGAACGCCTCCAGCGCGGTCTCCATCGCCCGCCGGTCGCCGAGATGCGCCTCCAGCGTCGCCAGCGCCATGAGCACGTACCGCACGGCGGGCGCGAGCCGGAGCCGGCGCACCACGGCCAGGGTCTCCGCGGCGGCCTCGCGCGCCGCGTCGTACGCGCCGCGCAGTACCGCGTCGAGGACGAGGATGCCGTCCACGGTGTGCACGATGCTGACCGAGCCCAGCCGCAGCGCCTCCGCACGGGCGGCCAGCAGCCCCGTGGTGTCGCCCTCCGCCAGCCATTCGTTGCCGCCGATACGGGTGGCCGCGTACATCCGGCGCAGCGGCAGCCGGTGGCGTTCCGCCGTCGACAGGGCCTGTTCGAGCATGGCCTGCGACTCGTCGGGATCGCGTTCGCGGGCCAGCGTCGCCAGCAGCTCCCAGGCCTGGCAGGCGACCGCGGGCAGCCCGTGGCGTTCGGCCGCGTCCGCGGCGGAGCGCGCCAGTTTCTCCGCGTGCTGGGTGCGGTCGGTGCCGGGGGTGTCGAGAGCGAGATAGGCGGCGGTGACGTCGACCAGGGCGGTGGTGGCTTCGTCCCGCGCCGCCCCGAGCACCTCGCGGGCCCGCTCGATCTGCTGGTTCCCGTCGCTCCAGCGTCCCGCCATGTGCGCCACCTTGGCCAGCCGGGTGTGCAGGACCGCGAGGCGCGACGGGCTCAGTCCCGCGCTGTCGAGGGCGTGCAGATGCTCGGCCAGGTCGAAGGCGCGGTCGAAGTCGCCGGACTCGGCGAGCGCCGGAAGCAGGTGTTCCAGGGCCTCGGCCCGTTCCTGCGGGTCGGTGCCGAGGGCCAGCAGGTTCTCGGCCCGGCTGAGCAGCGTCACCGCGGAGCCGAGCGCGCCGGCCGCCAGCGCCCGGCGGCCGGCCTCGGCGAACAGCCGTCCGGCCGCCGCGTGGTCACCCGCCTCGGAGCGCAGCTTCGCGACCAGTGCGCACCACTCTCCCGGGAGCCGCGGATGCAGCTCCTGGACCGCCTCGGCGCCCCGCCGCGCCAGATCCGACCGCTGACCGGGCGTCAGCTGGGTGAACAGCGCCTCCACGGTGGTCGAGTGCCGGAACGAGTACCAGTCGGGTGCGGGCTCGTCGGATATCACGAGGCGGGCGGCGACACCCGCGTGCAGATGACTGAGCAGCGCCCGGTCGTCGACGCCGGTCATCCGCTGGAGCACGGTCAGCGGGAACCGCCGGCCCAGCACCGCCGCCGCCGACAGCAGGGTCAGCCCCTCCACGCCCAGCCGGTCGATGCGGCGCAGGATGCCGCGGGCCAGCGTGGAGGAGACGTCGCTGCGGGGCTCGCCCACCGTGCGCCAGCCGTCCGGCCCCTGCACCAGGGTGCCGGCGCCGATCATCGACTGGAGCAACTCCTCGACCAGATAGGGGCTGCCGACGCTGTCCTCCCACAGCCGCTCCAGGACCGGCCGCGGAACCTGGTCGGCGGTGGTGCCCAGCTGCGCCGCGATCAGCTCGTGCACCTGGGGGCGGTTCAGCGGCGGCAGTTCCACGACCGAGGCGGCGCCCCGGCGCCGGGCGGACTGCGCCAGGTCCAGGGCGTCGCTGAAGTCGGTGCGGACCGTCGCCACCAGCAGCACCGGCGTGTACTCCAGGTTGTCGACCAGGTATTCCAGGACGCCGAGCGTCTCGGGGTCGGCGTCGTGCAGGTCCTCCAGGAGCAGGAGCCGGCCGTGGCCGTGGTCGGTGGCGATGAGCAGGCGCAGTACGGCCTCGCCGAGGATCACCATGGAACTGCGGTCGCTGTCCCCGGTGTTCCAGTCGGGGATGAGGCGCCCCAGGACGGGACGGTAGGGTCCCAGTTCCAGCTCGTTCAGCGGTTCACCGCTGCGGAACAGCGACATGAGCGCCTCGGTCAGCGGCCGGAACGGCACGGCCGGGCCGGTGGTGCTGCTCCGGCCGCGCAGCACTCGCATGCCGCCCCCCAGGGCGGTTCCGACGGCTTCGGCGGCCAGCCGGGACTTGCCGACCCCGGCCTCGCCCACCAGGAAGACGACACCGCCGCGTCCCTGTCGGGCATCGGTCAACATCCGCTCCAGGAAGCCCAGTTGGGAGTCCCGGCCGACGAGTGAAGGCGCATGGAGACGCATGAACTAAAAGCATAATAGGAATATCTGGAACCGTGGCAGGTCGTCCTGATCCCGTATCCGGCGACGGCGTGAAACGCGGGGGTGCCCGGCCACCGGACGGCCGGGCACCCCCGCCTTACGACGGACGCGGGCTCAGGTCACTGGGGGGCGGAGACCGAGGTGTCGATCGTGCTCAGCGTGATGACGATTCCGCTGGTGAGGACCATCCCGGCCAGGACGCGGGCCCGTGCGCAGGCGCGGTTGCGGCCCGACAGGGTGATGCCGCCGGCCGCGTCCCGCTCGTCGGTCGCGCTCGTCACGGAGTCCCTGGAGTCGGCGGCGGCGGGGACGGTCGAGGCGTGCGAGAAGTGCTGGTTCATGGCGGTGAGCCCCTTGTCTCTGTGTGGAGGGTGAAGGCGGGGGAGCAGCGGGAAAGCGGGGATGCGGGGATGCGGGGATGCGGGAAGGTTGTGAGGAGCGGGCGAGCGGGCGGGCGAGCGGGGTGAGGGGGCGAGCGGGCGGGCGCGGTGAGCGGTCAGTGGCCGGGCAGCCGGCCGGTACAGGGATGCCGCAGCAGGAGCGCGGACGGCACGAGGGCGGGGAATCCGAGCCGCAGCAGGCCGTAGCCGATGCCCGCCAGGCCCGTCAGCAGCCCGGGGGTGGGCACGCGGTCCGGGGTGGCGCAGTGGTGGCCCTGCGCCTCGACGGTCCCGAGGACCTGACCGGTTCGGCGGGCCAATGCCCCCGACGCCGTCGCGTCGCCCCGTTCGGCGAGCACCGACAGCGCCTCCAGCGCGCCGAGGGCGCCGTGGCCGAGGCTCAGGTCGCCGGCGTCGCGCCGCCCGGCCAGCCGTGCGGCGACCGGGGCGGTCCGGGAGCCTGCCGTCCGGTCGCCCGCGCCCGCCCCCGGCACGTGCGCGGCGGCTGCCGCGACGCCCGGCAGGCCCGAGAGCCACGACAGGTCGGCCGGTTCGGCGAGCGCCGCGTCGAGCGCACCGGTCAGCAGCCGGTCCGCCGTCGCGGCGTGCCCGTCACCGGGCCGGTGCGCCGCGTGCAGCCGCAGTGCCCAGCCCACACCGGCGTCCCCGTCGGCGAACCCGGCCGGGCCGGCGCCGTTCCCGGCCGCCGCGGCCAGGGCGTCCGCCACGGCGTCGGCCAGTTCCAGGGCGCGCGGCGAGCCGTAGGCGTCGTAGGCCGCCACCGCGGCGGCCAGCCCCCCGGCGGCGCCGCTCGCGAGTCCCGGTTCCGTGCCCTGCGCGACGGCGTGCTCCAGTGCGGTGAGCGCGTCCGGCAGCGACTCCGCCAGCTCCGGCTCCAGCACCGTGGACAGGCGCACCAGGGAGTAGAGGATGCCGCCCAGTCCGTCGTACGCGCCGGGACCGACCGCCGCGCACAGCTCGGGATCGGCGGCCAGGTTCCTCAGCAGGCCTGGCAGCGGGCGCACCGCCTCGCGGGCGAGGGTCGTGTACCGCTGCGCCCCCGCCAGCAGTCCGGCCTGGGCCAGGAAGAGCGCCACCCCGGTGTAGCCCTGGGCCAGCCCGGCGCCCATCGGGAGGACCGACCAGTGTCCGCCGGGCAGACGTTCCAGACCGAGCCAGTTGGCCCGGCCCCCGGAGCGCACCGCACGGGCGGCGATCTCGTCGGCGATCCCGCAGGCCGCCGCGAGCAGCCGGGACGGCTCGGACATCACGGCCGGTGCCGGTGCGGGCACCAGCTCGGACCGGGGCCGGCCGTTCGCGGCGCCCGCCCCACGGGCGGCGAGTGCGGCCGAGACGATCCACTCCTGGTCGTGGCAGTCGACCTCGTTCATCCGCCCGACCTTCTCGCGCACCGCGGCCAGACTCGCCACGGGCAGCAGGTCGGGCAGCCACGTCCCGTCGGCCGCCCGGACCCCCGTGCCGGACGGCCGGTGGACGAACAGCGGCACGTCGCCGCGCCACAGGTCGGCGGTCTCGTGCTCGACGAGCCGCCGGCGCGCCGGGTCGTGCGCCGACTCGGTCCACAGCACGGCGAACACCGCGTCCCGGGCCAGCGCGTCGCCGAGCAGCGCCGGGTGGGTGGACTCCTCCAGCAACGTGGAGTACAGCCGCGTGGAGCGGACGATCAGGCGTGCCGGGCTGTCGGCCCGACCGGCCAGCGGCCCGTCCTCGCCGACCAGTTCGGCGCCGTGCGCGGCGATCGCCGCGTAGGCGGTACGGAAGCCGTCGAGGAGCGCCGCGCGATGGTCGGCGCTCTCCAGGCGGCCGCCGCGCGGCAGCGGCTGGTTCTGCGCCGCCGGGCTGACGACCGGACCACGCACGACCCGCATGGTGTCCAGGCCTGAGTCCTCCCAGCGCAGCCCCTCGCTCGGGTACGTGCCCTCCTCGCAGCGGCCCAGCGCGGAGATGTCCAGCGCGCCGTGCTCGCCGATGAGCAGGTGGGGCAGCAGGCACGTCCGGTGCACCGACGCCTGGAGGGCGTCCGCCGCCGGGTCCGCGCCCGCCGTGGTGGCGTGGGGGAGTCCCGTGTGCAGCAGCGTCTCGGCGTCCACCAGGACGGGCTGGCCGCCGCTGGCGATCACGTTCTCGTAGTGCATGTCCGCGCCGTCCACCGCGTACAGCAGGGCGAGCAGCGCCCCCTGGCGGCGGTAGAAGCCGTCGGCCTCGGTCACCGAGCGGCACCAGCGGTGCTCGACGAACTCCAGCCAGCCGTGGTCCTCGCGCCGCACCGTCCGAGGGGTCCGCAGGTCCAGTCCGGGCACCCGTTCCGCGAGCCAGTCCGCCAGTCCGTCGAGGAGCGCGTGCTGCTCCAGCGGACGGGGCTTGTAGACCACCCGTGATCCGTCGGTGAAGCCCAGCACCGCCACCGACCGGCCGCCCTGGTGCGCGTCGCCGCGGCCCAGCTCGATCCGGGCCAGGGGGCCGGGGTCGCGTCCGTCGAGGAGGAAGGAGACGAGTTCGCCGCGGTCGGCGGCCAGCCGCAGGCCCAGTTCGCCCACGGCCTCCGTCGCGTCCAGCGCGGTCTGGCCCAGCATTCTGGCCAGCACCGGGTAGGCGGTGAACAGGCCGCGCAGTCCGGCGGAGCCCCCCGTCGCGGCGACGAACGAGGCGAACCGCTCGCGCGGGCCGGCCCCGGCGAGGTGTCCGGCGCGGCGCGCCGCGTCGAGTTCACGGACGAGCGTGCGGGCCGCCTGCCGGGCCAGCGCGCTCTCCAGCCACTGGTCGAACGCGGCCCGGACAACCTGCCGTTCGACCGCGGGCAGCGGCCCGAGGAGGCGCTCCAGCGCCTTCGACGCGGGCACCACCAGCGGTCGTACGACGGGGGCGAAGACGGCGGGGCCCGTCAGCTCGTCGGACGCCGGGGCCGGTCCGGCCGGGTTCTCCCGCGCCGACCTCAACGCCCGCTCGACGTAGGCGGCCCAGTGCGGGGTGCCGGTGCGTTCGGCGAGACGGTCCGCCGGTTCGTCGGCGAGGGCGTGCAGCGTGCGCTCGTCGAGACCGAGGTGGTCCAGCCGCGCCGCGAAGCCGGCCGTGTCCCCGGCGGCCCAGGGGGCGCGGCCGGTCGCGACGGTCACGGACGTCGTCAGGGGGCGTCCCGGTGCGGCGACGCGCTCGGCGAGGGAGAGCGCCGGGGCCCACCAGGCGTGCGGCAGGTGGGCGCTCCGGGGAGTCGGAAGGGCGGCTGGTTGAGTCACGGGAAGAACTTCGCCGACCCCCCGCGGCCCCCGCATGGGGAACCGTCCCCCATATTCTCCGGCGGGCCCCCATCCCACGGTCGGTGTCCGGCCGCGACAGGGGGGACGGGCGGCGGCTCACCGGCCGCCGCGCGGGGTGAAGCCCCCGGCCGGGGCAGGGATTTCGGCTCGTGGGAGCCCTGGGTCGTCGGGGCGGTGCGACACCGGGCGGGCGCCCCGCGCGGCCGGCGTCGGAGCAGCGGAAGCCGCCCGGTGCCGCGGCCGCTGGGTACGCCGTCACCGTACGCCGTCACCGTACGGCGGGAAGCCCGGCGCGGGAGCGACCGGGCGGCAGTGGTGCCCGGGCGCAGTGGTGACCGGGCGGCAGCCACGGCCGAACGAGCCTGTCGCCCCGGAACCGGGGGAACCGCGGAACCGCGGAACAGGCGGAACCGGAGCACGGAGCCCCGCCGCCCCGCGCGCCCCCCGCACACCGGCCGTGACGGGCACGGCGTCACCGGCGGCCGCCGTGCCCCCGCGAAGCACTGGTGGCCGCCGTCGATGCGCGCCCGGAGCGGCCGACCGCCCGGCACCTGCCCGTCGCCCGTCCACCGTCGTACCGCCGGGTACCGCCGGGTACCGCGCGGGAACTTGGGTGAACGGCACGCATTCGCCCCGCGGGCCCCTTCCCGTCTACTGGTGTCCGGCCGGTGGATCAGCCGGGACGGCGGCCGCGGGGCCGCCGCGCCCCACGGCGCGCCGTCCGATCGGATCCGTGGGCCGCAGGTGCCGTAGGACGAGACGACAGGAGTGCAGGAGATGCGGACCTCTCTGGGTATCGACGCCGTCGCGCGGAGCGTCTATCTCGCCGTGGTCGCCCGGCCCGGGGCAGAGGTGGCGGAGCTGGCGCGGCAACTGGACGAGACCGACGACACCGTCCGGGAGGGACTCGAGCGCCTGTCCCGCATGATGCTCGTCGTACCGGGCGACAGCGCCACGGGCTGGGTCCCGGTCGACCCGGAGGTCGGGCTCGCGGCGATACTCGCCCGGCAGCAGGCCGAACTGGCCCGCCACCGGCTCCAGGTCGAGGACAGCCGGCTGGAGGTGACCCGGCTGCTGTCGCAGCACGGCCGCGGCAGCCGCGAGAGCGTGCCCGGCGTGGAATGGCTGTCCGGCCCGGACGCCGTGTGGCAGCGTATCGCCGAACTGGCCGGGGGATGCGCGCAGGAGTGGCTGACGGTCGGGCCGACGGAGCGGCTGGGCGCGTCCGTCGCCGAGGCGATGCGACCGGTGGACGAGATCCTGCTGCGGCGCGCTCCCCGCGCCCGCACCATCGTGCTGGAGAGCGTCCGCAACGACCCCGGGACCATGGACTACCTGCGGTGGAAGGGCGAAGCCGTCGGCGCGGTCCGCACGCTGCCGTCCCTCCCGGTGTGGATGGTCCTGTGCGACCGCCGGCAGGCCGTGGTGCCCGTCTGCAACGCCCGTTCCGTCGTGGGCGCGATGGTGTGCGGTGTCGAGTCGGTCACCGAGGCCTTCGCCGCCCTGTTCGCCCGGCTGTGGAAGGAGGGCCTTCCGCTGGCCGAGGCACGGCCCAGGACCGGCGGCAAGCTCTCGCTCCAGGAACAGCACGTGCTCCGGCTGTGGGCACAGGGCCTCACCGACGCCGCCGCCGCCCGCCGCATGGACGTCTCCCTGCGCACCGTGCGCCGGCTCTCCGAGAGGCTCACCGACCGGTTCGGCGCGCACAGCCGGTTCCAGCTGGGCGCCCTGGCCATCGCCCAGGGAGGCATCCGCGCCGAGGACATGGTCTGACCCCGTCGCACGCCGCCCCCGTCCGGGAACGCCGGGCGGGGGCCGGTCGTGTGTGCGGCGGGGCAGGTTCTGGGTATGGCGCTGAGCGCGTGGACGCCTGACCGGGTCTTCCCGGCCCCGGGGGCCGGTCGCGTGCACGGCGCGGTGGATTCCGCGTACGGCGCGGGGCGTGCGGGCGCCGGGTCGGGTCTCCCTGGCCGGGGCGTGCGGGCGCCCGGCGGGATCTCCCCGACCGGGGCACGCGGGCGCCCGGTCGGGTCTCCCTGGCCGGGGCACGCGGGCGCCGGGTCGGGTCTCCCCGACGGGGCGTGCGGGCGCCCGGCCGGATCCCCCCGGCCGGGCGTCCCGCCGTCTCATCCCGCGGGTGCGAACTGCGCCGTGATCGCCGACATCATCAGGTCCGCGATGCTCGCGGCCAGCTCCGCCGGGGTGGGTGCGTCGAAGACGGTCCGCACCGGGACGTCCACGCGCAGTGCCTTGCGCAGCCGCGAGGCGACCTGGGTGGCGAGCAGCGAATGCCCGCCCAGCTGGAAGAAGTTGTCGTGGACACCGATGGTCTCCACGCCCAGCAGGTCGCTCCACACGGAGGTGATCGTCCGCTCGACCGCGTTGCGCGGCGCGGTGTACGCCGACCCGAGGTCGGGCCGCCGGGTGTCGGGGACCGGCAGCGCGGCCCGGTCCACCTTGCCGTTGGCCGTCAGCGGCAGCCGGTCCAGGGACACGAACGCGGCGGGGATCATGTAGTCCGGCAGGCAGCGGCCCAGGTGTGCGTGGAGTTCCGTGGTGGTCGGGGCGGTTGTGCCCGACGGCACCACGTAGGCCACCAGACGCTTGTCGCCGGGCACGTCCTCGCGGACCACGGCACTGACCTCGCCGACACCGCCGTGCGTGAGCAGGTTGGCCTCGATCTCCCCCAGCTCGACGCGGTTTCCGCGGATCTTGACCTGGTTGTCGATGCGCCGCACGAACTCCAGCTGCCCGTCGGCGCGCCACCTGACGAGGTCGCCGGTGCGGTAGACCCGCTCGGTCGTGCCGCCGGCCTCGAACGGCACGAACCGTTCCCCGGTCAGCTCCGGCAGGCCCAGGTAGCCGCGGGCCACCTGCACACCGCCGACGAGGAGCTCGCCGGGCACCCCGACCGGCACCGGCCGGTCGTGCTGGTCGACGACGAACGCCCGCGTGTTGTCGATGATCCGGCCGATCGGCGGGACGGTGTCCCCGGGTTCGACCACGGTGGAGGTGATGATGACGGTGGTCTCGGTGGGCCCGTAGTTGTTGACCACGCGGAACGGCAGCCTGGCACGCGGCGGCATCCGCAGCCGGTCGCCGCCCGTCAGCACGTAGTCGAGGCTGCTGTCCTCGTCCCACGGGAGCGCCGAGAGCGACTCCAGCATCGGCGTGGACAGGAACGTGGCGTGGATCTCCCGCTCGTTCAGCCAGTCCCGCAGCAGATGCGGGGTGAGCCGCACCGTCTCGGTGGTGGTGCAGCAGGTCGCGCCCCGGGTCAGACCGAGCCACAGCTCCCAGGCGGCGGCGTCGAAGCCGACGCCGGCGAGCAGTGCCAGCCGCTGCCCGGGTTCGAGACCGTACCGGCCCGTGGTCCAGTGGATCAGGTTGACCAGACTGCGGTGTTCCACCTGCACGCCCTTGGGGCGCCCGGTCGAGCCGCTGGTGTAGATCAGATACGCGAGGTGGTGTGCGGCGGCGGCCGGCTCCGGGTCGGTGGCGGGTTCCCCGGCCAGCAGCTCCCCATCCCGGTCGAGCAGCAGCACCGGGACGTCGCCGGGCAGCCGGCCCGCGTGGGCCGAGTCGGTGAGGACGACCGGGGTGGCGGTGTCGCGCACCATGTACGCGAGCCGGTCCACCGGGTACTCCGGGTCCAGCGGCACGTACGGCGCGCCCGCCTTGAGGGCGCCCAGCTCGGCCGTCACGAGGTCGGGGCCGCGCTCCAGGCAGACGGCGACCGGCAGGTCGGGACGCACCCCGTACCGCCCGCGCAGGTGGTGGGCGATCCGGTTGGCCCGCTCGTTGAGCTCGCCGTAGGTCAGCGTGCCCTGCGGGCCGTCCACGGCGACCGCGTCCGGCCGCTCGGCGGCACGCGCCTCGAACAGCCCGTGCAGCGTGGCGTCCCGCGGGAAGACCGCGGACGTCGCGTTCCACTCGCCCACGATCTGCCGGTGCTCCGCCTCGGTCAGCAGGCACAGCTCCGACAGCCGGGCCCCGGGACCGTCGCCGACCGAGGCCAGCAGGCTTCCCAGGTGTCCGGCCAGCCGGGCGACGGTGTCCCGCTCGAAGAGGTCCGTGCGGTACTCCAGGGTGCCCCGCAGGCCCCCGTCCGGGGCCTCCGACATGATCAGGCTCAGGTCGAACTTGGCCTCGCCGACGGCCACCGTGAACGGCTCCACGGCCAGGCCCGGCAGGCTCCAGGCGTGGCCGTCGGGCGTGTTCTGGAGGACGAACAGGGTCTGGAAGAGGGGGTTGCGGGAGAGGTCGCGGTCGGGGGCGAGTTCCTCGACGAGGCGTTCGAAGGGGAGGTCCTGGTGGTCGTAGGCGCCGAGGGCGGTGTCCTTGACGCGGGTGAGGAGTTCGGTGAAGGACGGGTCGCCGGACAGGTCGGTGCGCAGGACCAGGGTGTTGACGAAGAAGCCGATCAGGTCCTCGGTCTCGGCGCGGTTGCGGCCGGCGATGGGGGTGCCGACCGCGATGTCGTCCTGCCGGCTGTACTTGGCCAGCAGCACCTGGAAGACCGCCACCAGCACCATGAACAGGCTGGCGCCCCCGTCCGCGGCCGTGGCACGCAGCCTCGCCGCCACCTCCGCGGACACCTCGAACGGGACCGTGTCACCGCCGCCGGGCCGACCCGCCGGGCGGTGGCGGTCGGTCGGCAGCTCCAGCGGCTGAAGCCCGGTGAGCCGGTCGCGCCAGTAGTCCAACTGGCCCTGCAACACTTCCCCGACGAGCCGCTCCCGCTGCCACACGGAGAAGTCCGCGTACTGCACCGGGAGTTCCGGCAGCCGCGCCGTGCCTCCCGCCGCCGCGGCCCGGTACCCCTCGCGCAGCTCCCGCGCCAGCACACCCTCCGACCAGCCGTCGCACGCGATGTGATGCACCATCAGCAGCAGACGCGCGTCCTCGTCGGTCATCCGCACCAGACGGGCACGCAGCAGCGGGCCCGCCGCTAGGTCGAACGGACGTCCCGCCTCCGTCTCGGCGAACAGCCGCGCCGCCCGCTCCCGCTCCTCCCCGTCGGCGAGGTGCCGCAGATCGTGCGCGACGGCACGCACCGGCGCCGGCGGGTCGACCAGCTGCCCCGGCTCGCCGCCCTCCCCGGCGACGAACCGGGTCCGCAGGATCTCGTGCCGGGCCACCACGCCCGACAGCGCCGCGTCCAGCGCCGCGGTGTCCAGCGCACCGGTCACGCGCAGCGCGAACGGGACGACGTACTCGGCCCGGCCCGGCTCCAGCTGGTCGAGGAACCACAGCCGCTGCTGCGCGAAGCTCAGCGGCAGCGGCGCGCCGGTACGCGCCACCGGGGCGATCCGGTCGGCCGCACCGGTGTCCAGCTCCTCGACGGCGGCAGCCAGCGCGGCCACGGTGGGTGAGGCGAACAGCGCGCGCACCGGGACCTCCACGCCCAGCGCGTCCCGCAGCCGCGAGGTCACCTGGGTGGCGAGCAGCGAATGCCCGCCCAGCTCGAAGAAGTTGTCCCCCACGTCGGTGACCTCGGCGCCCAGCACCTCGGACCAGGCGGCGGCCACCGCCCGTTCGGCCGGGGTGCGCGGCGCGACGGCGTCCCCGCCGGCCTCACGCGGCTGCGGCGCGGGCAGTGCCCGGCGGTCCACCTTCCCGTTGGGGGTCAGCGGCAGCCGCTCCAGCGCGACGAAGGCGGCGGGCACCATGTAGTCGGGCAGCTCACGGCGGAGCCCGGCGCGCAGCCGTTCGGCGGGCAGGTCACCGCCCTGCGCGGCCACGACGTAGGCGACCAGGCGCTTGTCGCCCGGCACGTCCTCCCGGACGACCACGGTGGCGGCGGCGACGTCGGCGCGGGCCAGCAGCGCCGCCTCGATCTCGCCGGGCTCGATGCGGTGCCCGCGCACCTTGACCTGGTCGTCGAGCCGGCCCAGGAACTCCAGCTGCCCGTCCGGCAGCCAGCGCACCCGGTCGCCCGTCCGGTACACGCGCCGGGGCGTGCCGTCCAGGTCGAGGACGACGAACCGCTGCGCGGTCTGCTCGGGCCGCCCCAGGTAGCCGCGCGACAACCCGGCTCCGCCGACCAGGAGTTCACCGGGCACCCCGACCGGGACCGGCCGGTCGTGGCGGTCGACGACGTGCACGGTGGTGTTGCGCACGGGCCGGCCGATGGGCGGCACGGGCACCCCGGGGACGACCTCGGCGGAGGTCGCGACCACGGTCGACTCGGTCGGGCCGTAGTTGTTCACGACGCGGAAGGGCAGCCGCAGCCCGGCCGGCAGCCGCAGATGGTCGCCGCCGGTCAGTACGTACTCCAGCGACGTGGGTTCGCTCCAGTCCGCCGACGCCAGGGCCTCCAGGAGCGGCGTCGACAGGAAGGTGCCCGTGATCCGCTGCCCGGCCAGCCAGCGCTGGAGCAGACGGGGGGTGAGCCGTACCGTGTCGTCCGGCACGCACAGTGTGGCGCCGGCGGTCAGCGCGGGCCACAGCTCCCACGCGGCGGCGTCGAAACCGACCCCGGCGAGCAGGGCGACGCGCCGTCCGGGCGCCTGCCCGAAGCTCTCCGTCGTCCACCGCACCAGGTTGACCAGGCTGCGGTGCTCGATCTGGACGCCCTTGGGGCGCCCGGTGGAGCCGCTGGTGTAGATCACGTAGGCCAGGTCGTCCGGCCCGGCCGCGGGCCGCGGGGCGTGGGCGGGCAGGTCCGCGAGCAGCGGCCAGTCCCGGTCGGTCAGGAACCGGCCGGCCGTCTCCGGCAGACGCGGCGCGTGGGTGCCGTCGGTGACGACCAGCGCCGCCCCGCTGTCGGCGAGCAGGTAGGCGAGCCGGTCGGCCGGGTGCTCCGGGTCGAGCGGTACGTAGGCGGCGCCGGACTTGAGGACCGCGAGCAGCGCGGTGATCTGCTCGGGGCCGCGGGCCAGGCACACGGCGACCACCCCGCCCGGCGCCGCGCCGAGCGAGCGCAGGTGGTGGGCGAGCCGGTTGGCCCGCTCGTCGAGCTCCCGGTAGGTGAGGTCACCGGTGTCCGAGAGCACCGCCGGTTCGTGCGGTTGCAGGGCGGCGCGCTCCTCGACCAGCCGGTGCACGGTGGTGGCGTCCTCGTCGGCGGTCGCCGCGTCCGTGCCGCTCCACTCGGTGAGGAGCCGCCGCCGCTCGGCGGCGGTCAGGACGTCCAGGCCGGACAGCCGCTCGTCCCCGCCGGAGGCCACCGCCTCCAGCAGCGTCCCGAAGTGGCCGGCCAGCCGCCGCGCGGTGGCGCGGTCGAACAGATCGGTGGCGAAGACCAGGTTGCCCTCCAGCGCGCCGTCGCGCCGCTCGGTGAGGAACAGCGTCAGGTCGAACTTGGCCTCCTCCGCGCGCACCGCGAACGGCTCCACCGTCAGCCCCGGCAGGCTCCAGGCGTGGTCGTCGGGCGTGTTCTGGAGGACGAACATCGTCTGGAACAGCGGGCTGGCGGACAGGTCGCGGTCGGGGGCGAGTTCCTCGACGAGGCGTTCGAAGGGGAGGTCCTGGTGGTCGTAGGCGCCGAGGGCGGTGTCCTTGACGCGGGTGAGGAGTTCGGTGAAGGACGGGTCGCCGGACAGGTCGGTGCGCAGGACCAGGGTGTTGACGAAGAAGCCGATCAGGTCCTCGGTCTCGGCGCGGTTGCGGCCGGCGATGGGGGTGCCGACCGCGATGTCGTCCTGGCCGCTGTACTTGGACATCAGCAGCTGGAACACGGCGAGCAGCGACATGAACAGACTCGCCCCGTGCCCGGCCGACATCCGCCGCAGCGCGTCCACCGGGCCGGCGGGGACCGTGAAGGCCACCGTGTCCCCCCGCCCGGACCGCTCGGCGGGCCTGCGGCGGTCGGCCGGCAGCTCCAGCGGCTGAAGCCCGGCGAGCCGGTCGCGCCAGTACCCCAACTGCCCGTCCAGCGCCGGACCGTCCCAGGCCGCGCGCTGCCACACCGCGAAATCCGCGTACTGCAGCGCCGGCGGAGCGAGAGCGGCCTCCCGCTCCTCGACGGCCGCCCCGTACAACTCGCGCAGCTCCCTGGCGAACACACCCTCCGACCAGCCGTCGGACACGATGTGGTGGACCGCGACCAGCACACGCCAGCCCTCGTCGGCCACCCGCACCGCCACCGCCCGCAGCAGGGGCCCGACGGCGAGGTCGAAGGGCCGGCCCGCGGCCTCCTCCAGGAGGCGGCGCGCCTGCGCCTCGCCGGCGTGCCGCGCGTCGTGCACGGCCACGGTGACGTCCCCCGGCGCGTCGACGACCTGGACCGGGCGGCCCGCGGCGTCCGCCACGAACCGCGTCCGCAGGATCTCGTGCCGGGCCACCAGCCCGCTCAGCGCGCGGGCGAACGCATCCGGCGCGAAGGGCCCCTCGACCCGCAGCCCGAACGCGATGACGTACTCCGCGCGGCCGGGCGCCAACTGGTCGAGGAACCACAGCCGTTGCTGAGCGAACGACAGGGGCGGCGCGCCCGCCGACCGGTCCGCCCGGGGCACCGGCGCCGCCGCGCCCGGACCCAGCGCGTCGACGGCCGCGGCCAGCAGCGCGGGCGTCCGCGCGCCGAACAGCGTTCGGTACGGCACGTCGACCCCGAGGGCGGCCCGCAGCCGGGAGGCGACCCGGGCCGCCAGCAGCGAGTGGCCGCCCAGCTCGAAGAAGTCGTCGTCGGCGCCGACCCCGTCGACCCCCAGCAGCTCCGACCAGATCGCGGCCACGGCCCGCTCCGTCCCCGTACGGGGCGCCGCGTAGGCGGCGGACACCTCCGGCCGGTGGCTCTCCGGCGCGGGCAGCGCCCGCCGGTCCACCTTGCCGTTCGGCGTCAGCGGCAGCCGCTCCAACGGCACGTAACGCACCGGCACCATGTGGTCCGGCAGGTCGCGCCCCAGCGCCGCGCGCAGCTCCGCGGCGGCCGGGGCGGCCACGCCCTCGGCGGGCACCACATAGGCCACCAGGCGCTTGTCGCCCGGAACGTCCTCGCGGACCACCGCGGTGGCCGCCGCGACACCCGGGAGCGCCAGCAGCGCGTTCTCGATCTCGCCCAGCTCCACCCGGTGCCCGCGCAGCTTCACCTGGTCGTCGATCCGGCCCAGGTAGACCAGACGCCCGTCGGGCAGCCACTTCACCAGGTCCCCGGTGCGGTACACCCGGGCACCCGGCTCCGCGGAGAACGGATGCGGCACGAACCGCTCCGCGGTCAGGTCCGGACGGCCGAGATAGCCGAGGGCCAGGTTCACCCCGCCGATCAGCAGCTCGCCCGGCACCCCCACCGGCTGCGCCTGCCCGTGCGCGCCGACCACGTACACCTCGGTGTTGTCGATCGCGCGGCCCATCGGCACGTGGTCCGCCGCCGGATCCACCGCCCCAGTCCTGCTGACGACGTTGCCGACGGTCGCCTCGGTCGGCCCGTACTCGTTGACGATCACCGTCGCGTCCGTGCCGCTCGTCAGCACCCGGTGCGCCAGCGCCGGCGCCAGATCCTCGCCGCCGGCCACCACGGTGGTGACACCGTGCCGCAGGCCCTCCTGTTCCAGCCGGGTGACCAGCAGTTCCAGGTGCGAGGGCGTCGCCTTGAGGAAGCTGACCGGCACACCGCTCGCCACCG
The DNA here is from genome assembly GCF_042731035.1 of Streptomyces sp. NPDC059895. Taxonomy (NCBI): domain Bacteria; kingdom Bacillati; phylum Actinomycetota; class Actinomycetes; order Kitasatosporales; family Streptomycetaceae; genus Streptomyces; species Streptomyces sp. NPDC059895. The sequence continues at coordinate 52,872 of NZ_JBHWKO010000046.1, forward strand.
TCTCGACCGCCGCGTCGAACACCGTCTGCCCCGGCCGCGGTGTGGGCACCACCAGTCGCAGCCCCTGCACCAGGGGCAGGAACAGGGCGGTGACGGTCAGGTCGAACGCCGCCGACGAGCACAGCAGCGAGCCGATCCCGGCGCCCGGCGCCGGCGGGTAATTGCGGTCGCACCAGTGGAGATAGTTGACGACACCCCGGTGCGCGACCCGTACACCCTTGGGGCGGCCCGTGGAACCGGAGGTGTAGATGACGTACGCCAGGTCCAGCGGACCGCCGGCGGCCACCGGGGCCGCGCCGTCCCCGGCCGGCCACTCCCGGTCGACCGCCAGCACCGCGGGACCCGAGGCGAACAGACCGGCGGGACCCGAGGCGAACAGACCCTCGTACGCCGTCTGGGTGATCACCACGGGCGCGGCGCTGTCCTCGACCATGTACCGCAGCCGCTCGGCCGGGTACGCCGGGTCCAGCGGCACGTACGCGGCACCCGACTTGAGCACGCCCAGCAGGGCGCACACCAGGTCGGTGCCGTGGTCGAGGCAGACCGCGACGAGGGTGCCGGGGCCGATGCCCCGCTCCTGGAGGTGGCGGGCCAGCCGGCCGGCCCGCTCGTCGAGCTCGCGGTAGGTGAGCCGCCGTTCGCCGTGCTCCAGGGCGATCGCGTCCGGCCGCTGTGCGGCGCGGTCGGCCACCAGCGCGTGCACGGTGGCGGTGTCGGGGAACGCGGCGCGCGGCCCGCTCCACTCGGTGAGGATCCGCCGTCGCTCCGCGCCGGTGAGCATGCCGAGCGCGCCGACCGCGTCGTGCGGCGACCGCGCGACGGCCGCGGCCAGCACCAGGAAGTGTCCGGCCATCCGCTCGGCGGTGGCCCGGTCGAACAGGTCGCTCCGGTAACCGAGCACGCCGCGCGGCACGCCGTCGCCGACGACGATCTCCAGGGTGACCTGCGCCCGCGGGGCGAAGACGGCGGCCTCCGCGCCCGCCGCGCGCGACGCGAACCAGGGGGCGCCGTCCAGGGCGCCGTCCGCCGCCGCGGACAGCTCCGCGAACGGCACCGCGCCGTGCTCCCGCGCCCGGGACAGCGCGTCCGTCACCCGCGCGAGCAGCGCCGCGAAGCCCAGGGCGTCGTCCCCGGCGCGTACCACCGAGGCAGTCCCGCCGTCCGCCCCGGGCACGACGACCGGGACGTCGCCCCGGCCGCCGTACCGCGTGAGCAGCACGTGGAACACCGCCAGCAGCGCCGTCGACAACTCGGTGCCGTGCTCGCGCGCCAGCGCGGCCAGCGCCTCGGCGGTCCGCGCCGGGAGCGCGAAAGGCACCCGGTCCGCAGCGGCGGAGCCGCCGCCCACGGGCCGCCGGTCCGCCGGCAGCTCCAGCGGCTCCAGACCCGTCAGGGCATGCCGCCACTCCTCCACCTGGTGATCAGCCACCGTTCACTCCCCATCGTCAGCGCGTCGTCAGCGGTCAAGCGGTTCAAGCGGTTCCATCGGTGCAAGCGGTGCAAGCGGTCCCATCGGTTCAAGGTCCGGACGATCGAAGGCCGGGCGGTGCAAGGGCGCACGCGCCCCGCGCGAACAGCGTGGAGGGCGCGGAGGGCGCGAACGGCTCGCACGATGCGCACGGCTCGCACCGCTCGCACGGCGTTCACGGCTCGTACGACGCGGCGTCCCGGTGCGCCCGGGGCCGCGCCGGACCGGAGGGCGCCGCGCGGCGAGCGCGCACACCACGATGTCCGTGCCGAGCACGCTAGGACGTGCGGACGGGCGCCCCCAGTGGGCACAAGTGCCGCCCGGACGGCTGGTCACAAGTGCCCAGTGCCGCCCGGCGAGGACGCTCACCACGATGGACGACGTCACTCCCGGACGACCCGGCGCCCCGGCGGCGGACCACGTCCACCGGTGACCGGCCCGGTCGCAGCGATCGCGGTCCCATCACGGTGTCGAGAGGAAAGCCGGTCGTGTACCTGCGTCACCCGCCCCCGGACAGTCCGCGTCACGCTGTCCTGAGCACCATCCCGTCGGACTCGCACACCTGGAACCTCCTGTTCCTCCAACTCCTGCTGGAGGAGCAGGGCTGGGAGGTCACCAACCTCGGTGCCTGCGTCCCCGTCCGCACCCTGATCGGCGAGTCCGCCGCCCGCGTGCCCGACCTGATCGTCGTGAGCACCGTCAACGGCCACGGCGTCGAGGAGGGCGCCGCCCTCGCCCGCGAGGTACGGGCCGAACCCGTCCTGCGTGACGTGCCGCTCGTCGTCGGAGGCAAACTCGACACCTCGGGCTCCGCCGACCCGGACGCCCACCCCGCCCTCACCGCCGCCGGGTTCGACGCCGTACTGACCGGCCCGAACGCCGTGCCGCGCCTGCTGGCCCTGCTCGACACCCTCGCCGAAGGCAGTCGCGGAAGGGCCTACGCCGATGTCGCCCGCTGACGCCGCCGCCCGGCCGCCCGGCGGCGCCTTCCACCGCTTCATGCAGACCGCGCGACGCTCCGGCACCCTCGTCCTCCAGCCCCGCATGGGCTTCGCCGACCCCGCCCGGATGCGCGCCGGCCTGCTCGCCACCCGCGACGCCCGCGCCACCACCGTGGGCACCCTCACCCTCGACAGCTTCACCCGCGTCGGCGACTACGCGGCCGCCGCCCGCGCCACCGAGCAGGGCCGCCATCTCAACGGCTACCCCCTGGTCAGCCTGCCCGTCGCCACCACCGCGGAACTCCTCGACGGCGTCCACGGCCCGGACTTCCCCGTCCAGGTGCGCCACGGCTCGGCACGGCCCGGCCGCATCGTCGACGCCCTGGTCGCCGCCGGACTCGACGCCACCGAGGGCGGCCCCGTCTCCTACTGCCTGCCCTACGGACGCACCCCGCTGCGCACCTCCGTACGGGCGTGGCGCGAGGCGTGCCACAAGCTCGCCGCGCTGCGCGCCACCGGCGTCGAACCGCACCTGGAGAGCTTCGGCGGCTGCATGCTGGGCCAGCTGTGCCCGCCCTCACTGCTGATCGCCCTCTCCGTCCTGGAGGGGATGTTCTTCCGGCAGCACGGCATCGCCAGCGTCTCCCTCAGCTACGCCCAGCAGACCAGCCCCGAACAGGACGAGGAGGCCGTGCACGCGCTGCACGCCCTGGCCGCCGACCACCTCGCCGACGTCTCCTGGCACGTCGTCGTCTACGCCTACATGGGCGTCTTCCCCGAGACGGAGGCCGGAGCCCTGGGACTCGTCGCGGACGCCGCGCGGCTCGCCGTACGCACCGGAGCCGGCCGCCTCATCGTCAAGACGGCCGCCGAGGCCGTGCGCATCCCGTCGGTCGCCGAGAACGTCACCGCGCTCGAGACCGCCGCGGCCGCCGCCGCCCGCACCACGCGACGCACGGCGCCACCGCCGGCCACCGGCGTCGAGGCCGAGGCCCGGGCCCTCGTCGACGCCGTCCTCGGCCTGGACGACGACATCGGCAACGCCCTCGTCCTCGCCTTCGCCCGCGGCTACCTCGACGTCCCCTACTGCCTGCACCCCGACAACGCGGGACGCACCCGCAGTGTCATCTCCGACCGGGGCCGTCTGGAGTGGGACCGCACCGGAGCGCTTCCGCTGGGCCGCCCGGCCGGCGCGCCCCGCGTCCGCCGGCTCACCTCCTCCGGCCTCCTGCACGCCCTGGCCCACGTCAAGAACCGCTACGACAGCCCCGCCGCGTCCCTCGCCGGCCGAGCCGGTGGCTGACGGGCCGTCACCGGCCCGGCCCGTTCCTCTTCCCGCCCGTTCCCCTTCACGCCCGTTCCCCTTCCCGCCCGGGTCCCGGACACCCGGTGGCCCAGACAAGGACCGACAGCCATGACTCTCCAGATCGACTTCCCCCCGGCGACCGCCGGCGCCCCCGTCCTGCCGCCCCCGCTGGAGCACCTGCGCGACCCGCGCACCCGGGCGGCCCTGCGCGTCCAGCAGACGCTCGTCGCCGGCGCCCGCGCCTTCCTGCGCTCCGGCGGCGCCGTGGAGATGGCCCACCCCGTCATCGGCCCCGTCACCGACCCCGGCTCCCGCGGCGCCAAGCAGGTCGACGTCGACTACTACGGCCACCGCTACAAGCTCATGACCAGCGCCATCCTCTACAAGCAGGCGTCCCTGCTGGCCTACGACCGCATCTTCCTCGTCGCCCCCAACGTGCGCCTCGAACCCGTCGAGACCAGCTCCACCAACCGCCACCTCGCGGAGTTCCGGCAGATCGACGTCGAGTACGCCGGCGCCACCCGCGACGACGCCATGGACGCCGCCGAGGGACTGGTCCGCCACGCCGTCACCACCGTCCTCGACGAGTGCGGCGACGACCTCGCGCTGCTCGGCCGGGACACCGACGCCCTGCGCCGCTTCGTGGCCGGGCCGTTCGCCCGCGTCCCGCACGCCGAGGTCGTCGACCGCCTCCGCGCCGACGGCTACCCGCAGGCACACGGCACCGAGATCGAGTGGGAGGCCGAGGAGCGCGTCTCCCGCGCGGCCGACGCCCCCTTCTTCGTCGTCGGCTACCCCAAGGGCTCCCGCGGCTTCTACGACAAGGAGAGCCCCGCGCAGCCGGGCACCCTGCTGAACTTCGACCTCATAGCCCCCGAGGGCTGCGGCGAACTGTGCAGCGGCAGCGAACGCGAGAACGAGTACGCCGCCCTGGTCACCCGCATGCGCGAGACCGGCGAGAACCCGGCCAAGTACGCCTGGTACCTCGACGTCGCCCGCCATGGAATCCCCCGCAGCGCCGGCTTCGGCATCGGCCTGGAACGCCTCACCCGCTGGGTCGCGGGACTGGACTCCGTCTGGCAGGCCACCGCTTTCCCGAAGCTCGCGGGGGTCGTGTCCCCGTGACGTACCTGACCGCACCCGGCCTCCCCGAGGACGCCATCCGCGGCCGCGCCCGCGACGGCGCGGCCGCCGTCTTCCCCGCCCTCGACGACTACGGCACCGTCGTCTTCGGCGACATCCCCGCCGCCGACGCCGACGAGATCGACAGCCTGCGCCTGGTGCCCCCCGTCTTCATGCCGGGCCGCCTCGCCCGGCTCATCGACCTCGGCCGGGAACCCCTCTTCTCCGACGTCCGCCTCGACACCGTCGTCGGGGGCCTCGCCGCCCCCCTCCCGGTGTACGTGTCGGCCCTCGGCTCCACCCGCGCCGCCGGCACCAGCCTCGCCCTCAGCCGACAGGCCGGACGACTCGGCATCCCCATGATCATCGGGGAGAACGTCGCCCCCATGAACGGCTTCAGGACCAGCGGCGACGACCACCGCAAGGGCCTGCTGGAACGCGTCCAGGCCTACTGCGAGGAACTGCCCGACGGACTCGGCGGCGTCTGCGTCCAGCAGAGCACCGAGGACGCCGACTCCGAGGTGTGGAACCACGTCTACAGCGACCCCGCCGTCTCCGGCCTCCTGCTCTCCGGACGCCTCTCCTTCGAACTGAAGGTCGGCCAGGGCGCCAAGCCCGGCCTGGGCGGACTCACCCTGATCAGCGAAGACACCGCCGCCGGTCTCGACGGGCAGTACGCCGTCGAACGCCTCACCGGCGACGGCGGACCGGTCCTGCGCTGCGCCAGCCCCGGCACCTTCACCGAGGAGATCTTCCGCCGGCAGATCCAGCTCATGCGCAACAACTATCCCCGCGCCCGCTGCTGGGTGAAGCTCTTCCCGGGCCGCGACGTCGGAGACGCCGCCGCCGTCGCCTGGGAGGCCGGCGCCGACGCCGTCACCGTCGACGGCGCCGAGGGCGGCACCGGCTGGGCCCCCACCGGCTTCCTCCGGCACGTCGGACTGCCGCTCGCCGAGTGCCTGCGCCGCGTCGACGCCACCGACCGCACCCTCCTGGCCAGCGGGCGGGTGTGGGACGGCATCCGAGCCGTCAAGCTGCTGGCCCTCGGCGCCCGCGCCGTCGGCCTCGGCCGCGCCGCCCTGGTCGCCGCCGACGAGGACCCCGAGCACGGCCTCGAACGACTGCTGGAGGCCATGGCGCTGGAGATGCGCATGGCCGTCAGCGCCCTGGGCCGCTACACGGTGGACGACGTCCGCGCCGAGGACCTGTGGAGGCCCCAGCCATGATCTACGAGCACACCTACGAACTCGTCACCGACGACCTCTTCGTCCGGCTGACCCGGATGGTGCCCGGCGCCGACGTCTTCCTCAAGATGGAGGGCCTCAACCCGGCCGGCTCGGTCAAGCTGAAGACCGCCCTGAGCCTCGTCGAGGACGCGGAGCACCGCGGCATCCTCGGCCCCGGCGCCCGCGTCGTCGAGTCCTCCTCCGGCAACCTCGGCATCGCCCTCAGCTCCATCTGCGCCACCAAGGGCTACCCCTTCACCTGCGTGGTCGACCCCAACACCAACGCCATCAGCATCGACCACATGCGCGCCCTCGGCGCCGGGGTCGTCGTCGTGGACACCGTCGACGCCAACGGCGGCTTCCTCCAGGCGCGCATCGCCTACATCCGGCGCCTCGTCGAGGCCGACCCGGCCATGGTGTGGCTCAACCAGTACGCCAACCCGGCCAACCCCCGCGCGCACTACGAACAGACCGCGCGCACCATGCTCAAGGAACTCCAGCACATCGACTACCTGTTCGTCGGCGCCGGCTCCACCGGCACCTTCGTCGGCTGCGCCCAGTACCTCCGCGAGTTCTCGCCCCACACCCGTATCGTCGCCGTCGACGCCCGGGGCTCCATCATCTTCGGAGCCTCGCCCGGACGCCGCCACATCCCCGGACTCGGCGCCAGCCGCATCCCCGAACTGTGCGACCCCCACCTCGCCGACGACGTGGTGTTCGTCGCCGAGGAGGACGCCGTCCGCGAGTGCCGGCTGCTGGCCCGCACGCACGGACTGCTCGTCGGCGGCTCCACCGGCTCCGTGCTCGCCGCGATCCGCCAGTACGGCGACGCGTTCCCGCCCGGCTCCCGCATCGCCGCGATCTCGCCCGACCTCGGCGAGCGCTACCTCGGCACCGTCTACAACGACGACTGGGTGGACGCGCACCTCGGCGTCCTCACCTGAGCCACGGTCCGCGCCCCCTCCCGCGAAAGGCAACCACCGATGTCGACTTTTCACGTGATCGACGGCACCGTCGCCCAGGACGTCATCGCCTCCGCGCCCTCGGAGATCCTGGAGATCGTGCGCGACACCTATCTCCGGCACAGCGGCGGCGACACCGTCAACCCGAACAGCTACTTCCTGCGCTTCCCCGACAACCCCGGCGCCCGGATCATCGCCCTGCCGGCCCACCTCGGCGGCGACGCTCCGGTGTCCGGCCTGAAGTGGATCGCCAGCTACCCGCGCAACGTGGAGCGGAACCTGCCGCGCGCCTCCGCCGTCCTCCTCCTCAACGACGCGGAGACGGGCTACCCCTTCGCCTGCCTGGAGGCCTCCCGGATCAGTGCCGCCCGCACCGCCGCGTCCGCCGCGCTCGCGGTCGAGACCCTCGCGCCCGACGACGCGCCCCGCACCGTGCTCTTCGTCGGCGCGGGCGTCATCGGCCGCACCGTCTCCGACTTCCTCGCCGCCCGCGGACTCAACGTCCGCGAGTGCCTCGTCCACGACCACATCGACACCTACGCCGAGACCTTCGCCGCGTACGCCGCGGACACCCACGGCTGGCGGACCCGTGCCGTGCCGAGCGTCGACGAGGCACTGGCCACCTCCGACCTGGTCGTCCTCGCGACCACCGCGCCGGCCCCCTGGCTCGCGGACGGACAGACCCTGCTCCCGGGGCAGCTCGTCCTCAACCTCTCCCTGCGGGACATCCACCCCACCGTGATGATCAAGTGCCACAACATCCTCGACGACGTGGACCACTGTCTCACCGCGCAGACCTCGCCCCACCTCACCGAGATCGAGTACGGCACGCGCGACTTCATCGACGGGACACTCGCCGACGTCCTGCGCGGCGAGGTGACCCTGGAGCGCGACCGCCCCACCGTCTTCTCACCGTTCGGCCTCGGCGTGCTCGACCTGGCCGTCGGCTGCCACATCCACCGCAAGGCGCTGGAGACCGGCCGAGCGACCGAGATCCCCGGATTCTTCAACGAGCTGACCCGCTGGTGAGCCGGGCGCACCACGCGCCCGCCCCCCGGCACAGCACCCCCGTTCACCCGCCGCGCGGCCCCTCCGGAACCTCCTCCGGAGGGGCCGCGCGGCGTCCGAGCGGGGGTGCGGCCGTGACCGGCGCCCGGCCGGCCTGGTTCTGCCGGCCCAGCGTGGTCCTGTACGGCCGCCTGGTCCTGTACGGCCGCCTGGTCCTGTACGGCCGCCTGGTCCTGTACGGTCCAGCGTGGTCCTGTACGGTCCAGCCTGGTCCTGTACGGTCCAGCGTGGTCCGGCACGGTCCTGTACGGTTCAGCCGGTTCTGACGGCCGCCCTGCCGGTGGCGGATGCCGACGCCCCCGCCTTCGTCGCCCTCGCACCGCCTGCTCTCCGGCCGTACGGGATGACGTGTGCGAGGCCGCACCCGAGCTCGTGCCCGTGCTCAGGCGCCCCGCCGCGGCGAGGCAGCCGCGACGCGCTCCCGCCGCCGCCCCGAGTACCGCCGTCGGCAGCGACGCGTCAGAAACCGGACGCACGACGACGAGAGACCTGCCGCCGGTAGGCGGCAGGTCTCTCGGGCCGGCGGGAAGGGCCTCCGTCAGGCGGGCACCAACGGCTCCCTCTCCCTGCGCCCGCGGTCGGCCAGGGCGCCCAGCAACACCTCGGTCAGCAGCGCGAGTTGCCGCTCGCCCTGCACCATCTCCAAGTGGCGCCCGGGCATCGGCAGGATCTCCGGTCCCGAGGAGTAGAGGTTCCGCCAGTGGGCGGCGTACCGGTCGTGCGGCACCTCGTCACCGGTTCCGTCGCGGACGGTGTCACTGACGAACAGGGTCGCCCGGGCCGAGGACCGGCGGGCCCGGTAGGCGGCGAGCGAGCGGACCTCGGCCTCCAGCACCTCGTACGGAAGCCACTCGTCGAGGCTGATCGCGTCCTCCTCGATGTTCATCTCCGGCGCCAGACGCTTCAACTCCCGTTCCGTCGCCGCACGCACGCCACCGCTCTCGGCCCGGCCGCGCCGCCACAGCGCGCTGACCCGCCGGTACACCTCCGCGTGGCGCTGGAACCGGTCCCGCTGGTCGTCACCGGTCACCGCCGGCTCCAGCAGAAAGAGTCCGTCCACCGCCTCCGGGGCGCGCACCCCCATCTCATGGGCGATCACCGCACCGGTGGACCACCCGAGGATCGTGTACGGGCCGTCCGGCTGGATCCGCCGGATCTCCTTCCAGTACCGGTCCGCGATCGACTCGACGCCCACCAGCGGGGATTCGCCCGCGTTGAGGCCGGGAGCCTGGATGCCGTACACGGTGAACACCCCGGCGAGGCGCGCCGCGAGCGCCCGGTACGGATGCGTGCTGCCACCTCCGGGGTGCACGCAGAACAGCCGCGGCAGCGCGGGATCGACCGTCAGGGAGAGCGGCACCAGCAGTCCGGACGCACCGTCCTGCGGGGCGTCGAGCACGGCCGCCAGGCCGGCCACCGTCGGATGCCGCATGATCTGCTGAAGGCTGACCGGCCACCCCGCGTCCCGGATACGCGAGGCCACCCGCACGGCGTTGATCGACTGCCCGCCGAGGGAGAAGAAGTTGTCGTGGACGCCGACGGTGTCGACGCCGAGGACCTCGGCCCAGACGGCGGTGATGGTGTGCTCGGTGGAGGTGCGGGGGGCGGTGTAGGCGGTGTCGAGGTCGGGGCGGTCGTGCCCGGGTGCGGGGAGTGCTGTGGTGTCGATCTTGCCGTTGGGGGTGAGGGGGAGTTCGTCGAGGGTGACGAAGGTGGCGGGGATCATGTGGTCGGGGAGGGTCTGGCGGAGGTGGGTGCGCAGGGTTTCGTGGTGGAGGGGTGTGGTGGTGACGATGTAGGCGGTGAGTCGTTTGTCGCCGGGTGTGTCTTCGCGGAGGGTGATGGTGTTGGTGGTGATGTGGGGGTGGGTGTTGAGGGT
>NZ_JBHWKO010000047.1:0-61062 GCF_042731035.1 Streptomyces sp. NPDC059895
GCACCAACCCCCTACGGCCGGGGCAGACAGAACGACCGCACCAACGATCATGCCGGGCCACCCCGCACCCCTGCAGGCAATTCAGCAACAGAGTCTTGGCGGGCCGAGCGGAGAGGTAAGGGCCTGGACATCGGGCGGCCACCGGGGCATAACCTGCGCCAGATCATGGACGCGGTCCTCCATGTCGACCGCACGGGGATCCCCTGGCGATATCTGCCGCACGACTTCGCGCCGTGGGAGACGGTCTACGGGTACTTCGCCGCCTGGCAGAGAGGCGGCGTGTTCGACCAGCTCAACGGCCTCCTCCGCCGGCTCGTGAGAGAGGCGGATGGCCGGGATGCCAAACCGAGTGCCTGGGTGCTCGACGCACAAGGCGTCAAGACCTCCGCCAACGTTCCGGCAGATGGCCAGGGCATCGACGCGGGCAAGAAGATCGCCGGCCTCGAGCGCCACATCGGCGTTGACACCCTCGCTTCTGGCCGTCTGGGTCACCGCGGCCAGCGTCTCCGACAACGTCGGCGGCATCCGACTGCTCTCGAACATCGCCGCCGCCCACCCTCGCGTCACGAAGGCCTGGGCCGACACCGGCTACCGCACCAAGGCCATCGACCACGGCGCCCGCCTGGGCATCGACGTCGAGATCGCCCGGCGTGACCCTGGGCGGTGCGGAATGCGGAGGGGACTCCGCCGGGGTGACGTCGCTCGGCCGGCAGTGATCCCGACACCCAGCGCCAGACTGCCAGTAGCAGGAGCAGGCCGAAGAGGGCCAGAACCACGAAGACGGCACGTCAGGAGGCGTAGTTGAGCGGCGACGGATTCCGGCGCCTGTGAGTCTTCGGCCCCTATCCGCTGGGCAGTACGACTGTGCGGAGCGGGCCCGTGATCTTGACTCCCGAGCTGCGCGACACGGTGGAACGTCAACTGCACGCCTCATTCAGCAGAAACGCCGGTGGATGAAGGCCGCGCGCTGCTGCGACGCCAACTTAACCGTGCAAACTCGGGCGGGATGTAACGCCTGCTACATTTTTTGCCGTGACGAATGAAGAGCAGGCTTTCCGGTGGCTGATCCTGGTGATCAAGCTGCCCGCCGACCCGTCCCGGCACCGTGTGGCGGTGTGGCGGGAGCTGCGCAAGATCGGCGCCCTCTCCTTGGGACAGGGCATCTGGGCGGTGCCGGAGGTGCCGGTCTTCGCCGACGGGGTCCGGCGCGCCCTCGAGCTCACCGACAGTGCCGGCGGCCAGGGCGTGACGCTCCAGGCGTCCGGCCGCTCCGACCAGGACGCGGTCCGCTTCCGGGAGATGTTCACCGCCGCCCGCTCCGCGGACTGGGCGGAGTTCCTTGCCGACTGCGCCAAGTTCGAAGAGGAGATCGCCAAGGAGATCCGGATCGCCAAGTTCACCCTGGCCGAGCTGGAGGAAGAGGAGCAGAGCCTGGAGCGGCTGCGCCGCTGGCACCGCGACCTGACCGCCCGGGACGTATTCGGCGCCCCCGAGGCAGCCGAGGCCGGCCGCCGGCTCAAGCAGTGTGCCGCCGTCTGCGAGGACTACTCCGAGCGCGTCTTCGACGCGCTGCACACCACCGACGAGGAGCCGTCGTGACCGCCGAGCCCATAGCCCCGGCCACCCCGAGACGGGCCATGCGGCCCCTGTACGCGGCAGGGTTCACGACCGCCTTCGGAGCCCACGGCATCGCCGCCAACCTCGGCGGCCTCTCCAAGGACGCTGTCACCTCCCTGCTCGTCCTGGGCGGCCTGCTCGCCCTCTACGACGGCGCCGAGGTCCTCCTGAAACCCGTCTTCGGCTCGCTCGCCGACCGTGTCGGCGGCAAGCCGGTGCTCCTCGGTGGCCTCATCGCTTTCGCCGGTGCCTCCGCGCTGTACGCGATTGCCGACAGCCCCGGCTGGCTGTGGGCCGCCCGCCTCGGCCAGGGCGCCGCCGCCTCCGCCTTCTCCCCCTCGGCCTCCGCGATGGTCGCTCGCCTCAACCCGGCCGCCAAGCGCGGGCGCGCCTTTGGCTCTTACGGCTTCTACAAGTCCATCGGCTACACCCTCGGCCCGCTCCTCGGCGGGCTCCTGGTCTGGGCCGGCGGCCTGCGCCTGCTGTTCACGGTCATGGCCCTGTGCGCGGCCGCCGTCGCCCTGTGGGCCGCTCTCGCCGTACCCGCCGTGCCACCGCTGCCCCGCAAGCGGCAGACCGTCGCCGACCTCGCGCGCCGCCTGGCCGACCGCTCCTTCCTCGCACCCACCGCTGCTCTCGCCGCCGCCACCGCCGCGCTCTCCGTCGGCGTGGGCTTCCTGCCTGTCTCCGGAGCCGCGGCCGGACTCGGCACGGTCGCCACCGGCGCTGCCGTCTCCGTCCTCGCCGCCACAGCCGCCGTCGTCCAGCCGAAGGCCGGCCGCGCCCTGGACGCCGGACGCCTGACCACCCGAACCGGGCTGCTCAGCGGACTGCTCATCACCGCCGCCGGCCTCGCAGCCGCCATGCTGCCCGGCCTGGCCGGCGTCCTGCTCGCCGCCGCTCTCATCGGAACCGGCACCGGGCTGATCACCCCGCTCGGCTTCGCCGCCCTGGCCGCCTCCACCCCCGAGGAGCGCATGGGCCAGACCATGGGATCAGCCGAACTCGGCCGCGAACTCGGCGACGCCGGCGGCCCCCTGCTCGTCGCTGGTGTCGCCACCGTCTCGACACTCACCACCGGCTACGCGGCCCTCGCCGCCCTGCTGGCGGTCGGTCCGCTGCTCGCCCTGGCACGTCGCCAGGGCCCGCCACACGCCCCGGGCGGGCGGCTGAAGCCATCGTCTTGACCTTCAAGTCGGGTCGAAGGTGCACCCTCGGTGAGGTGAGCACCATGCGGATCTCCCAGCTGGCCGAACGCTCCGGCGTTCCGGCCACCACGCTGCGGTTCTACGAGAGCGCCGGGCTTCTGCCCGCCGACCGGTCACCCGCCGGCTACCGCCTGCACGACGAGGACGCCGTCGAACGCCTCGCGTTCATCGGCGCGGCCAAGCACCTCGGGCTGCCGCTGGAGGAGGTTGCGGAGCTGCTGGCGGTGTGGGAGCCCGGCGCGTGCACGGAGGTGAAAGCCGATCTGCGGCCGCGGACCACCGCGAGAATCGCGGACGCCCAGGCTCGCGCCGCCGAGCTGCCGGCGTTCATCGCCACCCTGCACCAGGCGCTGGAGCAACTCGACATGCTGCCAGACCGGCCCGGCGGCTGCGACCCGGAGTATCGAGGTCACCCTGGCCCGCTGACCCGGGTGCCGTAGTCCAGGCGGGCCTCGGGCCGGCAGTGTGTACAGGCGCGCAGTCCGCCGGCCAGGAGGCGGCGCGGCCGGGGTCGTAGGCAGGGCGTGGACCTTGAAGGTGCCGTCGAGGCTCCCGGTGTTTCGGGCTCAGTCGGAAGCCGGGGAAGGAACGGGAGCAGGTGTGCTGGATGCAGCCCGAATCGTGTTCGAATCCCTCTGGGAGTGCCAGCGGCACGGTGACCGCGCAAGCTGGACGCATGACCTATCGGTGTGCGACGAGAGGTGGCCCATGACATTCGCAGTCGTCGGTGGTACCGGCCTGATCGGGTCGAAGGTCGTGAAAAAGCTCAAGGCGGACGGGCACGAGGCCGTGCCGCACTCGCAGTCCACAGGTGTCGACGTGATCACAGGGCAGGGCCTGGCGGAGGCGGTGGCCGACGCCGACGTCCTCGTCAACCTGACGAATTCTCCGACCTTCGACGACGCCTCACCGGCTTTCTTCCAGACCTCGATGGACAACCTTCTGGCCGCCGCCCATAAGGGCGGGGTGGGCCACGTCGTCATTCTCTCGATCGTCGGCGCGGACCAGGTACCCGGCCTCGACTACTACCGAGCCAAGGTCCTGCAGGAAGACATTCTCAAGGCCGGGCCGGTCCCCTACTCGATCGTCCGCGCCACCCAGTTCATGGAGTTCATGGACGCCATCCTGTCCTGGACGACCGAGGGCGACACCGTCCGCCTGCCCACCACCCCGCTCCAGCTGATCGCCGCCCAGGACGTCTCCGACACGGTCGCCGAAGTCGCTGTCGGCGCCCCTTTGAACGGCACCCTCGACATCGCCGGGCCCGACGTCCTCCCCCTCGACGAACTCGGCCGCATCACCCTCAGTACCCATCCCGACGGCCGCACGGTCGTCACCGACGACACCGCCGGCATGTTCGCCGCCGTTCAGGGCGATGCTCTGATCGCCAAGGGTGACGCCCGCATCGCCCCCACTCATTACAGCGACTGGCTCTCCTGAGCCAACCGGCCCACCACTGGAGGAGGCCTCACCATGTCGACGAACGACGAGCCGGCAGCAGACAGTACTGAGAGCCAGACTGAGAGCCAACCGCGCTCGGAAGCATGGAAGACGGCGCTCACTGTGCTGCAGTCGGTGAGACCGCCGTCCGTTCCGGAGGGGGCAGAGGCGATGACGGTGCTCATCGAGTTCCCTCCCGGCGACCCCGGCACCCCTCCGCACCGGCACTCGGGACCCGCTTTCGGCTGCATGCTGGAGGGGGAGATGCTCTTCGAGCTGGAAGGCGAGCCTGAGCGTGTGATCAAGGTCGGGGAGACGTTCTGGGAGCCGGGCGGCGATGTCATCCACTACCAGGACGGGAACAACCGGACGGACTCTTGGAGCCGCTTCCTCGTCACCATGATGTGTGCGCCGGGTCAGCCCATGCTCACCCTGGTCGACGACGAAGAGCTGGCAGAGCGTCAGCACCTGCGAGCTCCCCGTCCAGGCGCCTGATCCGCCACTGATGGTGCGCCGCTGGCGGGCTGAGGGCGAGGCCGGCCTCGCCGACCGCTCCAGCCGCTCCGGCACGACACCACACCGCGCTCCGGCGACCCTGGAGGCCCAGGTCTGCCGAGTGCGGCAGGCCCGCAAACTCGGCCCGGCCCGCATCGGCCCGGTCCTGGGGCTGCCCGCCTCCACCGTCCACCGGATCCTGACCCGCCACGGTCTGAACCGCCTTGCGGTCTGAACCGCCTTGCCTCGCTCGTCGTCGATGCCCACGACCGAGGCGAGGGCGGTCAGGACGGGTTCCTTCTCTTTCCAGCGGTCGGCTGCGTGGCGGCGCGCGAACGTATCGACCGGTTCCACGCGTTCCGAGCCGAAGGACAACCGGCCGCTTCGCTGCGGCTTCAGCTCACCGTTCTCCTCCAGGGCGGCCTGGTACGCGGCCGAGAGGTCTCGGCCCCGGCGCCACAGCCAGTCCTCGATCCGCTCGTAGGGCGCCTGCCGGGTGAGGCCTGCCGCGGCCTCGCCCAGGAATCGGTCATCCAGCGGCGGCGGTCCGCCCGGCACGATGCGGTCGCCGTCCACGGCGACCGCCCCCGCACCGATGAGATCGATCAGCTCGGCTCCCGCGAGCGCGAGGGACAGGTCACCCTGTCCCACGGAATGCTTCAGGTCCATGGCGATGATGAACAGGTCTTTCGCCGTGGTCATGAACGGCTCCTCTCGGAGACATCGACAAACGGTGCGTCCCCCGCCGACCACGCACGCGTCCGAGGCAGCCCGGCGGCGGGGCGACTGTCACGATCAGTATCGCCCCGGCCGCGCGGCCGAAGCCCTCTCGCAGGGCGGCGGGCGTTTCTGCCGGCGAGGTTCGCGTCGCCCAAGGCGACGTCGTGGTGGCGCTCGGCCCAATGCCATATCACCCGGCTCGCCCCCGACGGAATCCGTCTCGGCAGGTCAACCTCAGCGTCCGAGGTGCATGCCCAGGTGGTGCCGCGCTGGTCGACTGCATGCTGGGCAGGGGATTCGAGGGCTCGGCTTCGCCACACCTGGCGAATGCGGCCGTCCGGTCGTGCGGTTGGGGTTCGGCAGGCAGGCGTCGCCTGGTCTCAGCTCCTCCCGCTGTCGGACGCGGCACCTGCGCCTCTTGCTGACGTGGCCTTGTGCATGAGTGGCGCGACTACGTGGTGTGCAGGGGTTCCTTGAAGGACTTGCGGAACACCGGCCCGGCGAAGGGAATGATCGAGGACATTATCTTTGACTTGAACGAGGTGGGGTGCCGTTCGAGTCTGACGTCGACGCGGGTGCCGTTGTCCGTGGGAGTCATCTGGAACTGCCAGCCCCCCGAGCCGAAGGGAACCGAGTCACGAGTGGTGACGGTGACCCTGTTCGTCGCGGGGTCCCATTCGTAGCGTGCACGCTCCCACGACTTGTCGTTCCCCTCGGTCACCTCCGCCCAGGTATCGCCCCGCTCGTGGACCTGGAAGTGCTCGGCATCGATGGATGACCACTCCTCGACACGAGAGGGGCTGAAGTTCGTCAGCACACCCATCACCTCCTCTGGGCTCATCGAGGAGTTCACGTGGAAGTGCAGGGATGGCATGACCTGCTCCCTGGTCGAGATAACCGTTGTCTGTCGGCGGCCTTCGGTGCGTATCTCTCGGGTGCCTGGCTCGCGTCGCCGACGCTGGTCCGCAGACCCAGCCCTGGTGAGGTGCAGCGCCTTGTCCTCGTAACAGACCTCAGACCAGAACCTCCCACAACCAGAATGCGCCTCCGCCCAGCACTGTGCACCAGCAGGTTCCTGGCCCGCACCTGTGATCGTGTCCGGGACCGGAGGTGTTCTCGCGGAGTGAAGAAGGGTGGCATCGCCGCAGGTGAACTGATTACCGCAGACTGGCAGCGAAGCCCGGTCGGGATCGTGGAAGTCGGCATCGTCTCGGACAGCCACCGCGCCGGCCGCCAGGCCGCCGACCGGGCCCACGGCATCGACCCCCGCCCCGTCGTCCCCCGCGCCCTGCCCGCCACCGCAACCGTCCGGCACACCTTCGGCCGGTACGTCCTGGACGGCGCCGGCGTCCGCGCCGCTCTCCTCGAGCTCGTGGTCCAGCTCGCCCTGCTGCTGCGCCGGCGCGGCCAGGCGGCCCGCGTGCTGACACTGACGGTGGACTTCGCCGGCACCGGCAGCTGGGAGAAGACCCGCCGCCTGAAGGAGCCGTCCGCGTACGACGAGACCTTGCACATCCTGGCGCACCAGCTGATGGACGCCGTCGGCCTGCAGCGCGGCCGCCTCACACGGATCACCCCGAAGGCCGAGGACCTCATGGGCGCCGGCCAGGTCGCCCAGCAGATCAGCCTCGACGACGCCCGCGAGGCGCGACTGGTCGCCGAAGCGGCCGTCGACCGCGTCCGCGACAAGTTCGGCCCGCACGTCATCGGCCCGGCGACCGTCTTCCGGCACGCCTCCCGACGTCGGCAAGCAGTGGGCTGCCAGGCCGGTAGCCGTAGCAGCCCCTGTCATCTGCCGAGTCCCGGAACGGGCGGTCCCCACCATCGGGAATGATGACCGATCAGTCCGGAAAAATGCCTTCGGTCTGGCTTGCCCGTGTCGCCCGCGCACCATGGGACAGCGGTGGCCCGGGGACGGGACTGATCATCTGGCAGCAAAAGATCATGATGCGGCTGGTATCCGACCACGGTCCGGGCACCCGGGAGCACCGCGCACCGTCCCATGGCCCCGATCCCGCCGACGCGCTCCACAGCTACCTGCTGAAAAAGGTCCGTGGCGTTGCTGCCGGGGCATATATGGGCATCAGAGCCGTCACAAAAATCCTCAGTGAACGTGAGAACCGATCTGGCAACGATTGCGTGGTTATCGGCGCCGATATCCGCCTGCCGCCCAAGAATTTCCTGTTCTTCGAAGCCGTGATCAACGCCGTTCACCGGTCCGCACCACACAGCGCCATCGGGTTCAACACCCGCCCCGAGGAGACCGCCGAAGCCGCAGCACGACTGCTCAACCTCGGGTGACACCCACCACGCCGATACGCCCCCGGCGACCACCAGCGATGAAGCGCGGTACTCAGGCTGGGTCCGCTGAACCTCGTCTGTCCTCAACGTGGACGACGTGGAGCTCGGTGCCGTCCCGGTGGCGCTTGGAACGTCCGAACAGCCCGACAGCGATCTCCGTCTGATCCTGAGGCTGAGGCTCATCAGGGCCGACATAGGTAAGAACGTCGTTGTGATGCCCGGTGACGACCCATCCCTCGACGTCCTTGAGGCTCGGGGTTCACGCCGGTCATCATGCCGCAGAGCACCGGCACAGGGGGACGATCGACCGACGCTACGGCGAATACGCGACTGCTGAACATGCGGGGCTACCAGTCGCAGGCCCGGGCTTAGGTGCGGCTGGTGTAGTGGTGCCGGGCCCAGGCCGGGAGAACGAGCCAGACCGTGATCAGCCAGGCGCTGATGGCAGCGGTCAGCCAGGCGGCGAGCGTGTCGTCGACAGCCACCCGCAGCAACAGGAGCAGGGCCAGGACGGTAGTCACGGCGAGCAACGCCAGGCCGGTCTTGGCCATCCGGGCGGCGAGGGTCACGGCCTGAGGCTTTATGCGGTGGCCGGCGACGATCCGGTGTAGGGACACCGGGCCGATGAGGGCCCCGGCGGCGGCCGCCCCCAGGGCGACCGCGGCGACGTAGAGGGCGAGGTCGGTGCCGCCGAGGTCGGTGAAAGCAGGCTGGAACGCGGCGATGATCAAGACACCGAGAAGGATCTGCACCCCGGTCTGGGCCACGCGCAACTCTTGCAGGAGGTCGGCCCACATGCGGTCCGCGCGCTCTTCGGCGCTCTCGTCACGACCCCGCCGATGGCCGAGAAGATCGCGGGTGGCGTCCCAGGGGCCTTCGGACTTCCTCACCAGGGATCACTTCCTCGCCGGAGATCCCCCTGTACCGGTACTTCCCACGATTTCGAAGAATAGCCGGTTCCAGTCGATACGAGCCCCACCCTTTCGTGAATTCCCTTCCGCTTCTGAGCTGCGAATCAAGCTCAGAAACATGACTGACGAGGCCCGGCAGGACATCCTGAGCGGCGAGGTGCGGGTCTGGCTGTGTCGGCTTCTTCGGGCTCTGGTCCACTTCATGTGGTCGCGTACGCAGGGTGACTGTTGATCTTCGCGTGATGGCGGTTGAGTTCGCCCTAAAATCGCTCGGCTGGATGGTGGTGTGGTCGACAGTCCTTCGCCGTGAACGAAGTGCTGCCGCAGTTGGACGAGCTGCTGTTCTCCTCGGCCGAGGGCGTGTTGGTGGAATCGGTCGAGGTGACCGACTACGTCAGCAGGACTCTTCGCGGCAAGCCCCAGCCGGTCGGCCCCCGCCCGCCGTCGGCCCGCGCCGTCACGCGCTGGATCCTCACCCACCCCGACGCTCTGCCCGAAGGCGACCGGCTCCAGCTCAAAGCCGTCCTGGTCAACTGCCCCGAACTGACGGAACTCTCCAAGCACGTGCGCTCCTTCGGGCACATGGTCGCTCACCTCCAGGGCGACCAGCTGTCGGCCTGGATCGAAGCGGCCACCTCGACTACGGATCTGCCCAGCCTCCGGAGCTTCGCCCAGCACCTCGAACGCGACCTCGATGCCGTCACCGCTGGCCTCACACTGCCCTGGAACTCCGGTGTCGTCGAAGGCCACGTAAATCGGATCAAGATGCTCAAGCGTCAGATGTTCGGCCGCGCCGGCTTCGCCCTGTTGAGGAAGAGAGTTCTGCTGTCGTGACTCATGTGGAACATCAGCAAGCGGGCAGGGTAGTCGGACGGTCCACGGCATAGACCGTGACTGGGCGGCCCTGCAGATGGTCCTCTCGACGCGGCGTGAATCCCAGGCGCTCGGCAACCCTCACTGATGCCTCGTTGCCCGGCCGCATGAGAGCCGTGAAGTAGTCGTCGTCGAGGGTGGCAAAGCCCCAGTCCAGACATGCTTGAGCGGCCTCGGTCGCATAGCCGTGCCCCCAGTGATCTGCTCGAAGGGTCCACCCCAGTTCCACCTCGTCGAACTGTTCCCAGTACTGCAGACCGCTTCGACCGATGAACTCTCCACTCGACTTCAGTTCGATCGCGCACAGGCCGTGGCCTCGATCAGCCCACTGCCGCTCGATCGAAGTGAGGCGTTCCAGTGCTTGTTGACGCGAGTAGGACCCGACGAAGCGGTTGACCTGCGGGTCGGCATGGAGCTCGACGAAAACGTCGACGTCGGACACATGCAGAGGTCGCAGGAGTAGCCGCTCAGTCTCGATCATGTGTCCGAGCATAGATCTCGCCGCCTACCGAGCTTAGGTAGTCGCCGCGACATCACTCAGCGTTGCGCACACCACAAGAAGTGGACCAGAGCCCTTCTTCGGGAGTCGTTTCGAGGTGACTTCGGGAGCCGCTTCCTAGCAAGCGACAAGATCAGTGTCAGTGACTTTTGAGGATGAACGAAGCCACGCCTCGACGTCGACCACTTCGTTCCGCTCGTCGAGTTCTACGACTCCGAGCGAACCCCGTGGGGCGCCGCCCAGCGCGAGGCGTATGCGAACGACCAGCACAGCCCGGACACGCTGATCGCCGCCACTGCCGCTTTCAACCGCTCCAAGAGCGACGAAGGCCCGGCCGAGTGGCTGCCCTCGGACGGCTCCTGCCACTACGCCTACGCCGCGACCTGGGTCGGCACGAAACTGCACTGGGACCTCGCCGCCGACGACGCTGAGCGCCAGGCCCTCCTCGGACTCGCCGAGGACTGCCCCATGACCACCGTCACCTATGCACCGGCCCAGTAGGCCCGGCGACACTGCTGGTCACCTGGCGGGCGAGCGCGCTCCAGGCCGTGGTCGACGCCATCGCCGCGCCGCGCCGCCGAGGAGGATGAGGCCAGGAACTGCGGGGCGCGCACGTGATTACGGCTGTGTGCCCGTGAGGCACACCAGGGCACTGACGGTCGGGTCAGCGTCTCCGGTCTTTGAGTAATTGTCAATTCCTGTGGATCGGTGCTGCCGCCTGGTTATGCGCTGAGGTGTTCGTGGAGCATCTGCCAGGTTCCGGCGTTGTTGATGAGCACGTTGGTGCCGCGGCCGCTTCCTGACCGCGGCTGGCCGTCGACGGTTCCGGTCCAGGTGAACCGGTAGCGGCATACCGCGTGGTCATCGCTGTGGGCGATCCACTCCAGGTCGTCGATCTGGTAGATCTCGTCGTGGATGGTGGCGAAGGTCTTGGCGATGGCGGCGAGGACGGCTTCGCGGCCGCGATGCGATCCGTCGGAGAACCAGTAGACGGCATCGAGAGCGATCAGCGGGACGAGCTGGGTGATGTCGTGGCTGTTGCTGGCCTGCTCCTAGGAGCGGATGAACTCGGTGGGCGGGGCAGTGAGTTCGGACATGGGCTGGTCCCTTTCTCCCTTTTGCGGTGCGACAAGTGACAGGGGCTGTCAGGCCGCCGTGGCCTGCTCCCGCTCGACGAGGACACCGTTTTCGAACGTGGCACCGGCTCGGACGAGGGCGACGAGGTGTGGTGCGGTGACCGCTCGCCAGCGGGCCTGGGCGGACTCAACGAGTTTGAAGACCATCGCGAGGGCCGCGGCGGGGCTGCCGGCGCCGCGGGTGACCTTGGTCCGAAGCTTCACGGTGGAGAAGGTCGACTCGATCGGATTCGTCGTCCTGAGATGGACCCAGTGCTCGGCGGGGAAGGCGTAGAACGCCAGCAGCTCGTCGACCTCGCCGGTGATCTTCTTGACGGCCTTGGGGAACTTCGCCCCGTACGCCTTCTCGAACGCGGTGACCGCCTTCTCGGCGTGCGCCCGGTCCTCGGCGTTGTAGATCTCCTGCAGAGCCTTCTTCGCGCCGGGCTGCGCGGACTTCGGCAGCGCGTTCGAGACGTTCCTTGTTTTGTGAACCCAGCACCTCTGGTGCCTGGCCTGCGGAAACACCTCCGCCAGCGCCCTCCACAGGCCCATCGCACCGTCGCCGACCACGAGCATCGGGTCGCGCATCCCGCGCCGCCGACAGTCGCGCAACAGGTCCGCCCAGGACTCGGTGGACTCGCGCATACCCTCGGTGATCGCGATGAGTTCCTTGGTGCCGTCGACGCGGACGCCCATCAGGACCAGGAGGCAGGAGTGCGTCTGGGACAAGCGGATCTTGGGATGGACGCCGTCGGCCCAGACGTAGACGTAGTCGGATCCGGCCAGGTCACGGCGCTGGAACTCGGCGTGGTCGGCGGTCCACTGCTGCGTCAGCCGGGTCACGGTGGCCGGCGACAGCCCGGCCGGGGAGCCCAGGAACTGTTCCATCGCGGGCACGAAGTCGCCCGACGACAGGCCGTGGAGATAGAGCAGTGGCAGTACCTCGCTGATCTTCGGGGACTTCCGGCACCACGGCGCCAGGATCTTCGAGGAGAACCGCTGACGTTCACCCGTCGCCTCGTCGACCCGCTTGTCGTTCACGCGCGGAACGGCCACCTCGACCGGCCCGGCAGCCGTGGTCACGGTCCGCGGCCGGTGCCGGCCGTTGCGGACCACCAGTCGGCGACCGGCCTCGTCACGCTGCCCGGCGAGTTCGGCTATGTACTGGTCCACCTCCGCCTCCAGAGCGGCGGCCAGCATCCGCCGAGCACCCTCACGGACGATCTCGTCGATCAGGGAAACCTCGGTGGTGCCGTCTTCATTGACTACGCTGAGCACGGGCGTGCCTTCCCGACCCGCGTTCGCAGCGCGGGCCTACTCGGTGACTTGACGATCACTCACTCGGGAAGGTACGCCCTTCGCGCGTCCTCCAGAGGAGCTGATCCACAAGTCCTGAGCATTGCTCCCGGTCTCTTTGACGCGCAGGTCTTTGGCGATCAGCGAGCTCGCCTCGCCCCGGGCGCGAACCTCTCAGCCGCCCTCAGGCGTAACTCCTCGCGGAACCAATGACGTTCGGCGGTCAGCCCGCCACCCTGTGGATACCGCATGCCCCGGTGATACCGCACGGGACCGCGGCCCATCAGCCCCACGCATCCAGGCAACCCTTCGCTCTGCCTTCAGTGGCCCGAACCTACTGATCGCCGGCCCTCGGTGACAACGCTCGGCCTGGTCGAGCAGGACGGACGGCGGCCGCCCCGGCCGCGGCTCGTCGGCCGGGGCGGCCGGCCGCCGTTTTGGGGATCCGGTCGATCAGTCGCGGAAGCGTTTCTCGACAGCTTCCACGAGGGCGTCGATCACGCCGTCGGGTGAGGGGCTGTAGTGGGGGACCGCCCAGCGGGTGATCTTCGCATCGATGATGGTGGGCCGGCCGGAGGCGAGAGCCGCGCGGAACGCTTCCTCGAACTCGTCGAGCGTCTCCACGCGGTAGCCGTCGGCGCCGCACGCACGCGCGTACGCCGCGAAGTCGGGGTTCCGGAACTCGACCAGGGCGCTCTCCCGGTAGGTCACGAGCTGGAAGAGTTTGATCAGCTTGAACTCCTCGTCGTCGAAGATGACCCAGATGACGGGGATGTCGTTCTCGACGGCGGTCATCAGCTCGAAACCGGACAGCGAGTAGCACCCGTCGCCGCAGCCGACGACGACGGTCCGTTCCGGATGCGCGACCTTCAGGCCGATGGCCCCGTTGACGTGCCCGGCCATCGGCCCGAAGGAACCGGCCTTGCGGAAGTTCTGTCCCTCCTCCAGCTCCACGTAGTAGCCGAGCCAGGCCAGGTGGGCGCCCGCGTCCGCGAGCAGGACGGCGTCCGGCGGCAGCATCCGGCCGATCGTCTGCGCGAGCCGGCCCGGGTGGATCTTCCCGGTCAGGTGGGTGATGTGCCGGGCCTCGTAGTCCCGGCCGTCGACGTCGGCCGCCGGCACGTCGCCGACCACCTTCCTCTCCAGCGCGTCGACCAGGGCCTCCACCGCCGGGCGGGCGTCGCCGAGGAGCTCGTGGTCGGGCCGGTACGCCTTGCGGAACTCCGTCTCGGAGATGTTCACGTGGATGAGCAGCTTGTCCTTGAAGAGGTCTTCGCGGTAGTTGAACGTCGCGTGCTGGTTGAGGGAGTTCCCGATGCACAGCACGATGTCGGCCTCGCGGAACGCCTTCCAGGCACTGGAGTGGCCGCTGTCCGCGAAGACGCCCACGGCGAGCGGGTGCCCCTCGGACACGATGCCCTTGCCGTCCAGCGTGGTGAGCAAAGGGATCTGGAACCGCTCGATCAATCGCTTGACCTGCGGTCCCGCTCCGCTGCGGACCGCGCCGAAGCCGACGAGGGCCACGATCCGTTTCCGTTCCGCCAGGGCGTCGGCCAGCGCCGACGCGATCTCCTCCACGCGCTCCGGATCGGGCAGGACCGGTGCGACGTCGAGCCGGACGGGCCGGAAGTTCGTGACCTCGACACCGTGGTGGGTGAGGTCCTCGGGGACATGGATGTGCACGGGACCGGGTCTGCCCTCGAAGGCGATGTTGACCGCTTCCTCGAGGACGTCGCACGTGTCGTCGATGTCGGTGAGCAGGAAGGACTTCTTGGTGGTGGCCGCGAACATCGCCTGGGAGTCGGGCGTGCGGTTGAGGCCCGAGGTCTCGTTGAGCGATCCCCATCCCTGCCATGTCCGCGACGCGTATCCGGAGACGGCGAGGACCGGGTAGGAGTCGGACATCGCCACGGCCAGCCCGGAGAACAGGTTGAACGCACCGGGGCCGGCGGTCGCGAAGCAGAATCCCAGCCGGTTGGTGTACATGGCGTAGCCACAGGCCATGAAGGACGCGGCCTGCTCGTGTCGCGTGATGATCGGCCGGATCTGCCCGGAATGCTTCAGGGCCAGCATCAGGCCGGCGGCGTTCTCCCCGGCGCCGCCGAAGGCGGCCCGCACGCCGATACCTTCCAGCCCTTTGACGATGGCTTCGTAGACCTGCATGGCGCTTCCTTCGGTGTGTGCTTGCGGGGTTCGCGGGGGGAGGGGGGCTACCGGTCCCATCGCGCGGCGTGGCCGCGGTGGGCGTCGGTCAGGCCGCTGCGGAAGAACCGCTCGTAGTACTCGGATTCCAGGTGGTGCGTCTGCAGCCAGATGCCGGGTACGTGGATGGCGTCGGTGTGTGCCGGGAAGCGCCCGTGGGTGGCGTGGACGTACACGCAGACGTCCCGCGCGCAGTCGATCACTCGTTGGTCGTACTCGCCTGCCTCTTCGAGGTAACGGGGTGCGTACCCGTCCTTGTAGATGCGGCTGAAGACCTCCTTGTCCTCGTAGATGCCGCCCTTGCCGAACTTGCTCTGCACCACCGCGTCGACGGCGGCCTCCATCGACGGGTAGTTGGGGGGACAGGCGCCTTTGATGAGGTGTTCGCCGCCGGCCCGCAGTCCCACCGGGTGGGCGCGCAGGGTCGCGTACTTCGGCAGCGGCACCTGCCAGCGCAGGATGTCGGCGGGCCGGAAGCGCGGGGTGACGAAGTCGAAGCCCAGCATGCGTCCGTAGGCGCGGGAGAACTTCGGGTCGCCCAGCATGATCTGAGGGTTGATCGACGCGTGGATCCAGGCGCCGAGGCCCATGGCGTCCGCGACCAGCATCATGTTCTGCAGCAGCAGATCGGCTTCCACCTGGGTGCGCATCGGCCCCAGAGCGCCGAGCGGCAGCTTGAGGTCGGGGTTGAGGAAACCGTTGCGCACCCACTTCCGCACCCCGGCCGGGCGGTAGAAGTTGCGGTCGTCGACGAACGTGGGCCGGGCTCCCTCGGGCTGGGTCAGCAGGTACATCAGCGCGTTGATGTACTGGTGGGAGAGGTCGACGACCGGCAGGAAGACCGTGGTGCCCTGGAGGTTGGACAGGAAGCGGTTGGAGTCGAGGTAGGCGGGAAAGTCGCGCATGCCCTCGGAGACGTCCAGGCGGTGGTCCAATACCCGTACCTTCGCCTGGCCGGCCCGCTCGATCAGCGTGTCGGGGTCGAATCCCGACCGGGGAGAGGGGGGCAGCTTTCTCAGGTAGTACGTCCCACTGTCGTTGATCATGAAGAAGTGGGTGGCCTGCGCGTTGTCGGGGCTGCCTGCCGTACGCCCCACCATGTTGAGGTTCGGCTTGGCCATGATGGGCGTGTGATCGCGCGGGTCCTCGAAGGGCCGGTCGGGCATGCTGAGTCCGGAGCAGCCGGTGAGGGCGATGAGCACAGCCTCTTCCAGCTCTCCCAGGGGCTGCGGCCGGTGGGGGGAGTCGTAGCTCATCGACCGGGCGGGGACGGACGCGCCCTTGCTGACTCGGTGGGTGCGTCGTTCGAAGACGGTCTCCCAGAGCGGCCGGGCCAGGAGGTCTTCGAGGCCGGCGTGCCCGGCTCTCTGCTGTACCGACATGTCCTTCTCCCGATCAGTCGTGGTCCGCGTCGCCGTGGTTGCGCACGGGCTGGACAGCGCGCCAGGGCGCGAAGGCGCTGGCCGTACGCGGGAGGAGGCTCGCCAGCTCGGGGCAGTGCCGCTGGATGACGCTCGTCATGCCGCCCCGTTCGATCCAGTCGATGCCCAGCGGTGTGTAGACCTCGGGCCTGAAGTCGACGGTGAGGAAGCGGTCGCTCTGCAGCCGACGGCTGGCCATCAGGATGAAGACGCGGAAGGCGGTGTCGCTGAATCCGAAACCAGTGGGGGGATTCTCGGCGAAGAGTCCCACCATGGTGTCGATGTCGTCGACGGAGCGGTACACGTCCTTCAGGCGGGCGACCGTCTCCGGGTCGTGGGAGAGGTCTTCGAACCGCCGGATGCGCGGCTTGTGCAGGCCTGTCAGGAAGTCGTTGTAGCGCGGGACGCCGCGGCGCCGGGTGCGCACCAGGTCGACCACCGACAGGTCGATCACCTCTCCGTCGCGCTCGAACGCTTGGAGGGCGCGGGGGAAGTTGTTCAGGGTGATCGCCCCGGGATGGGCGATGCCCAAGGAGTAGAGCGTGTCCGCCAGACCGGTCTTGCGGATGAGTGGCTCCGCGGCGGCACCCTGAAGACCGTTGAACGCCAGGGTGTCGAGCCGGTGGCCGAACCGGTGGTCGACGATCTCGAAGTCGTCCGGGACGAGCGGGTGCAGCCGGTAGACGGTGGTGAACTCCTCCGTGAGGGAGTAGGGCGCACCGTGGTGATCGGGCAGGGTGCGGGGAATCCCGCCGAGGTCGTGCGCCTCGAAGAGCCATGTGCCCAGTTGGTCGAGCCAGGTCTTGGGCGGGCCCTGCCAGTTGGTCTTCAGGGCGATGTCGATCGCCTTGGTGGCGAGGATCGCCGGTGTCCACTCGACTGTGTGGATCTTGGCGATCAGCGCGGCGACGACAAGTCGTGCCGTGTGGTGGATGCGGTCCTCGTCCATGTGCGGGTACTCGTCACGCAGTGCCCGGCAGACGGCGTTGTGCTCGCGGGCGAACAGCGTTGTCATCGCGCTGAGGCCGAGCCACCAGCTGTCGCGGAAGCCCGTGACCGGGAGGCCGTTGCCGAGCGGGAGGTGTCCCTCCTCCAGCCGCAGTTCGGCGCGGCCGTCGGGCTCACGCAGGGACTTCGCGACCGACTCGGTGCTGCCGTAGATCTCCGAGCCGTCCCACCAGTGCGAGACGGCGCTTGCGAACGTCGGCGGCTGCCCGCCGGGCTGGTACAGGGCCTTGTTCTCGGCGAAGCGCATCACCTTCTCCGGCGCTCCGCCGGGGGTGTTGCGCCAGGTCATGCCGGGGGGCAGCGGCACCTCCACCGACTTCTCGCCGACGGGGTGACGCTGATGGTCGACCCAGTCGTGCACCTGGAACTGGATCCACGCGGCGGCGATGACGTTCAGCGACGTCGCTGGAATGAACCCGTCGCGGTGCAGCAGCTGCCTGCTGACGGTGACCGGGTTGGGCGTGTCGAACAGGTCCGGTCGATGGACCGGCGGCATGTTGCGGCCGAAGGTGGCGCCGACGGCGCCCATCGCAGGTGCCGAGAGGTCGTTCCAGGAACCGTCGTAGCTGCGCCGGGTCCGCAGGTCCTCGTCGATCGCAACCGGTGCGGGCCGGGCCGCGGGTGGGGCCTCGTGGAGATCGGTGTCGATGAGGTTGTGGCGTCGAAGCGTCTGCCGGAACGCCATGAGGTTGAGCAGGCCGGGCCGGGTGGGCAGCCGGTGCCACGGGACGAAGCGGTTGACGGCGCGGAAGAAGGCCCGCAGCGGGACTCCGAGCAATGTGTTGCGCCGCGGTTCGAGGGTGACGAAGCGGTGGCCCAGCCGGTGAGCGCTGCTGGCCTCGTAGGCGACCTTGCGTGCCCGGTTGAGGTTGCCCAGGGGCCGGAAGGCGTCGGTGGTGTTCCACGGATTGAACGCCAGCTGGTCGATCCGTGAGGCAACGGCACGCGCCACGGCGGTGTCCACGTCCTGGCGCGGGATCGTCAGGGTCGCCACCGGCAGGACGGGGGCGTCCTCCTCCTTCCACTCGGCGGCGCCGTCCTCGATGGGCGTGCGCCTGCCGTCCGCGTAGCGCTGCACGCACACGTCGAAGACGACGTCCGCCTGATGCAGCCGGCGCGCGAGCTCACGCCGCAGGTAGTCGGGGTCCGTGCGGGACGGATCCGGGGCCGCGGGGGCTCCGGCGGCGGGGCGCAGCTGGTACCGCACCGGTCCGGCGTCGCCCCACAGGATCGCGCCACGGCTCCAGTACGTCTCCAGTGCCAGGCTGCGGACCGGACGCCGGGCTGCCGTGGACACGTTGCGCCGCATGCGCGTGGCCGTGGACCAGCCGACGGCCAGGGGCAGCTTGACGAAGAACGCGAACGCCTTGCGGAGCCGGGAGTCCGCACCTGCCATGGCCTTCGCGAACACGACGAACTCACGCGCGTTGCGCGCATGGGAGACCGGGAAGTTCGTCATCAGCAGATCGTGGATCTCGTCGGGACCGACTTCGACGCGCAGCGCCGCACCCCGCAGGTCGGGCGCGTGGTCGGGCTGACGGACGCCGCCGGCGTTGGACAGCCGGACCGTGACCGGATACTCCGCTCCAGGCCTGGCGAAACCCGTGCGCAACTCTGCGGGAAGATCGTCGCGGAACCTCAGTCCGGCGTTCTCCACACCAAGGACCGACTTGGCGTGAAAGGTCCGCTGAAGGGTGGCCGAGCCGCTGCGCTTCATCGACTTGAGCTGCACTCGCAGCAGGTCGCGTGCGAGCCGCTCGAAGATCAGGCGCTCGGCCTCCGGAGTGCCACCGACGTACCGCTCGTACTGCTGGTTATCACGCATGCCTGAAACACTCACGGACGCCGGAGGCGCTGTCGCGTGGAGCAGGGCATACGGAGGATGCCGACCGGGTCGGCGGTCAGTGGTCGGCGGTCGGCCTGCTCCTTGCTCGGCGAAGCGGCCTTCGTGGACGAAGTCGTCGGCGTCGCCCGAGATGCCTCCGGCCGGTGGCGTAACCCCGCGCGCCGGCACCGCGCTCGCCCCGGCCGACGCGCAGCCGGCTGAGCGGCGCCCCGGTCCCCGGCTGTCATCGGTGTGAAAGCCCACGGTGCGGGTCTTTCCTCGCGATCCCCACGCTTCGAACGCGTTGGTCGCCGGCTCCCAGCACATCGCGCGGGTGCCGGGGAGGGTTCCTTGTGTCTCGGACAGCCGGAGACGCCTTTGCACCTCCCGCTCCTGCGACCGGCCCCTGCTGGGGCGGACGCGGCACTGCGCGCATTCGGCCGTCGTGGCCCCGGCCGGCCGGTGATGACCCGGGCCTCGCGGCGGGGCACGACTCTGCCGGCTGCCGATGCAGGGACGGCACGGGCAGGGGACAATCACCACATGGGGCGTCGACTCGGCGACGTGAGCGCTCCCGCGCGTTTGGCCACACCCGGCGAGGGCCTGGGGCAGGACGAGCTGGCGCTTGCCGCCCGGAACCATGGCATGCCCCTGGAGGCCATGCGCTACGACGTCACCCCGCCAGGCCTTCACTACCTCCTGACGCACTACGACATCCCCCACGTGCCGGACACGTCCGCCTGGCGGCTGACAGTGAACGGTCGCGTACGGCGCGCGCTCAGCCTCTCACCGTCGCAGCTGCGCACCTACCCCGCGGTCACCACGCGCGTGACGATGGAGTGCGCGGGCAACGGCAGGGCCTTGCTGAGGCCGAGGCCGGTGAGCCAGCCGTGGCTGGTCGAAGCCGTCGGCACGGCCGAATGGACGGGCGTGCCGCTGCGGCTGCTCCTCGACGAAGCCGGGGTCGCATCCGGCGTGGTCGACGTCGTGTTCACGGGGGCCGACCACGGCGTGGAGCGCGGTGTCGAACAGGACTACCAGCGCAGTCTTCCCCTCGACGTCGCCGGCGGCGACGAGCCGACGGTCCTGGTGGCCTACGCGATGAACGGCGAACCCCTGCCGCCCCAGCACGGCAGTCCGCTGCGCCTGGTGGTGCCCGGCTGGTACGGGATGGCCCAGGTGAAGTGGCTGCGGGACATCACGGTCGTCGACACACCGTTCACCGGCTTCCAGCAATCCGTGGCCTACCGGATCAGGCAGGTACCCGAGGAGGCGGGCGAGCCGGTCACCCGCATCGCTCCCCGGGCGCTGCTGATCCCGCCGGGCTTCCCCGACTTCATGT
The DNA here is from genome assembly GCF_042731035.1 of Streptomyces sp. NPDC059895. Taxonomy (NCBI): domain Bacteria; kingdom Bacillati; phylum Actinomycetota; class Actinomycetes; order Kitasatosporales; family Streptomycetaceae; genus Streptomyces; species Streptomyces sp. NPDC059895. The sequence goes on from NZ_JBHWKO010000047.1 coordinate 20,277, forward strand.
CCAGGACGCGGGTGGTCGCGCCCGGCCCGGTCCTCCTGGAAGGACGGGCCTGGTCGGGGCGCGCCCCGGTGACGTCGGTGGACGTGAGCACGGACGGCGGCGCGACGTGGAACCCGGCCGAGCTGGAACCGGATCACAGACACCGATGGGCCTGGCGCCGGTGGACCTTCCTGTGGTCCGCCGCACCCGGCGACCATGTCCTGAGCACCCGTGCCCGCGACGCGGCGGGGAGCACCCAGCCACTGGAACAGCCCTGGAACCGAGGCGGGTTCGCCGGCAACCTCGTCCAGCAGGTGCCGGTGCTCTGCCCCGACCCCGCTGACAGCGCATGACCGCACAGCCTGGCTGTGCAGCCCCGATCATCCGTAAGCACGACCGGTGCCCAGTCCAGGTCCAGGACGCCGGTCGACGGCGGATCCCAGCGGGGATCTCCTGCCGGCGATCGGCCGGCTGCCCGGCGGCAGGAAACGAGATACTCCGCCGGGATGCGGGCGCGCTGCTGAGTAGCGGCCACGACGGCAGTATCCCGACGCCGTCAGAAGGAGCCGGGCACGTCGGCCCGGCCAAGCGGCCGACTCGGTTCCCTCCCTCTCCCGCCGGGGCTTCCCCCGGTCGTGGCACCGAACAGCACACGGGCGTCTCCCGCGCTGCCGTCGAGCTTCTCGCGCAGGAACGCGAGCACCACGCCCATCGGCGCCAGCACCATCCGACGCCGAGCCTGCCTCGAAACCCGGACAGGAAATTCCCGCCCGGGCGTCGCCGTGTCCAGAGCGAACCCGGACTTCGCCGACGCCATCGCACCCTCATCCCGGAGAGCACCCCTATGCCACCACCGGTGCTGCCAGAACTCAGAGCTCAGGGCCCGAGGAGCGATTGCCGGCGAGGGGACGGCCGGTCACTCAGGGCTGCGCTGCGTCGAACGGCAGAACGCGATCGAAGACGACCATGGCTTGGCCCGGACCGTTGTAGTCGTCGACGGTCTTCGCGTCGAAGCCGAGGCGGCGATGGAATGCGATCGAGCCCGTGTTTCCGGGTGGCGTGATCGCCTTCAGTCGCAGCGCGCCGTGGTGGTGAGCGGCGTCAGCGAACGCCGCGTGCGGACGGCGCCCGAGACCGGTGCCGCGCGCGTCGTCCCGAGTAGCGATGAGGTGTACGTATCCGGTGCCGGTCGGGTGACGAACCCGATGACGTATCCGTGGATTTCGTCCTCGGCTCGGGCGACCAGACAGGTTTCACCGAGCTCCTGGACCAGCGCCGGAAGGTGCAGGGACCTGAGGTCGCGGTCTCCCCAGTACCGGTGGTGATCAGCGAGAACCTGACGGATGTCGGTCGTCCCGGCCCATGTGATCTGTGTGCGCATGACACAAATCATGGCAGGGCCTTGCCCCAGTAACCTCTTCCTGTGCCGGTGTCCTGCCTGCATCGCGTCGCCGTCCTTGTGCTCGAGGGGGCGAAGCCGCTCGATGTCGGGAATCCGCGCAGGTTTTCACGACCCGCGAGAGCATGCCGTACGAGGTGCGGGTGTGCGGGGTGACACCCGGTCCCGTGACGGGCGGCGACGTGCGGGGCCATGATCGACGACGGCTCCGAGCTGTATGCCGTCGTGCGGGACTCCGCTCTGTCCGACGACCGTGAGCGCGAACAGGTCGCCGTGGCCGACTACCGCACGCGGCATCGGCAGGACAGCCTGGACCTCCTGGTCAGCCACGATGGGCGGGCCGGCGGCGATCCGCCCGACGAGCGGGACCTGCGCGACGCCGACCTTGGTCGTCGCGGCGTTCCGGCACTTCGACAACCGGGACGGATTCCCGCTCCTGCATGACCACTGCCTGGTCCTCAACCGCGTGCAGCGCCTGGACGACGACGGTGAGCCGGTTGTAGGCCCGCATGTCCGGTGTCCCTTTCTCCTTGACGGTGGCCCTCTTCTGGCCCAAGGTGTCCCGTCTCGCTGAGCTTGGATGCGTCTCACTGTTCTGAGTGAGGCGGCCTCGAATCTCATGTCCAGTGGCGGTTGTCGAGGGTGCGGTCACCCGCTGGGGTGTCTCGCGTCCCGTTCCATGTGACATGTCCCACGGCATCAGTGAGGGGCGAGTCATGGGTGGGGGCGCCGCAGGCAGGCGGCAGGTCCCGGAGTGACATCTGCTCTACAGCGGACCTGTGGTTATCCCCAGGAGGAAGACTGAAGCTGGCAGGCTGCCCGGGCCCTGCCGCCCATCGGCAGCCTTGATCCATGCCTGTATTTCACAGATCACATCGATTGCATCGGTTGCTGCTGCTCCTGCTGGCGCTGACGCTCGGGGTCGGCACGCTGACGGTCGCCGCCCGGCCGGCGCACGCGAACGCGATGACCACCACCGATCCGGTGCGCGAACTGGCGCGCGTCGCGGAGCCGCTGCGCTCCACGGAGGCCGGCGCCCCCGGCAGCGATCTGCGCCCGCTCGGCCGCATGATCGGCTCGGCCAAGATCGTCGGCCTGGGTGAGGCTACGCACAGCTCTCGGCAGTTCTTCACGATGAAGCACCGCGTCTTCCGGTACCTCGTCGAGGAGCAGGGCTTCACCACCTTCGCGCTGGAGGCGCCCTGGTCCACCGGCCTGGTCCTCAACGAGTACGTGTTGTACGGGAAGGGCGACCCGGAGAAGCTCATGCGGGAGGAGTTCCAGAGCTCGTACCGGATATGGAACACCCGCGAGTATCTCAATCTGCTGAGGTGGATGCGCGCCTACAACGTTCGCCACCCCGACCGCCCCGTGCAGTTCATGGGTGAGGACAACGGCTACGCGGGACCTGAGCTCTTCGACGCGGTCACGGACTATGTGTCCGCGTACCACCCGGAGCTGCTGCCGGAGTTCCGCCGCCTTTACCGCGAGCTCCGGCCGACGGGGAGCGTGGAGGAGACCGTCACCGAGAACATGGCCAAGCCCATCGCCGAGCGCGAGCGGACGGCCGCGGATGTGTGGCGCGCCTACGAGCTGCTTCAGGCGCAGGGGCCGGACGGCGACCGGCAGGCGTACGAGTGGATCGTCCAGCACGCCAGGGCCATCTCCCAGACCGGCACCCTCTACGCGTACTACGACTTCTCCGACCCGGAGAAGATCGCTCGGGCCATGCTCTACCGCGACCAGATCATGGCGGAGAACACCGTGTGGTGGCAGCGGCACACCGGCCACCGGATGCTGTTGTCGGCCCACAACGGCCATGTCTCCTACGAGTCCGACAACCCTGAGCAGTACCCGAAGACCCAGGGGGAGTTCATACGCCAGACGGTCGGGGCCGAGTACGTGAACATCGGTTACACCTTCGGGCAGGGCTCGTTCAACGCGATGGATCTGACGGATCCGGAGGAGCCCTACCGTCGCTTCTCCGTGAAGCCGCTGGGCGCGGGCAGCAGTGAGGAGGTGCTGGAGCGAGTCTCGCGCCGGGACTACTACGTCGATCTGCGGGCCGTGCCCGAGCCGGCGCGAGACTGGCTGATGGCGAAGCGGCTGACCCGCTCCATCGGGAACGCCTGGCCGGAGGCCCCCTACCAAACCTCGCTCGGGCGCCAGTTCGACGTGCTGATACACCTCCATCGCGTCACGGCTGCGGATCTCATGTCAACGACCCGGGACGGAAAGTCGAGTCATTGTCAAGAGTTGTGGATGGTGTGACTCGTGATTAGGGCCTGTCCGGCGGATCACGCGCATAGCCTGATGGGGCCGCCGTGGCGATCTCGGACAGCGGATGGCAACGCAGCAGGCCGGCCGCTAGCCTGCCGGTGTGATCTCCGCATTTCTCGACACGGCCGAGGTCGCGTCCCGGCTGCTGCGTTCGCCGGTGTTGGCCGAACGTCGGGAGCAGCCGAGCGCACTGGCCGAGTTCCGGGTCAGCGGTCTGGACGATCTGGTCCAAGGGGTCAGTTATCGTAGGCGATCAGTGAGCGTAGGACGGTTTGTCCGGTGGCGTCGTTGTGCCAGATCGCGGCGGTCAGCGCGAGGATACGTTGCATGACGCGGGCCATGACACCGCCGGGTGTGCGCTCTCGGTGCCGTTCGAGGCCAAGCTGTCCCTTGAAGGTCTCGTTGATCGATTCGATGACCTGTCGCAGCGGCTTGAACAGGGCTGCGCCAGGCCGTTCCCGTTCACCTTTACGGGCAGGCCGCAGCAACTGGAGTCCATGTTCGGACAGTTCGCGTTCGAAACCACGGCCGAAGTAGTTCTTGTCGCCGATGAGAGTCTGTCGGGGGCGCTCTCGCAGAATCTCACGTTCGGCTGCCAGGAGGTCAAGGAGGGTCTCGCGTTCGTCGGCCTTGGCCCCGGTCAGGGCGAAGGCGATGGGCAGGCCCTGAAGGGTGCAGACCAGGTGCAGGCGCAGGCCCCAGAAGAAGCGGTTGTGGTTGGCGTAGTAGCCGTATTCGGCCCAATCTGCCAGGTCGGAGCGTTTGACGGTCTCGCGGGAGCGGTCGCATTCCACCGGGGTGGAGTCCACGACCCATACGTCGTCGCTCCACACCGAGGTGGTGGTGGCCAGGATCCGGCTGACGCTTCGTATCAGAGCGGCGGCCTTGCGCAGCCGCTTGTGTAGCCGGGCTGCTGGGGCAGGTAGGGGAAGAGGTGGCGCAGGTGGGTACGGGCATGGCGGAGCCATCTGGCCTCGGAGGTGTAGCCGAGTATGGCCTGCATCGTGGCGAGGGGTGACCAGTTCGGCATCGCTCAGGCGGGGCGTAATGCCGACCGGCGGGCGCCACGGCGCCAGGTCGGGATGCTCCTTCAGCATGTCGTCGGTCGTCGCATAGAGTGCTGTCGCGAGGGTGTCCACGTCGTTCGTCACAGAACGAACTTGGACACCCTCGTTCTCGTCTCCGCAGGCACCCCTTGGACCACACCACCAGGAGGAACCAGTGTCATACCCGCAACTGCTCACCCCCGAGGAGAAGCTCGCCGACGCGAAGAAGCTGTTGAGCCTCCCGCGTATCGTCGTGATCTGCGGCTCCACCCGCTTCATGACCGAGATGAACGAGGCCGATCTGCGGGAGACCAAAGCCGGAAAGATTGTCGTCAAACCGGGCTGTGACATGAAGTCGCCGCACGAACTGTGGTCCGATCCTGTCGAGGCCGAGGCGCTGAAGGTTCGACTCGACGATCTGCACCGGGCGAAGATCCGGCTCGCTGATGACGTGCTCGTAGTCGGCGACTACATCGGAGACAGCACCCGAGCCGAAATCGCCTACGCCCGGTCGCTGGGCAAGCCCGTGCGGTTCACGCACCCCGAAGTCGACCCTGACGCCTGACCGCCCGCTGCCACCTCGACAACCAGGGCCGGCAGCCCGCCGCCTGACCGTCTCGCGGTGGCTTCGGCCGCCGCCCACCCCACACCCTCCGCAGGCGTCCCTTGGAATTGATCACCTAGCCGGGCATCTGGCGCGGGCGGTCTTCAACGTCGAGCGCTGGCTGGCCGAGCTGCCACCGGCGGGTGGGACGCCCATCGATGCTGTCACGTACTTTCCGTCTGGCACCGGCCCGGCGCCGCATCTGAAGGGACCGCGGCTGGAGAAGTCGGCCGGTGAGTCGTCACGGTCGACCGCCCCGACGGCCAGGGCCGATTCGGCGGCGCCGGGGGAGGCGACGGTGGACGTACAGTCCCGGCCGTTGTTCCCGGCGGCGATCACGTACAGCGTGGAGGCGGTGCGGGAGAACTCGTCGACGGCCAGGCTCATCGCGTCCGAGCCGTCGCTGGGCTGGTTCGAGCTGAGGCTCATGCTGACGACCCTGGCGCCTTGGCCGGCGGCCCACTCCATGCCCGCGATCACCGCGGACTCGGAGCCGCTGCCGTCGTCGCCGAGGATCTTGCCGACGAGGAGGTCCGCGCCGGGTGCGACGCCCTTGCGGGCGCCGTCGGAGGCCGCGCCGCTGCCGCCGACGATGGAGGCGACATGGTGCCGTGCCCGAACGGGTCTTCGCTGGTGGGCTGTTCGAGAAGTTGGCCGTCTCGGTGACACGTCCGGCCAGGTCGGGGTTGGGTCCGGTCGACCCCGGTGTCCAGGACCGCGACCTTGACCCCCTCGCCGTGCCGGAGTTGCCGGTGATCAGGGGCAGTCCGTCGTCGTATCCCTGGGCGACGAGGGCGGTGACGTCGAACAGGGCTCGGTTCAGGCAGCCTTGGGAGACCAGGGGGCGAGGAGTCGGAGGGCAGGACCGTGAGGTGGCCGTCCTGCTCGGAGGTGTGGAAGACGACGCCGTCACGGCCGGGGCCGGGCCGTGCCGAGGCCGCCTGTGTGCCGTCCGGGTTTGTCACCGTCACGCTGTCGCCGGTGATCAGACGCACGGTCGACACGGCGTTCCGGGGCGCCGCCGTCGGCCGTGGTGCGGGCGCCGAGGCCTCCGGAGGGCCGGTGAGGCACGGGGTCACCGCTGTGGCGGCCAGTGCGACGCCGGCGGTGAACGTCGCCAGCAGGCGTATGTGTCTCATCGGTTCCGTGCCTCTCCCGGCGCGCTGTGTGCCGTCCATCTGCGCGACAGAATCCGACGGCCGTGCGGCACGTGTCACTCGATCCGGGTGGCACAGCGGAGACATGTCACAAGGGCGACAGCGGCCCCATGGGACTCTCGTCACCGTCTTGACTGGTGACGCACGCGACTGTCATGATTTCATCACCTCCTCAACCGGTGACACAAGAAAAGTGGTCCGGTCAGCGGTGACGGAGAGCCTTTCGATCCAGATGGGGAGCACCAGCCATGGCAGTCAGCTACACCGCCGTTGTCGACGTTGACGGAGAGGGCCGGAACGGCGGTCGCGTCCGCTCCTCCGACGGTCTGCTGGAGACCAGCCTCGCCCTCCCCAAGGAGCTCGGCGGCCCCGGTACCGCGACCAACCCCGAGCAGCTCCTGGCCGCCGGCTGGGCCGCCTGCTTCCTCGGCGCCCTCCGCCGCGCCGCCAGCCAGCGCAGGATACGGATGACCAGCACCGACATCACGGCCGAAATCACCCTCACGCACGGCGACGACGGGGAGTTCTCCCTCTCCGCGGTCCTCAACCCCGTCCTCGGCGGCGTCGACCAGGCCACCGCCCAGGAACTCGCCGACGCCGCGCACCAGATCTGCCCGTACTCCAAGGCCCTGCGCGGCAACATCCCGATGACCATCAACGCCGTCGCCGCCGCCTGACCAGGCCTTCCCCTGACTGGCGGGTCCCGTGCCCCCTTCCCCCCGGCACGGGACCCGCCGCCCCGCCGACCGGACAGCGAGAGCAGGACATGTCTTCTCTGAGGAACTCAGCCGTACGGATCGCGTGGCAGCGTCGTCCGACGACCGCCGAACGGGTCTCGGACGAGCGGCCGTCTGCCAAGGAGACCGGCCTCGTGGAGCGAGGCCTGCTCACGGACACGCAGGTGTGGAACTGGACGGAGAGCGTGACGCTGTCCGGTAACGGCCCTGGGGCTTCGAGCTTCCTCTGACCCGTCTGACCCGTCTGACCCGTCTGACCCGTCTGACCCGTCTGATGCGTCTGACCCGTCGGTGTGGGACGACCGGCCCGGCACCGTGGAGCATGCCCGGGCCGGTCACCACGAGATCCTGTTCGCCACCGGACGCACCCCGCGCTCGCAGGACGTCGGGCTCGACACGGTGGGACTGGCACCCGGTGACTGCTCGCCACCGACGACAGCCTCACCGTGACCGCCGTCCCCGGGAACTGGCTGTACGCCGTCGGCGACGTCAACCGGCGGTCCCTCTTCACCCACCAGGGCAAGTACCAGGCCCGGGTGGCGGACGCCGTGATCGTCGCCCGCGCCCGCGGCGAGCGGTTGGACACCGGGCGCCGGACGCGGCACAGCAGCACGGCCGGCGTCGAGGCCGTCCCCGCCGTCGTCTTCACCGACCCCGAGGTCGCCACCGTGGGTTTGACCGTGAGGGAGGCCGGGCGCACCGGGCGAGCCGTCGAGGTCGTCGACTACGAGATCGGACGCCTGGCGGGCGCCCTGCAGTACCGCCCCGACTACCAGGGCACGGCCCGGATCCTGATCGACCCGGAACGCGATGTCGTTGTCGGCGGCACCTTCGTCGGACCGGGCGTCGGCGAGCTGCTGTACTCGGCCACCGTCGCCGCTCTGGTGGCCGCGGCGGGGATGGGGGGAGGACCCTTCGGACCTCGGGACCTCTCTGTCGGACCTCGGGACCTCTCTGGGGAACGCGGTCACGACGGTGGTGGCCGCCGTCGGCGACGCGGTGGCGCGGCTGGAGGCACCGCGGCTGCGGCGGGGCGTGGAACAGGCAGCGTTTCGACAACGTGTGGCGGGCGTAGGGCGCCACACGCAAGTGCACGGTTCGGGGTCCACGGAATTGCGGACACCTGTGAGCGCGGCGCCCACGTCTGTGGCTCCCCTCACCCGTCCCGCGTGGCCGGCTGCGGTGCTCGCGGAACGCATTGCGGTCCGGCTGGACCACACCCCGCGGGACGAGCGGAGGTGTCAGGAGGAACCAGCCGGGGCGTCCTGCCGCACCAGGGTGTACATCACGGAGCGCTGCTGCTTGTGCCGGCGGATGCGTCCCTTGGCGACCAGCGACTCCAAGGTGTTGCGCACCACCTGCGGGGTGGGGTTGCGGTCCGGGTGCTTCGTCAGCAGCTCGTCGCGCAACTCCTTGGCCAGACGCGGCTCTTCGTAGGCGCCGAGCAGCTCCGCCAGGAGATCACCGAGCAGGGGCTGGCGCGACTTCCCCTTCGCGCCGGCCTTCGCCGAGGTGGTCTCCGGAGCGGACTCGACCGATGCCGTACGCCGCGACGAGCCCTTGGCGCGGGTCCGCTCGGTCTTCACGGCGACGGGCTCGTCCTGCAACTGCTCGGGCAGACGGGACGCGTCCGCGAAACCCTCGTACCGCTCGGCGAGGTTGATGATGTCCGCCAGGAGGGCCTCCTCCTGCTTCAACACCGTGATCGCCTTTTCCAGCTCCTGCTGTCGTCGGCGGTTCTCCTCCAAGTCCGATGCGGCCTGTTCTACGTACCGCGATCGGAGCGTGGCGGCTGACTGGCTGGTCACAACCGTTCACTCCCTCGATATGGATGACGTTGCGCATGGTACCCACGCCCGCGGTCCCGTGCTGATAAGTGTCGACGCCGGACAGTACGTCCAGCATGTTCACTCTTCACGATAAGCGCTCATGTGCCCGCCCCCACACAAAGTGCCGGCCTTTCCCCGGCCCGCCGAGGCCCGAGGACATGAGCCGTATGAAGAGCCCACTGAAGATACTGCCCGGTAAGTGTCTCGCGGTACCGTCCGTCACACACCTTTCGCGGACGGCGCCCATGTGCGTTGCGCCGTCCGCCAGGACCGCTCACGGCGTCGCACACCGAGTCGCGCACCGGGTCCCGCAGCGCCACGGCCTCGTCCCAGCGGCGCACCGCGCCGCGCCCGCGGCGGTGACAGCGGGCCGCCCCCAGCTGGAGGACCTCTTGTTCGGCATCACCGTTCGGGACCACATGATGGTCGCCCACAGCTTCCGTGGTGAGGTCTTCGGCCCCGCTCAGCGGCTGCACGGGGCGACGTTCGTCGTGGGCGCGACCTTCCGGCGCCCGGAGCTGGACGACGACAACATCGTCGTCGACATCGGCCTGGCCACCACCGAACTCGGCAAGGTGATCGCCGAGTTCAACTACCGCAACCTCGACGACGTGGAGCAGTTCCGGCAGATCAACACCTCCACGGAGTACCTGGCCAAGGTCGTGGCCGACCGTCTCGTCGAGGCGATCCACGCCGGAAGGCTCGGGGAGGGCGCCCGGGGCATCCGCCAGGTGGCCGTCACGCTGCAGGAGTCGCACGTCGCGTGCCGTCGCGCGCCGCCTTCGTGAGGGAGGCGGTCAACCGGGCCATCGTGAAGTTCATCGCCCGGTGCATCCGTACGGCCGCGTCCATGCGGTCGGCGGGCATCCGCCGCAGCAGCTCGTCCCCCCAGTGGCCGCCGCGCACCAGCACCCGTACGCCGTTGACGCTGATCTTCAGCGGGTCGGGGATGTTGGAGACGGTCGTGACGTCGGTCCAGTGTCGCCGTCTTCGGAGACCTGGATCGTGTACGTCTTCGGGTACGCCTGGTCCCACAGCACCGCGACCTGGTCGAAGCTGTGGGCGGCGCCGAGGTCGTCCTGGATCCGCTGGTGGTACTCGTAGGCGGAGGACCAGCGGGTGCCGGGGTTGCCGTCGGTGGCGTGGTCGGCAGGGTGGCCGTCCTCGGCGCTGGAGGCGGTGGCCTGGCGGCGCAGCGCGAGGTCGGTGTCCGGACGGGCACTGTCGAACACGGACAGGGCCCACAGTGAACTGCCCCAGTCGGTGGCCCGGGTCAGGCAGCGGACGCGGACGTACCGGGCTTGCCGGTCACCCAACTCGACCGTCTGGGTGTACGCGTCCGAGGACGGCGTGAACTCACATGCCACATGTGCCAGAGGGCCGGCAAGGCGGCGCGACGCACATGACATACCCCTCACCTGAGGCGAACGTTTGGGTACTGTCAGCGGCGGGTATCTGCTGCCGGGATCTGAAAATTCCTGGGAATCCCTGGTGAGAAGGGGGTACCCGGAGCGGCCCGGGCGGTCCGGGTTCATATGTGTCGACTGCGCGCTCGACCGCGCGCGAGCACGGCACTTCGGCGGCACGAGCGCGGCATTCTTCTGGCACCTGCCGCTGCCTACAGTGCGGATACGGGGTTGCCCCCAGCCACCGGTCCCCATCCCTCAGCCCCTGGTCCCAGGGGCGCCGCACGAAGAGAACCAGGACGATTCAGCACACCATGGCCACGCCCCTCACGGACATGTCCCGATCTGATCTGCTCGAGTCTGGAGGAATCGCTTCTGCGGCGGCTGAACCGGTTCCACGTCGCGGGCCAGGAGTCCGATGACGAGCGGGTGATCTGCGACGCCTACGACAGCTGGGTGCAGATCCTGCTGCAGCTGCAGCTGCAGCTGTGGTGCCGCTGGCACGACACGGACCCCTCGCCGCCCCGCGGACGGCCGAGCTCCCGCGGTACGTCCTGTACGACACCCGCGGCCACCGGCTCACGAGCCTCCACCCCGTCGAGCTGACCGCCGCCGACCTCGGGCATCTGACGGCGTGTCTCGACCTGTTCGTCGAGGCCGAGCGGGCCCGGCGGCCGGGGGCGGACCGGGACGGTGGCCCCACCGACGTCTTCCGGCGTGTCATGGAGGTGCTGCTGCTGCCGCCCCCGGACGGCTTGCTGGGGACCCTGCGTGACGTCGCGTCCCAGGTGGCCGTCGTCGCGGTGACCCTGCCCGAGGAACAGGAGACGGAGTACCGGCGCTTCTGCGAGGAGATCGTCACCATCCTCGGTTCCGGCGACACCTTCGCGTACCGGCAGCACCGGGCCATGTATCTCTGAGACACCTGAGGCCCGCTGCCGTACACCAGGTACGAACCTTGCGGCGCCGGTGCGTACCACCTGTGAACCGGCCCCGGGGAGCCCGCCCGCGCCGACGCCGTCACCCCGAGTGGGTCAGTGTGCCGCCGCGGCCGGCGCGGTCTTCTTGCGGGCCCGGTACGCGGCGGCCTTGAACTTGTTGCCGCAGGACTCCATGCCGCACCACTGGCGCCGCATGCCCCGGGAGCGGTCGATGTAGACACGCGTGCACTCGGGGTTGCCGCACTCCTTCATCAGGGGCACGTCCTCGCCGCTGAGCAGCTCGACGGCGAGCCGGGCGACGGTCGCGAGCGCCTGCTCGGGCGTCGCCTCGGTGAGCCGTCCCGCCGGGGTGAGCTGGGGTGTCACAGGCGTCTTGCGCGCGGCGGCGTTGACCAGGCCGAGCGCCTCCGGGTCGAGGTCCGCACCGAGCCGGCGGTCGGTGACGAGCCGGTAGACGGCCTCGCGCACGGCGGTCGCCTCCCGGACGTCGTCCTCGTCGCCGGGGGTGATGGTGTCCACCAGCCCGGACTCCAGGTACCAGGCATTCAGCCGCTCCGGCGTCACGAACATCTCGAACCGGGTCGAGCGCCGGGCCCGGAGTGTGGCCGCGAAGTCGAGAGCCGGGTGGTCGCATACGAACACATGGTTAAGATTCACATCACCATTTTGGCAGGTGACTCCTGTCGAACGCAAGAATCGTCACCGTTCAAGGCGGTGCACGCGTGAGGGCTCCCCTCCGTCCGGTCCCGGTGCCAGCCGGAGCTCACGGCCCTGCCAGCGGCGGCGCAGCCAGCGGTCGTGGCTCGCCACGACGATCGCGCCCGGTCCGGACGCCAGCGCCGCCTCCAGCTCGTCGCACAGCGCGGGGGAGAGGTGGTTGGTGGGCTCGTCGAGCAGGAGCAGCTGGGGCGGACGGGCCACCAGCAGGGCCAGCGCCAGACGCCGCCGCTGGCCCACGGACAGCTGCCCGACGGGCCGGCCGAGCGCGGCGTCGGGCAGCAGACCGAGGGAACCCAGCGGCACCCTCCCGGCGCGTTCCGCTCCCAGTGCCAGCGCGTAGGTGTCCCGGACCGTGCGTTCGGGCCGGTCGAACACGGTGTCCTGGGTGAGCAGCCCCACCGTCAGCCTCCGCCGTCTGCGCACCTCGCCCTCGGCGGCGTGGCGTCCGGCGAGCACGGCGAGCAGGGTCGACTTGCCCGCCCCGTTGCCGCCCGTGACCAGCAGCCGGTCGGTGGGCGACACCTCCAGTGCGACCGGCGCGAGCCGCCCCGGCACATGGGAGTCGTGCAGCGACACCAGGGGCTGCGGGCTCTCCTCGGCGTGTGTGGCGAGTTCCCCGCCGGCGAAGCGCAGCAGCGGGGGCGGCTCGGCGACCCGGGTGCGCTCCAGCTCCTCCAGCCGCCGGGTGGCGTTGCGCACCCGACGGGAGATCTGGCTCTGCACCCGGCCCGCCCGGTGCCCGTAGCCCATCTTCTCGTTGTCGGTACGGCCCCGGTCGGGGGCGACCCGGTGCGCGGTCACCCCCGCAGCCTCCCGCAGACCGTCCAGCTCCTGCCGTTCCTCGGCGTGCCTGCGCTCCCAGCGCTCGCGTTCGGCGTGCTTCTCGGCCAGGTAGGCGCTGTAGCCGCCGCCGTAGCGGACCGGGCCGTCCACCGCCGGGTCGAGGTCGATCAGGTCGGTGCAGACGGCGTCGAGGAAGGCCCGGTCGTGGGCGGCGAGGACCACGGTTCCTGGCAGGGCGCGGACCTGCTCCTCCAGGAAGGCGGCGGCGCCGTCGTCGAGGTGGTTCGTCGGTTCGTCCAGCAGCAGCGCGGAGGGCCGTCGTACGAGCAGGGCGGCCAGGGCGAGCCGGCCGCGCTGGCCGCCGGAGAGGGAGCCGAGTGTGCGGTCGTGCCCGAAGGCGCCGAGGCCCAGTCCGTCGAGGACCAGGGCCGCGCGGCGGTCGGCGTCCCAGGACTGCCGGTGCCGGGCCAGCTCCAGGCGCCGGCCGTAGGTGTCGAGGAGGTCGTGGTGGGAGGGGTGGTCCTCGGGCAGGCGGGCGAGTTCCTCGCCGAGCCGGTCGAGTGCGGCGAGGTCCTCCCGGGCCTCGCGCAGCGCCTCGTCCAGCACGTCGGCGAGGGTGGAGGCGGCGTCGTAGGGCATCTCCTGGTGGAGGAAGCCCAGGTCGGCGGGGCGGGTGACGTTTCCCCCGTCGGGTTCGTCGACGCCCGCGAGCACCCGCAGCAGGGTGGACTTGCCGACGCCGTTCTCCCCGATCAGGCCGATGCGGCGGCCGGGGGAGGCGGTCAGGGAGATGCCGTCCAGGACACGTCGGCCGCCCAGGGTGCGGACGAGGTCGTGGGCGAGCAGGGCGGGCTGGGGCATGGGGGAGCCTTCCGACGGGTTCGGTGGTGGCCCGCGGGGCACATGGCCTCGGGCGCGGGCCGCTGCACACGTCGGCGGTTCACACCTCGGGGGCTCCCGTCTCCGTAAGGGTGCCGTCGGCCAGCCGCAGCCGGCGGGTCACACCGATCTCGGCGAGGAAGCGTTCGTCGTGGCTGATCACGATGAAGGCGCCCTGGTAGGAGTCGAGCGCACTCTCCAGCCGGCCCGCGCTGACGAGGTCGAGGTTGTTGGTCGGCTCGTCGAGCAGCAGCAGGTGCGGGGCTGGTTCGGCGCACAGTACGCAGGCGAGGGTGGCGCGCAGCCGTTCGCCGCCGGAGAGCACCCTGACCGGGAGATGGGCTCGGGCGCCCCGGAAGAGGAAGCGGGCGAGAAGGTTCATCCGTTCGGCCTCGGGGCGTTCGCGGGCGAACGCGGCGAAGTTCTCGGCCACGGTGCGGTCGAGGTCCAGCAGGTCCAGGCGCTGGGAGAGATAGGCGATCCGGCCGTCGTTGCGCCTGATCTCCCCTCCGTCCGGGAGGAGTTCGCCGGTGATGAGCCGCATCAGGGTGGTCTTACCCGCGCCGTTGGGGCCGGTCAGCGCGATGCGCTCGGGGCCGCGGACGGTCAGGTCGACGCCGCCGGGAGCGAACACGTCCCGGTCGCCGAGGCGCACCCGCAGGCCCTCGCCGAGGAAGAGGCCCCGCCCGGCGGGGACCTGGGTGTCGGGCAGTTCCAGGGTCAGCCGCTGCTCCTCGCGCAGGGCGCGGCCGGCCTCGTCGAGGCGGGCCCTGGCCTCGCCGACCCGGGAGGCGTGCAGCGTGCCGGAGCGGCCCGCGGCCTCCTGGGCGCCGCGCTTCATGTTGCCCGCGAAGATCTTGGGCAGACCGGCGTTCTTGAGGTTCTTGGCGGCGTTGCTCGCACGGCGTTCGGCGCGTTCGCGGGCCTGCCGCATCTCCCGTTTCTCGCGCCTGAGTTCCTGCTCGGCGTTGCGGACGTTCTTCTCCGCGACCTCCCGCTCGGCGCGCACGGCCTCCTCGTACTCGGTGAAGTTGCCGCCGTACAGGCGCAGTTCGTCGCTGCCGAGTTCGGCGATGCGGTCCACGCGGTCCAGCAGCGCGCGGTCGTGGCTGACCAGCAGCAGGGTGCCGCCGAAGTCGTCCAGCACGTCGTAGAGCTTGTGCCGGGCCGTCAGGTCGAGGTTGTTGGTGGGTTCGTCGAGGAGGAGGACATCGGGGCGCCTGAGCAGTTGGGCGGCGAGGCCGAGGGAGACGACCTGGCCGCCGCTGAGGGTGCCCAGGCCGCGGTCCAGGGTGAGGTCGGCGAGGCCCAGACGGTCGAGCTGGGCACGGGTGCGCTCCTCGATGTCCCAGTCGTCGCCGATGGTGGTGAAGTGCTCCTCGTCGACGTCGCCGGACTCCACGGCGTCGATGGCGCGGACGATCGCGGCGACGCCGAGCACCTCGGAGACGGTGAGGTCACCGGTCAGCGGGAGGCTCTGCGGGAGATGGCCGAGGGTGCCGCCGACGGACACCGAGCCGGTGGCGGGCTTCAGTTCACCGGCGATCAGCTTGAGCAGGGTGCTTTTGCCGGAGCCGTTGGGCGCGACCAGGCCGGTGCGGCCACCGCGCACGGTGAAGGACAGGTCCTGGAAGACGGGGGTGTCGTCGGGCCAGGCGAAGGACAGGTTCGAGCAGACGATGGACGCGTCGGACATGGAGGGACGACCTCGGGCGGATCGAGGGCAGACAGAGACCTCTGCCCTGGCAGACGGGGGGAAAGGGGTACGACGGGACGGGCCACCTCGGCAGCGCTCCTGAGCGCCGGCCGGTGGCCGTCAGAACCGGGTCTCACCCGGAGATGTCGTCCTCACCCGCCACGGCTGTGACTCCCCGATCCAAGGTCAACGTCCGTTCCAGCGTAGCAGCCACCGGTCTCGCGCATCGCCGGGCGGCGTGATCGGCGTGGTTCATACGTGTGCGTCATCGGGCGTACGGCGTTGACGCCCGGAGCGAGCCCATGCCACTATCGTCACCAGTTCAACCGGTGACGATGGGCGGGCGTGAGGGGCTCGCACGGCTCACACGTGTCCGAAGGAGCACACCATGGCAGAAGAGTCGAAGCCGAGAGCCGGAGGTGCGCCGGTCGGCCGGCGGGCGATACTCGGCATGCTCGGCGCGGGCGCGGCGGGGCTGGCCGCCGCCCCGTATCTCCAACGCGGCTGGGAGGGCTTTCTGGCCTCCGCCTCCCAGCTGGATCCCACGGGTCTGACGGGGCTGCTGCCCGACCCGGGCGGCTTCCGCTACTACAGCGTCGTCGGCTCGGTGCCGCGCAAGGACGCCACGGACTACGCGCTGCGGGTGGGCGGGCTGGTGGAGCGGCCGAGGACCTACACGCTCGACGAGTTGCGCGCGATGCCGCAGACCCGGGTCGTCCACGACGTGGTGTGCACCGACGGCTGGCGCGTGGAGAAGACACCCTTCGACGGGGTGTGGCTGGCCGACCTGCTCGACGACGCCGGGGTGCGCTCCCCGGGCGCCGCGATCCGGTTCACCTGCTTCGACGGCACCTACAGCGAGAGCCTCACCCTGGAGCAGGCCCGCCGCTCGGACGTCCTGGTGGCCCTGAACATGCAGGACAGGCCCATCACCCACGCCCACGGCGGCCCCGTCCGGCTCTACGTGGCGCCCATGTACTTCTACAAGTCGGCCAAGTGGCTGTCCGGTATCTCGGTCACCGACAAGGTCGTCCCCGGCTACTGGGAGGAGCGCGGTTATGCGGTCGACGGCTGGCTCGACGACGCCGACCGGCACAGCGACGCGGCCTGAACCCGCCGACCGGGTCCGCCGGTTCACCACCGCCGAGCGCTGGGTCCACCGGACCACCGGCCATCTGATGCTGGTGAGCCTGGTCAGCGCCGCCTGTCTGTACCTCGGGCCGCTGGCCCGACTCGTCGGACGACGGCACCTGATGGTCGGCCTCCACGAGTGGTCCGGCATCTCGCTGCCCCTACCCTTCCTGCTCGGGCTGTTCTCGCCGGTCTTCCGCTACGTCAGCCGGAGCTGGGCGCGGCGCCACCACGCGCGGTGGCTGGGGGAGGAGCGCCCGGAAGCCGGGTCCGACCGGGCGACCGAGCTGTGACGACACACGTGTGCGTCTGTCGCCCATGGGAATCCCACACACCCCTTCCGTCACCGGTTTGGCTGGTGATACGGTCTGGATCAGTCTTCGGCGACGCCCTCAGCGGCGCATCCGCCGGTCTCACCCACCGCCCGTCTCCTCCGACGCGCACATGATGCCGCCACAGACGCGCGCACACCTATTTCTTCCTGGATGGGAAAAGCAATGAAGAGAGTCCTGACCGTTCTGGCAGCCGGTGTGCCGCTGGCCGCGGCGGTGTACCTGCCGACCGCCTCGGCACAGCCGCAGACCGCCTCCGTCACCACGCCCACGGCCTGTACCACCCCGGCCCCGAAGGCCCCCGCCGGTACCGAGGTGGAGTCGGTGACAGCCGTCCGCCAGGCGGGCGGCACCATCCACGGCACCGGCATCCTCGGCGGCGACGTCTCCGGCGTCCCGGCGTTCTGCCAGGTGACGGTCACCCTCACCCACCCGGGCGACGGCGACCACGCCAAGGTGCAGACCTGGCTGCCCCTGGAGAAGTGGAACGGCCGTTTCCAGGCGATCGGCGGCAGCGCCTACGGCGCCGGCGACAACGCAGTCGGCCTGGGCACCGCCGTCAAGAACGGCTACGCGGCGACCACCACGGACGCCGGTATCGGCGACGTCCTCGACACCGGCTGGGTGCTCGACGGCGGGGGCAAGGTGAACACCGCGCTGCTGAAGAACTTCGCCTCCCGCTCCCAGCACGAGGCCGCGGTCGTCGGCAAGGCGGTCGTGGACGGCGTCTACGGCAAGCGTGCGGCCTACTCCTACTTCACCGGCTGCTCCACCGGCGGACGCGAGGGCTACATGGAGGCCCAGCGGTACCCGGACGACTACGACGGCATCCTCGCGGACGCGCCCGCCATCAACTGGGACGAGTTCGAGGTCGCCACCCTGTGGCCGCAGGTGGTCATGAACAACGAGAAGACCTATCCGACCGCCTGCGAGCTGAACGCCTTCACCGACGCCGCCGTCAAGGCCTGCGACAAGCTCGACGGGGTCCAGGACGGTCTGGTCGACGACTCCTCCCGCTGCGACTACGACCCGCGTCGGCTGATCGGCACCAAGGTCGTCTGCGAGGGCGAGGAGCGGACCATCACGGCGGCCGACGCGGCCGTGGTCCGCAAGATCTGGGACGGCCCCCGCACCACCTCGGGCAAGAAGCTGTGGGCCGGCGTCCCGGTCGGTGCCGACCTGACCGGTCTGGCGGCCACCGAGGACGGCAAGGGCGCGCCCTTCCCCGTCCCCGCCCTGTGGGTCCAGCTCTTCTTGAAGAAGGACCCGTCCTTCGACCTCACGAAGATCACCTACAGCGACTTCACCCAGCTGTTCCGGCAGTCCCAGGCCGAGTACGACAAGGTCATCGGCACCGACGACCCCGATCTGTCGGACTTCCGCAGGTCCGGCGGCAAGCTGATCACGTGGCAGGGTGACACCGACGAGTACATCCCCGCCCAGGGCACCGTGCGGTACCGCGACCAGGTCCAGCGGAAGCTGGGCAGCGCCAAGAGGACCGACGACTTCTACCGTCTCTTCCTCGCCCCGAACACCCGCCACTGCGGGCTCAACGGCCAGGACGGCTCGACCGACGGACTTGCCGCACTGACCGACTGGGTCGAGCACGGCAAGGCGCCCAGGACGCTGCCCGCGACGCTGATCGACACCAACGGCGAGACGGTCACCCGTGACCTGTGCGCCTACCCCCAGGTCCTCCGCTACCAGGGCCACGGCGACACGTCCGTCGCCGCCGGCTTCCACTGCGTCTTCCCCTCCCGGCACTGACCGGGCCGGCGCCCACGCTGGCCGCCCTCGCGCTCGGCCTCGCCGGTGCCGGCGGCGGGGCACCGGTGCTCCATGTGTTCGGCGCCTGGGCCCTCATCTCGGGTGCCGCCCAGGGTGCTGGTCGGCCGGCGGCGCCGCGGTCCCGAGTTCGGCAAGCAGTGGCCGACCCTGATCTCGGGCGGCCTGTCCTCCCTTGTTGGCATCACGTACAACATCCAGGCCGCGGGCGAGAACCCCTCGCTCGACGTGCTGTCGGTGTACGCGACCGGCGGCGGCCTGTGGTTCATCCTCCAGGCCCTGCTGCTGGGCAGGAAGTCCCGCCGGCTGCGCACCCGGACCGTCTGACGGTCCCACCTCTGCCGCAACGTCCCGGCCCGCGCTGTCCGAGCGCGGGCCGGGACGTTCGTCGTGCGGGCGGGGGATGCCCGTGCGGGGGCCGTCAGCCGACGCGGTAGCGCACCGGAAGAGACAGCACACCACGGATGATGCCGGAGCCGATCCACTCCAACGAGTCGACCGGCACGGCGAGTTCGAGCTCGGACACGCGCGCGAGCAGGACCCGCAGGGCGATCGTCGCCTCCAGACGCGCGAGCGGGGCGCCCAGGCAGTAGTGGATGCCGTGCCCGAAGGCCAGATGCCGGGCGCCCGGCCGTGTGACGTCGAGCGCGACGGGGTCACCCGCCTCTGCCTGCGGGGCGTCACGGCCGGCCGCGCCGAGCGCTACGACGACCATGCCGCCCCGGGGGATCCGCACCCCGCCCAACTCGACGTCCTCGGCCGCGTAGCGGTTGGTGGAGCGCTCGACGGAGGTGTCATGGCGCAGGAACTCCTCCACCGCCCCCTCCGTCAGCTCGGGCCGCTCGCGCAACAGACCGAGCTGCGCGGGGTGTCGCAACAGTGACAGCAGAGCGTTGCCCAGCAGGTTCACCGTGCTCTCGTGACCGGCGACGACCAGCATCAGGGCCGTGCCCACCAACTCCTCCTCGGAGAGCCGGCCGTCCTCCTCGTCGCGTACGGCGACCAGCGCGGACAGCAGGTCCTCCCGGGGCGTGCGTCGCTTGTCCGCGATCAGGCCGGCCAGCATCCCGTGCAGGCCGGACAGCGCCGCGCGGTGTCCGGGCGAGGCCACCTGGAGGGCCTTGGCCGACCAGCGGCGGAAATCCACCTGCGCCTCCCGCGGGATGCCGAGGAGTTCGGCGATGACCGTGGCCGGCAGCGGCGCGTTGAAGGCCTCGACGAGGTCGGTCTCGCCCGTCGGCGGCAGCGCGTCGATCAGGTCATGGGCGATCTGCTCGATACGCGGTGCCAGTTCGCCCGTACGACGCGGGGTGAAGGCCGCCGAGGCCAGCCGCCGCAGCCGGGTGTGCTCGGGCGGGTCGGCCTCCATCATCTGCGCACCGAGCCCGGTCGAAGGTTTGTGCAGGTCGTAGCCGGCGTCGGCCAGCGCCTCGGCGGCGGGTGTGGCGTCCTTGAGCAGCGCGGGATGGGTCAGCGCCTCCCGGGCCAGGTCGTAGCCGACCACCACCCAGCCCTTCAGGCCGAGATGGAACTCCGCCGGGTGGATGGGCCCGAGCCCGCGCAGTTCGGCGTACCGGGAGGGGGCGTCGGCCTTGAAGGCGGCATCGATGACCACCCTGCCGTCTCGGTACGGGCACTGTTCGAAGGGGCGCATGACACATGTCTCCCGTTCCGGCGGTCAGGTCGTCACCTGGACAACGAGCCAGGTCCCGGGAAAGTTCAGCGCGTGGACCAGCGTGCGGACACACCGGAGGGGCACGCGCGGTGCGCGTGCCCCTCCGGCGGTGGGGAACTGCGGGGGACTCAGTTGTCGCTGTTGAAGAGGGTCAGCACGCGCAGCACCTCCAGGTAGATCCACACCAGGGTCGTGGTGAGACCGAACGCGGCGAGCCAGGCCTCCTCGCGGGGCGCGCCGTAGGCGACCGCGTCCTCGACCTGTTTGAAGTCCAGCGCGAGGAAGGCCGCGCCGAGGAGGATGCCGACGATCCCGAAGGCGATGCCGAGGCCGCCGCTGTGGAAGCCGAGGCCGTTGCCCGCGCCGAAGGCGGCGAACAGGCTGTCGGCGACCAGGAGCAGGAGGAAGCCGGTCGCCGCGGCCCCGACGAACCCGGCGAACCGCCGGTCGACCCGGATCCAGCGCCTGCGGTACGCGAGGAGCACACCGGCGAAGGCCGCGAAGGTGCCGAGCACCGCCTGGACCACCACACCGGGCGAGACATAGGTCGAGACCGTGCTGGAGAGCACCCCGAGGACGACACCCTCGAACGCCGCGTAGCCGAGGATCAGTGCCGGGGACGGCGTCCGCCGGAACGTTTGGACCAGCGACAGGACGAAGGCGACGAGGGCCGCGCCCACGGCGAGACCGTAGGACCTGCCGAGGTTCGCCCCGTCGACCGGCAGCAGCAGCCAGGACAGTACGGCGGTCAGGACCACGGTGCCGAGGGCCGTGCCGGTACGGACGATGACGTCGTCCATCGTGACGGCGTTCGCGCCGGTCCACGCGGACGGGTCGGCCCCGGGGGCGTAGGGGTTGGCCTGGTAGCCGTCCGTCGAGCGGTGGTCGTCCGTCTGCCGCCCGCCGAGCGTGGCGCCCACCGGCCGGGGTGTGCGGGCGTCGGCCCGGGCCGTGGCACGGGCGGCGCCCCAGCGGGAAAAGACCGGGTTGCTGGTCCTCACGTCATTCCTCCTCGTCCGCCGCACGCGCGCGGCCTGCGGCACAGCGTTGGTCGTCGGGGTGCCCGGGCGGCATACGTGTGTCCGTGGCCATGCGTCGGGCCGACGACGGCAACCCTGTTCGTCACCACTCTGACAGGTGACGCCGTGAGGGGCAAGTCATCCCTCGACAGCCCCCGGACGGTCACCCGGCGGGTGCCTCCGGGCCGCTGAGCAGGTCCCGCAAAAAACCGTCCCAGTTCAGACCGGCGGTCTCCGCCTCGGCCGAGGTGATCCGGTAGGTCGCCTCCAGCCACTCGGCGAGCGGCGCGGTGGGCACCTCGAACAGGGCCTCCACCTCCCGCGATTCGAGAGGCAGCCACGACGAGGGCCGCTCCCCGGGCAGCGTCGGCCACATGCGGACGTCGCCGGTACCGCTCATCGTCGTCAGACCCAGATGAAGCAGCTCACGGCCGATGCCCCAGACCAGACTCGGCCCCCGCTCCGCCAGGAACTCCACCGTGATCACGGCGGGCGAGTCCGGGTCGAAGGTGAACTTCGCCCGCATCGGGAGACGGGTGAACTCATCCAGCATCTGGTCGAGTTCCAGGACCAGCGAAGGCACGAGCCCGGGCGCCGAACAGGCCCGCAGCGATGACTGATCGTGCTGCATGACAGGGTTCCCTTCCGTGGGACGAAGTCTGCGTGCACCACTCTTCGCCGGGAACCGGCGGCCCGCATCGGTCAGTTGACGCCGGATCGTGGACACCCGCCCCGGGCCGTGCGGGGAACGTGACGTAAGTCAGCTGTCAGACATGGCTGTCGCCGTACCCGACTGAGACACATGTGTGCGTGAAGCGGATGTGCGTCGGCCGGTGAGCCGCCGACAAGGTGTGAACCCGGCGCGGCTCCGATCCGTTGTCCGAGGGGGACGCCCGGCGCCCGGTCCAGGGGCGCCGGGTGCCTCGCGGCCGTCCCGACCTCCCCCGTCGGGACGGCCGGCCCCCCGCGCCCCCGCCCTGATGACCGGAGAGACCCATGACCACCGCCGACCCGACCGTGCTGAGGGCGGGGGAATTCCTGAGCCTCGGCTCCCTCGTCTCGCCCAACGGTGCCTACGCGCTGGAGCACCGCGGTGACGGCACGCTGGCGCTCCGCGACCGTTCCGGCGGCCGCGACGTATGGGCCGTCACCGTTTGGCAAGGGGAGCCCGGCCGGCTCGTCCCGCACCCCGACCAGGGGCGGCTGGTGCTGGAGGCCCGGTCCGGACTGCCGGTCTGGGTCTCGGGCCCCGTCGATCGCCGCGTGGTCGCCGCCTCGGTCACCGACCAGGGCCGAATGGTGCTGACGGACCCCGACGGCGGCCTGCGCTGGAGCCGCGATCCGCTCACCGAGGCCGATCCCGCCGCCCACCGGCCCGCGAGCGGCGACCGGTTGCTGCCCGGGCAGATCCTCACCGAGCCGCTGTTCTCCCCCGACGGCCGCTACCGTTTCAGCCACACCCCGGACGGCACCACCCGGCTCACCGCGCCTGAGAACGACCGGGAACGCGGGGTCTGGTCGCTCGACGCGCGGGCACCCGGGCCGCTCACCCTCGGCACCGACGGGATCCTGCGCTCCGGCACCGACTCCATGGTCCTGCTGCGCTGGACCGGCCGCTACCGGCTCGACCCCACGGGCTTCCTGGTGGCCGCGGTGGTGGTGCGCGATCAAGGGGACATCGTGGTCCTCGACGACAACGGCGACGAACTCTGCGACAGCCGGACCGCCCCGGAGGAGGCCCGGCTCGCCGGACTCCGGCGAGCGGAGGAGCGGCGGGCGGCCAGGGAGGCGGCCAGACCCAAACGGCCGGCAGGCAGCGGCCTTCCCCGCGACTGGTTCGACCTGCTGGACCTGTCCGGCCCCTGCACGCTCACGCTGGTGGAAACCTTGCCGCCGAGGAGGTGCTGCGACGCCTCGGCGCCGGACCCGGCACGATTGACGTACGCGGAACTGGTGGCCGCGGCGTTCTCCCGATCGCGCACCGACCCGCCCGAGTGCGCGCCGGCGGCGCGGGTCGGCGACCGGGTGGTGGTCGTCGAACCGTGCGGGCTCGAGGGTGTCGAGCGGGCCGCCAAGTTGTCGCGGGGCGGCGGCGCGATCGTCCGGCACCTCGACTTCGACGGCTGGGAGTCCCTCACCTGGTACCAGGACGGGACGCTGCTCGCGACGTACGGCGAGGACGACGTCACCCGGCTCGAACGCGGCAAGGCGGCGCCGAAGGGCACGCGGCGGGCGGGGTTCGCGCCGTTCATGGAGCGGATCGGCCTGGGCGTGTACCGGACCGAGGAGGAGGACGGCGAGTTCCTGCCGCCGACGGTCGAACTCGCCTGTCTGGCGGCGGGCGTCCGGCTCCGCCGCGAGGACTTCGAGGGTGCTCATCCTGCAGCGGTGTTCGGTAGGGGGTGAGGGGGGTGAATGGTGAGGGGTCTGAGCGGAGTCTTCCCCCATCCGTACGGCACTGCGCCGGCTGCTCATCACCATGGTCACGGCCGACCTGGCGGACCCCGAACGCGGCTGTCTGTTGGTCGGCGCGACCACCGAACGCGCGGCCCACGACGGCAGGGTGACCCAGGTGCGTACGACGATGACCGCCGCCGAGTCGGTGCTGACGGAGGCGCCGCGGCCGGCCAAGGACAGGGGGAACTGGGCAGTGAACACAGTCCGGTGGAGTCCGCCCGGTTCCTCACCACGATCAGCCAGGGCATCCATGTCATGGGCCGGGCCCGCGCCGACCGGGCGTTCCTGGAGTCGGCCGTCACCCGCGCCCTGAAGGCGCTGGACTGGAACACGCGCCCTCAAAGTAACCGCCTTGACGGGTGACGCGGAGTCGTGGGAGGGTTCCGTCACCGCTCAGAACAGTTACTTTTTTTGGTGAGGACATCCCATGGCAGTCGTTCGCTTCCACCTCGTCTCCCGGCTCAGCCCCAAGGACGTCCTGGGGGTGCTGACCGACTTCGGTCCCTCCCGTGCCGAGTCCTGGCCCACCATCGACGCCGACCACTTCGAGGTCCACGACCTCGGCGACACCTGGGCCGAGGTCACCGAGGGCACCGCCGCCGCCTGGGAGCGGGCGCGCTACCAGTGGGAGCCGGCCGGGGACAAGGTCACCATCACCACGCTCGACTCCAAGGTGTTCGGTCCCGGCGGTGGCTGGGTCTTCCGGATGACCCCCGAGGGCGACGGCACCCGCGTCGACGTCGAACTCACGCGGGAGCCGACCACGTTCAAGCGCAAGATGCTCGCCTCGCTGCTCCCCCTGGTCGCCCCGGGTTCCCTGCGCAAGTCGTTCGCGGGACCCCTGCAGGCCGAGTGACATGGCCGCGGCGCACCGCCTGTCACTTGGTGAGGTGGGCGGTGAAGTAGTCGGCGAGCTTGTCGACGGCCGGGTCGATGTACTCGCGCCTGTCGTAGAGGTCGACGTGGCTGGCGCCGGGAATGCGAGCGACGAACCGGCGGCCGTCGCCCTGCCCTTCCACCGGATCTGGAAGGTGGCCCTCACTTCCGCCGGGCCCGCGCCTCCATCTCCCGCACCTCCGTCTCCCGCGCCCGGGGCCTCGGACAGCGACCCCGCGAAGCTGCGCCGCGATCTCGGACCCTTGTGGGAACAGCACCGCCGCGCCGCCACGGACGTCGTGGCGCCCCTGTTCAGAGCGGCTCAACGGGAGCAGTCCGAGGCGACCGTCGCCGAACTGGTCGCGGTGCACGTCTACATGACGGCGGTGGACGACGTGGTCACGCGCCTCCGGTTGCTGTTGACGGACTCCCCCGCGCGCAGGGTGAAGGAGGAGGTGAAGACCTGGGTGGTCCACTGGGGACTGGGCTGGGGGGCGGGCTGGGCGGCCGCGCTCTGGGCGAGGTCGGTCGTCTTCGCCGGGTTCTTGGCCGGGGTGTCGTCCGTGGTGGTGCTGTTCTCGTCCGTCGCAGTGGGCTTCGTCGTGGTGTCGGTGTCGGTGTCGGTGTCGGTATCGGCGTCGGTGTCGGGCTTCGCGGTGGACTGCGCGCCGGCGCTGGTGGTGGCCGGGGCGGCGGTGCGGGTCGCCACCGTGTCCGCGGCCTTCGCCGGGGCCTCGTCGGCTGCCGTGTCCGTGGATTCGGCGGGCTCGGCCGACTTGGTGGGCGCGGCGGGCGTGGCGGCTCTGGTGCGCCCGGCCGTGGCGGCGGGGGGCTGGGCTCGGCCGAACCGCCCTCCTTCACGGGCGCGTTCTCGGCGGACCCGGTGTCCGCCGGGGTATGCGGCGTGTCCTTGGCCGCCGCGGACCGTGCCGCCGCGGTCTCCGTCCCATCAGAGGCGGGCGTGGAGGCGGCGGTATGGTCCGCGGCCAACACCCCGGGCACGACCGGCGCGTCCGTCTTCCGGTCGGTTCCGGAGGCGGAGGCGTCCCCCGACCCGTGCCAGGCGCCCGTGTCGGGGTCCAGCAGGTTGTCGGCGGTGGGGACCTGGCCGTCCGCGGCCGGTTGCCGCGCCTCCAACTGCCGGGCGTACGCGTCCGGATGCGCGGCGGTGCCGCCGCCCTCCACCGCCACCGGCTCTCCCTTGCCGAGACCCTCGTAGGTCGTCGTGTGGTCCTTGGCGTGGGACGTCAGGAAAGGAGTGCCCGCGACCACGGCCCCGGCTACGGCGGCCGCGACCGGAACGGCCGTCCGGAGTTCTTCGGCGCCGACGGTCCACCGCCCGGACGCCGCGAGGAAGGTCCGGCCGGGGCCGCCGCACTCTCGGCACCCGCGGTCGCGGACTCCGCGCCGGAGCGGTCCGCGCCCCCCGGACACCAGGCGGCCGGGTCGGGCTCCTAAGCACCTCCGGTGTGGTGATCAGCGAGCAGGGGCGCGCCGCTGTGCGCAACTGCCGTATCCGGGACGCGCGCGGCAACGGCGTGCTGGCCAACGGCCAGTCCCGCGGGGTCCTGGAGGACTGCGAGATCACCGCGGCGGAGAAGCCGGGCCTCGCTCTCGAAGGCGGCACGGCGCTGTGGGTGGTGCGCACGACGCTGCACGAGTGCTCGGTCGGTGTCCATCTCGCCAGCTCCGCCCGGACCGAGCTGTCCCATGTGCGGGTGCGCGGCGCGAGCAGCCACGGCTTTGTCGTCGCGGACCGGTCCGACCCGCAGCTGTCCTCCTGCGAGACCTCCGGCACCCGCGGCAGCGGGCTCTATGTCACCGGGCGCTCCCGCGGCTACTTCGTGAACTGCGCGTTCGACGCCGCCGAGGAGGCCGGGGTGTTCGTCGACGACTCCAGCACCCCCTCCTTCTCCGGCACCCGGGTGACCGACAGCAAGGGCGTGGGCGTCCGGCTGGAGCGCGAATCGGTCACGGAGTTCGCGACCAGTTGGACGTCGTACGCGCGGGGGCGAACGGTGTGTCGCTCGGCACGGGGGCCAATCCGCTGCTGCGCCGGGCGCGGGTCACGGAGGCGCGCGGGGTGGGCATCCTGGTCGCCGGGAACGGCCGGGGCCGGTTCGAGGACTGCGAGGTCGGCGACTGCGCGGGGCACGCCCTGCGCGTCGAGGGCGGAGGCAACCCCCATGTCGGGACGTCCGCGCTGCGCGGCGCGGGCCGGTCCGGGGTCTGCGTCGGCGGCGACGGACGGGTCACACTGCGGGACTGCGAGATCTCCGGCTGCTCCGCCTCCGGGGCCGCCGTGGAACAGGACGGCGATCTGACCCTGATCCGCACCCGGGTGCTGGGCAGCGGTGGCCACGGCGCCCTGATCGGCACCGGTGGCCGCTCGGTCCTGAAGGCGTCCGAGTTCAGCGGCAACGCCGGGGACGGCATCCGGATCGACACCGACCGCCCCGTCGAGGTCACCGACTGCACGGTGCGGTCCAACCGGGGAGCCGGCCTCAAGCGGCCCCGTCCCGCGTCGACTTCACCCTCTCCCATCTCACCAGCGTCGACAACAAGTCCCCCGACGAGGGCACCGACCCGGCCGCCGATCCGGCCGCCCCCGGCGACGGCACGGCGGACAGCGGCGGCGGCAAGGAGACCGGTCCGCCGGAGAACGCGCTGGTCGCGGAGTTGGACGCGCTCATCGGTCTCACCAACGTCAAAGAGCAGGTCAACATGCTCGTCAGCCTGGGCAAGCTCGCCCAGCGGCGGGCCCGACTGGGCATACCGGCCCCGCCGATGAGCCGGCACCTGGTCTTCGCGGGCCCGCCCGGCACCGGCAAGACCACCGTGGCCCGCCTCTACGGCGGCATCCTCGCGAGCCTGGGCATGCTGTCCTCGGGGCACATCGTCGAGGTGTCGCGGGCCGACCTGGTCGCCCAGGTGATCGGCGGCACCGCGATCAAGACCACCGAGGTGTTCGAACAGGCCCTGAGCGGCGTCCTGTTCATCGACGAGGCGTACACCCTGCTCTCCGACAGCAAGGGCTCCGGCGCCGACTTCGGTCAGGAGGCCATCGACACCCTGGTGAAGCTGATGGAGGACCGCCGCGACGAGGTGGCCGTGATCGTCGCGGGCTACTCCGCGGAGAGGGACCGCTTCCTCGCCTCCAACCCCGGGTTGGCCTCGCGCTTCTCCCGGCACGTCACCTTCGAGGACTACTCCACCGACGAACTGCTGTCGATCACGGAGAAGCAGGCGGCGACCGCGGGATACGTGTGCGCGCCCGCGACGGTGGCGGCGCTGCGTGCCCACATCGACGCCCTGCCCCGCACCCGGTCCTTCGGCAACGCGCGGCTGGCCCGCCAGATCCTGGAGACCATGATGACCCGTCAGGCGGGCCGGCTGTCCGCCCTGGCCACCCCGGACCTGGAGGTGCTCACCACACTCCTGCCGGACGACCTGCCGCAGGCGGCGCTCGCCGTGCCGCCGGGCGCGGTGGCGTGACGGCGGCGAACGGTGCGTGCCGCTCGCCGGTACTCACCGGGCACCGGCGAGCGGTACGTCAGTCCCGGTCCTCCCGGCGCAGCGCGTCCCGCAGCGCCACCCGTGAGGCGATGCCCAGCTTCGGATAGATCTGGTAGAGGTGCGCGCCGACGGTCCGGTGCGAGATGAACAGGCGCTCGGCGATCTGCTTGTTCGTCAGCCCGGACGCGGCGAGCTCCGCGATCTCGCGTTCCTGCGCGGTCAGGGCCGGCCCGGTCCCGCCGTCCGGGTGCGGCATGCTCCGTCCGGCTGCCCGCAGTTCCTTGCGCGCGCGTTCCGCCCAGGCCACGGATTCCAGCCGCTCGAACGCCTTCAGCGCGGCGGTCAGCGGGATCTTCGACTCCGACAACGCCCGTGAGCGGCGCAGCCGTTCGCCGTACGCGAGCCGCACCCGCGCCAGTTCGAACGGCCACCGCTCCGCGTCCCGGGTGGCCAGCGCCTTCTCGAACAGCCGGACCGCGTCCGCGTCGTCGTCCGCCACCAGAGCCTCGGCGCAGCCGGCCAGCAGTTCGAGGCGGGGTGAGAGTCCGGCGACGTTCGTCTCGCGCAGCGCCCGCACATGCGCGGTCGCCTGGGCCCGCCGTCCCGTGCGCACCGCGGCCTCCACCAGATCGAAGAACACCCACGAGGCGTGCGCGACGTACGGCGGGAAGCTGCCCGCGGGGCTGATGGAGGTGACGCGCCCGTACGCCGCGTCGAAGTCGCCGTCGGCGATGTCGGCGAGGGCGTGGACGTGCTGCGCGCAGTGGACGGCCTCCCGGATGCCGCGCGGTGACGCCCAGTTGATCATCGCGTCGGCGAGCGCGTGCGCGGTTACGGTGTCTCCGCGGGAGGCCGTCACCATCCCCTTGGTGTACTGGGAGAACCAGGTGCAGACGGTGTAGCCGGACCTCGCGCAGAGCGTCAGCCCCTCCTCCGACAGCTCCAGGACCTCGGCCCAGCGGCCCCGGTGGTAGCCGTCCAGGCACAGATGCAGCAGCGCGCCGATGTGCCGGCGCACCGGGCCGCCCTCACGGCCCTGCCGCACCAGCCGCCAGGCCGCCTCGCGCACCGCCGCCAGCCGGTCCGGGTAGAGCGCGGCGGTGCCCACCCGGACGATGCGCGCCGGGTCGGTCTCCTTCAGGGCGCCGTCGATGAACTCGTCGAGTTCCCGGAGCGTCGCCGCGTCCGCGTGCGCCGGGTCGCCCCAGGTGCGGGCGGCGACCAGCAGCAGCGGCGGGGGCGCGGGACGCAGCCGGGCGACGGCCCGGTAGTAGGGCTCCCACAGCTTCTCGTCGGCCCCGTAGTTGCAGAGCAGGAGCAGGAAGTGCAGGGCGTCGACGAGCCCGGGGTCCTCGGCGTCGTAGCCGTGGTCGCCCTCCTCGATGGCACCGACCAGGAGGCGATGGGCGGTGACCAGGTCGCCGTCGCTGTTCAGCACGAGCTGTACGGCGGCGTTCGCGGAGGTGCGGGAGGTGCCGTGGGCGGGATCCGCCCGCGAGGCGTCCTCCAGCAGCTCCGACGCGCTGTGCAGGGCGCCGATCGCCTCCGCGCCCACGTAGGCGGCCTCCGACAGGCGGCGGGCGCGGTCGGTGCCCCGCGGGCTGAG
The DNA here is from genome assembly GCF_042731035.1 of Streptomyces sp. NPDC059895. Classification (NCBI taxonomy): domain Bacteria; kingdom Bacillati; phylum Actinomycetota; class Actinomycetes; order Kitasatosporales; family Streptomycetaceae; genus Streptomyces; species Streptomyces sp. NPDC059895. The sequence continues at coordinate 50,130 of NZ_JBHWKO010000047.1, forward strand.
GTCGGCCGCGCGGGTGAGCGCCGCGATCGCGGCCACGGCGTCCCCGCGGTCCAGGATGCGCCGGGCCGCGCGTTCCAGCAGGAGGGCCACCTCCTCGTCGGGCTGGAGGGTGGCCTCGCCCAGATGCCAGGCGCGCTGTTCCGGCTGGTCGACGAGAACCCGCGCCAGCGCGCGGTGGGCGGCGCGCCGGGCGCTGCTGGTGGCCGCGTCGACCACCGCCGACATGATCAGCGGGTGCCGGAACACCAGCCGGCGCGGGGACTGCGTCACCCGGATGAGCCCGTCCGCCTCGGCGGTGTCCAGGTCGCGCAGGTCCGGTTCGCCGTCCGTCTCCCGTGCGGCCGCCGACAGCACACCGAGGTCGCCGCTGCCGTCGAGGGTGGCGAGCAGCAGCAGGGTGCGGGTCGGGGCGGGCAGGGAGCGGACGCGGGAGACGAAGAGGGACCGGAGACGTTCGCCGAGCGGCAGGACCGGCGGCAGGACCTCCCGGGCCCGGCGCTGGTCCGCGCGCAGCGCGCCGGGGAGTTCGAGGAGGGCCAGCGGGTTGCCCTGCGCGGTGTCCAGAAGGCGCTGCCGCACCGGGTGCGCGAGGTCGGGGAAGCGGAGGTCGACCAGCCGGGCGGCGGAGTCGCGGTCCAGGGCGGGCAGTTCGTACGCCGTGAGCCCGGCGCCGTCGAAGAAGCTGTCCACGCCGGTGCGGGAGGCGGCGAGGAACCGGATGCGCTCGCCGGAGATCCGGCGCGCGAGGAAGCCGAAGACGCCGGCGCTCGCCCGGTCCACCCAGGGCAGGTCGTCCACGATCAGCAGGACGGGACCGTCCTCGGCCGCCGACCGCAGCAGGGCCAGCGTGGCGTTGCAGACGACCAGCCGTTCGGGCGGCGGGCCGGCACCGAAGCCAAGGGCGACCGTCATGGCCTCCCGGCCCGGGGTGCCGAGCCGGTCGAGCGCGCCGTGCAGGGGCAGCAGGATCTGGTTCAGCGCCGAGTAGCCGATGTCCGCCTCGAACTCGGCACCGGCCGCGCGCAGCACCCGCGTGCCGTTGTGCGCGGCGGCCGTGGCCACGGCGTCGAGCACCGTGGACTTGCCGACTCCGGGGTCCCCGGACAGCAGCAGGGCACCCCCGGTGTGGCGTTCGAACACACCGAGGATGTGCTCCAGGTCGTGCTCGCGCCCCACCAGGCGGTTGGCGTCCGCGGCGCGCGGCGGATCGGCGAACACCACGGGCGACACCCTTTCCCCCGAAAACGCTCATTGTAGGAGCGTGCGGGTCCGCGCAGGTCACGGGAGCTGCCGTAGCCGCCGGGTGCTCAGGACACCCAAGGTCTCAGGCCACTCAGGGCCTCAAGACATTCAGGGCCTCAAGACATTCAGGGCCTCACGACGTGGACCATTTCTGGTTCTCCCCGCCGGAGCAGGACCACAGCTGGAGTCTGGTGCCGTTCGCCGTGCCGTTGTCGCGAACGTCCCCGCACTTGTCGCTGAAGCTGTTGGCGAGGTCGTTGCGAACGTTCAGCACGAAACGCTGGGCCGGGCTGCCGTCGCAGGAGGCGAGTTCGAGGTCCGTGCCGTCGGCGGTCGAGCCGCCCGCGAGCTGTACGCACATGCCCAGGGAGCGCATGGTCCCGTCGGTGAACGTCCAGTGCTGCGAGGCGGACTGGTTGCAGTCTGAGATCATCAGCTTCGCGCCCTGCACGGCCTTGCCGCCCACGACGTCGACGCAGCGCCGCGAGGCGTGACTGTAGACGCCGACACCCGGTACGGAGGCCGCCGCGCTCGTCTTCGTCTCGGCCTTCGCCTTCGGTGAGGCGGTCGTGTCCTTGCCCGGGGACGCGGAAGCGCTGGTCGACGCGTCGGCCGTGGACGAGGCGGACGCGGTGGGCTTCTCGGAGCCGTCGGGCTTCTTCCCGGCGTCGGCGCCCGACGTCTGTGCCGAGGGGGTCGACCCTTCGCCGAGCCCGTCGAAGGTGTCGGCGTCGAAGTCAACGGAGCCGGAGGACCCGGCGCGCTCGTCACCGTCGTCACCGCCGACCAGGCCCAGCGTGAGCACCGCGCTGCCCACCGCCAGCAGCCCCACGGCGCACACCACGCCGAGCGCGCCGCGCAGTCCCTCGCGCCGGGCCTTGGCGCCCTTGCCGGGGGTGGCGGCCGGGGCGGCGGGCACCGGCGGTTCGAGGCGGTCCGGGTGCCGGTCCCGGTGGGGTCCGCCGGTTCCCCGCGCGCCGAGCGAGGAGATCTGGGAGAGCCGCGGTACGGAGGCGCCGCGCCCTGCCGCATCGGGCGAACGGTCCTCGGTCCCGGGCACCGCCGGCGCCGGGTCCCCGGCCGTCGATCCGCCCTGTGCGGGTCCGGATCCGGGACTGACCTGCCTGGCGGTGCCCGGGACTCTCTTGGGGAGGTCCCCCGCGGACCGGGGCGTGGGTGGAGGGTTCATGGTGTCCTTTCCGGCGGAGCCGGGGCGTGCGTACGGGGAGTGCCGGGGTGGTGAACGGCCGGTCCCTGCGAGGTCCTGCCGTGCCACACGTACAGCGGATGCCGGTGTTCCGGTTCATCCCCGGGACGTGTGTCAGGTGATTCGTACCGGTCCGCGAGTGCGGGCTCAAATCGGCGCGTCGGACGGACCGTTGAAAATCGAGTTTATCCGCCGGGGCCCACGGTGATCACCATCGGGCGCCGCTCGCCGCGTCCCGCGCGGACGGCCCGGGCCTCCGTGTGACACCTGTTCACATGCGCACACATGTCATGAGAACCGCGGATCGCCCCAGGGCCGGTGCGGGGATCTCCTTCGCGTGAGCGATACACAAACCGTAGGGCTCCCCCTGTGGTCCCGCCGCGAGGCCGTTCGGCATGCTGGGACCATCTGCATCAACATCGTCGTCGTAGACGACGACCCCGGATTCCGCCGCATCGCCAGGGACGCCGCTGACGGCTCGGGGCCTGTGTGTCGTGGCGGAGTCCCAGGACGGCGCCTCGGCCCTGGCCGCGGTGCGGGCACATCGGCCGGGCTGACCACCTTCTCCTTCAGGAGGGAGCCGACCCCGCTCGGGGCGTCTTTCCTTGGCGGCCTCGACGAGGATGGCTCCGGGCGAGACCACGTTCGAGGTGACGCCGGTCCCCTTCAGGTCGCGGGCCAGGGAGACGGCGAGGTTGTGCCGCGCTGCCAGGGTCGCGTTGTACTGCGGGTGGGTGTTCATCGGGCTGGGAGGCTGGCCGGTGCATCCTCTGCCGCCGGGCCGGAAGGCCCCAGGGAGGAACTGTCCTGACTGCCCGCAGGCCGCCCCTGTCACGACTTCCACGCGGCCACCACGGATCAGTGACTGATCGACCGTTGGTGGGGCCGACCTGCCCGCCGCCGGGGTCGGTGTCGCCTGTGCCCCCGCAGGGCCCCGCGCCGGGTTCACGTGCGTCGGCCCGCGCCGGGCCGACGCACGGGGTGAGTCCCGTACGGTCCGCTACGCGTCCGTGTCCCGGGAAGCGGTGGTGCGCAGCACGAAGTCACGGACCGTGTCCGCGAACAGCTCGGGCTCCTCGATGTGCCCCATGTGCCCGCTGTTCTCCAGCACCAGCAGCTGCGAGTCGGGGATCAGCTCGTCCATCTCGTACGCCCAGCGGGGCCCGCAGATCACGTCATGGCGGCCCACCACCACCAGTGCCGGTACCTTCAGTCCCTTGAGCGCGGTCCGGTCGTCGATGACATCGGGCTCCAGGTTCTCGTCCAGGCCCGAGATGTACGTGGCCGTCACCGCGTCCCGGAGCGGGGCCAGTCGCTCCTCGTTGCCCCAGTAGTCGGCGAAGTAGGACGGCAGTACGCCGCGGGCGACCGCCACGGTCTGCTCGTCGCAGGAGATGTGGGACATCGCGCCGAACGCGGCCAGCACGTCGGGCAGTCCGGGATGGCCGGCGTGCTGTGCGGCGAAGGCCTCCACCATCCGGCCCGCCTCGGCGCCGTGCTCGGGCCCGGTGACGGGCGCGCCCTCGTACAGCACCACGCCCGCGAGCTGCTCCGCGCGGTGCAGGGCGTGATGGGCGGCGACGAACGCACCGTGCGAGTGCCCCAGCAGGTGCACCCGGGGGACGCCGAGCCGGTTGATCAGCGACTGGAGGAAGAGGCTGTAGCGCTCCCGGGTGTAGCCGTGCGGGTGCGAGGGCAGCCGGCTGTCCTCGGCGGTGCCGATGGGCTCGACGTAGACCATCGTCAGGTGCTCTTCGAGGGCGGGCATGCGCAGGTACTCCCAGTGGATGCCCGGCCCGCCGGAGTGCGCCAGACAGACCGGTCCGGTGCCGTGGACGTGATAGCGCTGGACGATTCCACCGATTGTGAAGGAGTGGGTGCCAGGGGAGAGGGGAGTGGTCATCGGGATCTCCATGAGGTCCGCAGGTGTCAGGAACACCGACAGGACGCTCCCGGAGCCGGGAAGTTCGATCGGGAGAGTGTGAACTGGATCACGCCGCGTCGGCGTTGGAGTCGGCGTTGGAGTCGGCGTTGGTGTCGGGGGTGGTGTCGGGGGTGGGCACGGTCCGCGGTGCGTGATAGAGCGAGACCCGGTCGAAGCGGCCGCCGTCGAGCGACATGATCCACGCGACACCGGGCGGACAGTGGTCCGGGTCGTCCGGCGGGCTGATCAGCTCCATCTCCCAGACCACCAGGGACCGCCCGGCCACCACGTGCACGGGCCGCTGGCGCACACCTGCCAACAGGTCGCTCTCCATCCCCGCCAGCAGAAGGCCCGCTCCGCCGAGCCGTTGCCCTCCGGTGAGCAGCGAGACGCCGGGGGAGTAGCGGTCCTTGACCACACGGTCGAACTCGCCGCGCTCGGCGGCTTCAAGGGTCGCGTGCGCCTCCAGCCAGCTGTTCTCGGTACGGCGCACCGCGTCCTCGTGTGCCGTGGCCGCAGTGGCGCCCAGGGACGCGGCGAGGACGACGCGGGCCTGGCTGAGGCGGCTGCGCACGGTACCGACCGGAATCGCGCAGGCGTCGGCGATCTGCTGGTACGAGGTGATGCCGGAGGAGAAGTAACGCAGGACCACCGGAAGCCGCAGCGCCGGTGACAGCGAGTCGACGGCATCCCAGATCCAGTTCCGCAGCGCGTGGCTCTGCAGGACCTGTTCAGGTGTCTCACCGTCCGGCGGCAGGGGCACCTCCTCCATGGGTTCGACCCGGCGCGCGCCCCGCAGCAGGGTCCGGCAGCCGTTGCGTACGACCATCCGCAGCCAAGGTCCGACGGCTTCCGGATCACGGACGTCCACGATCCGGCGCAGCGCCACCAGCGCCGCCTCCTGCAGGACGTCGTCGACGTCCGGACCGGGGCCCAGCACACTGAGCGCGACCGCGCGCATCCCGGGCCGGTGCCGTTCCAGGAGCAGGGCCAGGGCGGACACGTCGCCCGCCTGCGCGGCCAGGGTCAGCGCCGCGTCCTCCAGCGGACCGGCGTCCCCCGGTATCCCGCTCATACCTGTCCTCCCGGCGATGACACCTGTGCACGGTCGAGCGTAACCGAGCCGTCGTAGCCACGGTCGCCCTCATGTCGGGGAAGAGCACGAGGGCGACCGCTCCGTCCCGCGGCCGGGCCAGCCAGTCGACAGCCCGGCCGCAGGAGGTCTTCTCAGGGGCAACGGGAAGGGAACCACGGCAGGTTCACGCTTTCTGGCATGGCAATCGCGCACCGCGTCACCTCCCGCGGGTTCCTGCCCTTTTCTGCCCGTGGACCTCACGCCCGACTGTGGCAACATATGTGTGTGCAAGCGCGACACATATGTCGTAGTGGCGCTCCTCCGGAGGCTCTCCACGTCAGGATCGTCCGCACCCGCCGCTTCCTTCCCGCATCTCGCCCTGCCGCTCGGTGAGGACCCGGTGGCCGTGCTCGACGCCGCGGTGTGGGCCATGGCCGCGTGCGTGAGGGCCCAGCGGCAGGCGCTGTCGGAGCCCCTCGCGGACGTCCTCGCGAGTGATCCGGCCCGCACCGTGGTGCTGAAGAGCGTGGCCCTGGTCCGCCCGGGCCCCGACGGACTCGACGTGGGTACCGGAGTCGGCGCGCCGGCCCTGACGCCGGCGGAAAGCTTCGTACGGGCCCCGGTGGACGGCATCGACGTACTGGAGCGGGCGCTGGAGCTGGGGCGGGCCCAGCCGGCCGCCGCCGATCCGGACGTGGCCGCCCGGGCGTCGCCGCGCCTTCAGGACGCGGCGGACGCGTCGGAGCCCGGGGCCTATGAGCCGGTCCGGCTGCCGGCACCGTTCCTGTCGGAGGCGGCGCTGCGGGCCCGCCCTGCCCCGGCTCGCCGAGGCCCTGGCGCCGGGAGCGTGGCTGGTAGCGGGGACCACCCCCGACGCCGGTGACGCACTGCGGCGCTCCGCCGGCCGGTGGACGGCGGTGCGCGGCGGCGGCAACTCCTTCGACACGGCCCGCATGAAGGAGGAGCTCGAAGCGCTCGGACCGGGGGAGAGGAGTGTGTGTTCCCCACGGTTCCGGGCGGTCCCGTTCTCGTCGCGGCGCGGCGACCCGGATGAGGAGCCGGGTCCCGTGCTCAGTCGGGCTGTGCTCAGTCGGGCCGTGCTCAGTCGGACTGCGGCATGCGGTCCTGGAGCAGGTCCGCGGTCGCCGAGTCCCCGTCGATCTCGGCGAGTTCCTGACCGGCGGGCACCAGTTCGTAGGTGTGCTCCAGCCACTCCGCCAGCGGCCGCACGGGCAGTTCGAACAGGGCCGCCATGTCCCGGGAGGTCAGCTGGAGTCGCGCGGTGGTGCGGTCCTCCGGGTGCGTCGGCCAGATCCGGACGTCACCGAGGCCACTGACCGAGTACAGACCCTCGTGGAGGAGATCACGGCCGATCCGCCACAGCACGCAGGGGCCGCCCTCGACGAGGAACTCCACACACACGGTCAACGGGGACCGCGGATCGAACCGGAACTCCGCCCTGACAGCTTGCCTGGCGGCAACGTCCAGCACGCGCTCGATGTCCAGGACCAGCTCAAGGCTGTCGGACGGCCCCGTGCGGCGGGCCTGTACATCCGGTCGGTTGCCGCTCATGACGAGTGGATCCCTCTCTGTGGCGAAAGCTGGCCCGACCCACTCTGGCCGCCCCGGGAACGTCGCACATAAGTAACTTGACCGTCCGGCATCACCGACTTCGACGGTGCACGGGGCCGACCGGGTCCGGCGGACACCTGGCGGGCCGCCGACATCAAGTCATTCGACTGTCGCCCCTGACCTGCGGCTCGACGATCCTGAACGGGTCGCCCGCGTGCCCGCGCCGGGCTGATGGTCGTCATGCTCGGAGGGGCCCGCCGTGAACCGTACTCCCGTCGTCTTCATCCATGGCACGTGGCTGCACGCGCTGTCCTGGGAGTCGCGGGCGGAGCGCTTCGCCAGCCGGGGTTTCCTCGCCCTCACCCCGGGCTGGCCGGGGGAGGGGGCCGTCGTCCGGAAGCTGCGCGAGTCACCGGAGGCGTTCGGTGGCCTCGGTCTGGAAGCGCTGACCGAGCACTACGCGGGAATCGTCCGCTCGTTCGACGTCGCGCCGGTGATCGTCGGCCACTCGGTCGGCGGGCTCATCGCCCACCACCTCATCGGCGCCGACATCGGCCGGGCCGCCGTGGCCATCGCCCCCGCCCCTCTCGACGGCATCCCGCCGTACGAGTCCCCGCCCGCGCTCTGGACTCCCGGCCAGGATGAGCGCACCGGACACGTGGTGCCGCTCTCCCCGGAGCAGTTCCACAGGGTCTTCGCGAACACCGTCGAGGTGGAGGAGGCCGACCGCCTCCTCGAACGGTACGTGGTGCCCGCCCCCCGACGGCTCCTCGCCGATCTGGGCTGCGCGGGCACGGAGCGCAGCCCGTACGCCGTGGTGGACGTCGACAATGCGGACCGGGGCCCGCTGCTGCTGATCTCCGGACAGGAGGACCTGCTGGTCCCCGACTCCGCCACCCGCGCCGTGTACAAGGCCTACGGCGACTCCACCGCCGCGACGGACCTCAAGCAGTTCGCCGACCGCGCGCACTCCCTGGTCATCGACAGCGGGTGGCGGTTCGTCGCCGACTACGTCCTCGGCTGGCTCGACGATCACGGCGTCCGAGCCCTTCCCGCCGGCAACTGACCGGCCGCCCCAGGGTCCGCAGAGCCCGGGGCCGGGTCACACCGCCTGATCGCCGGCCAGTCTGCCGAGTGCGTCGCGCAGGGCGGCGCGTGAGGTGATGCCGAGCTTGGGGAACACCCGGTACAGGTGTGAGCTGACGGTGCGGGGTGAGAGGTGCATGCGCTCGCCGATCTCCTTGTTCGTCAGACCGCTTGCGGCGAGGTTCGCGGCCCGGCGCTCCTGCCAGGTCAGCGCCGCGAGGTGGGCCGAGGAGGAGAGCGGGACCGCACCCGTGGCCCGCAGTTCCGCCCGCGCCCGCTCGGCCCAGGCGGTGGCCCCCAGCCGCTCGAAGGTCTCCGCCGCCAGGGTCAGCGGCACGCGCGCTGCCTTCCTGCCTTGGGTGTGGGCAGTTCCCGGGCCCGTTCGATGTCACCCCGCAACGCCGCCACCAGACCCAGATAGGCCTGCGTGTGATAGGTGAACAGCGTGTGCCGGTGCTTGGTCGTCAGCTCCAGGCACCGCTCCCCGGTGCGCTCGGCCTCCGCCCACTCACCGACCGCGATCTGGTCGAGCATGATCAGATGCAGCATGGTCATGGCGTCGGCCAGGGCGCCCGTCTCCACCTCGCGGTCCACGGTGCGCTGCAGATGCGGCCGGTACTGACTGAGGGTGTCCACGTGATAAGCGGCGACGGACAGCCGGGTGATGTCCCACGGCTCCAGGTCGTGCAGGCCGACGAAGGTCCGCTCCACCCGCTCACGCACACCGGCACCGCGCCGCACCACGTCGCCCCAGGAGTCCTGGTAGATACGGGACTGGGGAGTCACCAGGTCGCCCAGCTCGTCGAAAAGCTTGTGCACCCGCTCCCACGCGACCTCGTCACTCGCGTACTGACTGATGGCCAGCAGCAGGTCGATCAGGCGCGTGAGCACCTCGTCCGGCTCCCGCACCCCGCGGTCGCGCAGCTTCTCGATCGCCGCGAAGACCTGCCGCTGCGAGGACCGCACGTCCCCGTCCTCGAAGAGAGCGACGTAGCCCGAGGTGATCACCGAGGCCGGGGAGTCGTCGGAACCGGACCCGCCGCCCGAGCGGATCAGCCGCCGGGCCTGGTCCAGCTGGCCGGAGTGCCCGGCGATGTACGCCGCGCTGCCCAGCCGCCGGGACCGCTCCGCGTGACTCTCGCTCAGCTCCGCCGCCCGGATCAGCCAGGCCACGGCCGCCACCGCCCCGCCCCGCACCGTGGCGGAGTCCGCGGCGGCCTCCAGCACGGCCGCGACGTCGTCGTCCGGGTCGACCGTCGAGGCGGCCAGATGCGTGGCCCGCCGCTCCAGGTCGTCCCGGTGCACCCGCGCCAGCACGGCGTGCGCCGCACGGCGCTCGTTGGGGGTCGCCGTCTGCACGACGGTCGAACGCACGAGGGGATGCCGGAACACGAAGTCGCCGGTGAGGGGGTCGATGTCCAGCAGACCGCAGTCCGCGGCCTCGGCGGCCTCCGTCATGCGGTAGCGCGAACCGCGCACATGGCCCGCCGCGGCACCCGCCCCGACCCCGTCCAGGGCACCGCGCAGCAGTTCCGCGCGGACGGTGTCGCCGAGGGCCTCGATCCGGGCGCCGTACACCTGCTGAAGCCGCTGGGGGAGCGGGATGCCGGTGTACCCGAGCAGTTCCTCGGGGGTACGCCCGGCCCGGTCGGCGCGTACGTACGGGGGCAGCTCCAGCAGGGCCAGCGGGTTGCCCTGGGCCTCGTCCAGGACCAGTCGGCGGATGTGGGGGTCCAGCTCCGGGTGGCGGCTGTCCAGCAGTTGCTCGGAGGCCTCCTCCGAGAGCGTGGCCACCGGCAGTTAGGGCAGCGCGGCGGTGTCGAAGCCCGAGGCCAGGTCGGAGCGCAGGACGACGACGAGCTTCACCGAGCTGCCGGTGAGCCGGCGCCCGACGAAACCGCACACCTCGGTGCTGGAGGCGTCCAGCCACTGACCGTCGTCCAGCACCAGCAGCAGCGGCATCTGGGACGCCGCGAGGGAGAGCAGGTCCAGGACGGCGATGCCCAGGGTCATGACGGACGGCGGCGCCCCCTGGCTCCTGCCGAAGACGACGTCGAAGACCCTGCGGTGCACCTCGTCCAGCCGGTCGATGGAGGACAGCAGCGGATAGAGGAACTGGTGCAGCCCGGCGAACGGCAGCTCCGACTCGGCTTCCACCCCGGCCGCCCGGATCACCCGGTGCTTCCCGGCCGCGGCGAGGCCGGCCACGTGCTCCAGCAGCGCGCTCTTGCCCACCCCCGTGTCGCCGCGCAGGACCAGGGCCCGGCCCTCGGTGTCCGCCACGAACGCCGACAGGACCTCCTGCTCGCGCTCCCGGCCGACCATCGCCCCCACGATCGACTCCACAGTCCCCCCACTCCCTTCACCGCTGAATCGGCCCGGTCCGCACGCTCCCCCACGGCCCCGCCGCCCGGATCGAGGGTGTGTGTCGCCGTACGTGGCAGTGCGGCCGACGCCCGTACGCCACTGTGCGGCCGACCGGGTGTGACAGAACGACGGCCGGTCACTCCCGTGACGTGCCCGTTGTCCCGCCCTCACACCTCGTCGAGCAGACTAAGTGCCCCTGGGGGTGTTCGTCACCTGGTATGGCCGAGAGGGCTCTTGCCGTACGGATCGCCCCCACACGACCGCCCCCGTCGCACGCCCCCGGGTACCTGTCGGCTACGCTCAAACGTATCCGGCAACACATGTACACGGACGCACACGCGGGGGCCTCGGGGTGCCCCGTCGGGGAGCTAGTAGGACTCCGTTAGGTTGCTCTGGCTCTTGGGTTCTGGCTGGTGGCGGAGGTTCTGGGCAGGGGGCGGTGGCAGGTGGTGCAGGTGCC
>NZ_JBHWKO010000048.1:0-60727 GCF_042731035.1 Streptomyces sp. NPDC059895
GAGCTACCTCGCCGGACTCCACCTCCGCGCCTCCATGATCTGGATCAAGGACCTCACTCGAACCGCTCAATGATCACGACTCAATACAGGCCCTAACGTGCCCGCTCACCAGGCGTGGACCAACCCGGTCGACGCTGCCGCCGCCTACGCCGAGGAGCTGTGATGCGCACCCGTACCCGCGACCCGCAGACTCTCGGCGGCGCAGGCACCCTGGACCGGATGGCCCGGATCCTGGCCGCCCGCAACATCGACCCGGCAGCCGTCGCCGCCCTGGTCGACGAGCCCGAGTCCTTCTCCCCGCTGGACGCTCTGCTGGCCGCGATGCCCCCGCGCTACCAGGGCGCGGTCGCCGACCATCCGCAGGTCCTGGACTGGGTCCGGGACGTCGCCCAGCAGGCCGTCGCGCCCAGCCTGGGAGCCCGGCGGCAGGTCGCCACCGGCCCGAGTCTGCTGATGGCCGGGGTGGTCGGCGCGGGCAAGACACACCAGGCGTACGGGGCGGTCCGACAGCTGGTGCGGGCCGGGGTGGGCGTGCGGTGGCGCGCGACCACGGCCGCTGACCTGTACGCCGACCTGCGCCCTCGCCCCGGGGTGGACAGCGAGCGGGAGCTGGCGGCCGTCAGCCGGTGCCCGCTGCTGATCATCGACGACCTCGGCGCGGCCAAGGCGTCCGAGTGGGTCGAGGAAGTGACGTACCGGCTGATCAACCGCCGGTACAACCACATGCTCCCGACGCTGATCACCACCAACCTGGCGATCAAGGACCTCCGGGCCTACCTCGGCGACCGCGTCACCTCCCGACTCGCGCAGATGACCACCCGGGTCGAGTTCGAGCCGGTCGACCGCAGACGCCACCGCCCCGCCTGACCCGCCGCCGGCCGTACCGCCGGGCCGCGCCTCCAGCGCGCCGCCCCATGCACCTCCCGACCCAGCGCACCCCTCCGCCGACGCCCCTGCGCGCGGAGAGCGATCGGAGCAACCCGCATGACCACCACGACGATCAGCCCTGCCCGCCACCGGTCGCTCGGTGACCACACCTGGCAGGACCAGGCCGTCTGCCAGAGCACCGAGTACAACCCGGTGGACCCCGACACGTTCTTCCCCGAGCCCGACGAGACCGCCAAGATCGCCGCAGCGAAGTCGCTGTGCGGCCAGTGCCCGGTCCGCCGCACCTGCCTGGACGCCGCCCTGGAAGGCGGCGACACCCACGGCATACGGGGCGGGATGACCGAGGAGGAGCGCGAGCCGCTGCACGAGAACCTCGCCGGCCGCCTCGACTACAGCCGGGTCAACGCCACTGTCGCCGGGCGCGACGTCCACCTCACCAAGGCCGAGCGCCGCGCGGTCGTCCGTGCCGCCTACCGCCACGGCCTCACCGAACAGCGCCTGGCCTGGCTCCTGAAGATCAGCGAGGAGCACGCCCAGAAGCTCTACCGCGAGACCCGCCGAGCCCTGCGCAACCGAGACCTGGAGCAGACCACGCAGAACACTCCACCCCCTGAGACCGACGGCAAGCAGCTGGGCCGCGACGACTTCGGGACGGCGGCGTGACCATCGCGAGCGCGCCGAGCACGGCGCATGTCACCAGGTGGGACCGCGCGGTCGTCATCGCCCTCGGTGGTGCGGGATGCGCCCTGTCGTACGACGCCCTGCAGCAGATGGCCGTCGCCATCCACGTCCGGGGTCTGCTGACCTACCTCTTCCCTCTGGTGATCGACGGGTTCATCGCGTACGGCATCCGTGCTCTGCTGGTCCTGCGCGACGCACCGCTGCGCGCCCGGCTCTACGTCTGGACGCTCTTCGGCACGGCCACCGCCGCCAGCATCTGGGCCAACGCGTTGCACGCGGTCAGGCTGAACGAAGAGAACACATCGGCCACCGGGCTGCGGCTCGGAGACACGGTGGTCGCGGTGCTGTCCACCATCGCCCCGCTGGCCCTGGCCGGAGCGGTGCACCTGTACATCCTCATCGCCCGGGGGGCGGTCAAGGCCAGCGACCGAAGTGACCGCGATGACCTCGCTCAGGCCGGTCACCCCGGTCAGCCCGAGCGTCTCCCGGTCACTCGGACTGACCGGGCCGGCCGCCAGCAGCCGCCGCCCGGTCAGGTCAGCGCCGGACAGCCGGCCACCGCCCTGACCGACCGGCCCCGTCCGTCCCTGGACAAGCAGACCCCGGCTGCCCCGACACTGGCCGGGGACAGCGCCCCGGCGGACAGCGGCAGCCCGATCAGCAGCCAGCGTGACAAGGAGCCCAAGGCTGCTGACCTGGGTGGACAGTCGGACACCACCCCGGCGGTCAGTGACCGACAGACCGTCACCGAGCCGGTCAACGGTCACCCGGACAACCTCCCGTCGGCGACTGACCGGCCGGTCACTCCGCCACCGGTCACTGACGGCACCCCCCGGGCAACCGGTGGCCGGCGGCCTGACCCGGACACCGAGGAGCTGCTGGAGATCGCCCGGTCGGCGGTCAGGGCCGAGGACAAGCTGACCCGCAAGGTGGTCGCCCAGGCGATCCGCGGTCAGCAGATCCCGCTCTCCAGCGACACGCTGACCGCCCTGATGGTCCAGCTGCGTCAGCAGCACGGCCAGTCGGTCACCACCCCCCGGAACTGACCGCACACCCCATGGGGCGGTGACCGAGCCGGACACCTCGGCCGGTCACCCGCCCCGGACAGCCCGTCCCACGACGTCCTCCCGTGAACCGGAGAGCATCGCCATGCGCACGAAACCCGCGACACCCGCCGAGGTGGACACCTGGCTGACTGTCCTGCACCAGCGCGGCCACCTCCACCGCGCCGAATCCGGTCCCGACAACACCTGGACCGTGCAACGGTGCCGACACAGCCGCCTCTGGACCCTGCACCACCCGGTCCTGGCCATGGACTGGATCGAGGACATCGTCCGCGACATCCACCAGCAGGACGCCGAGACTGGCCGGTGACCGCCAACGACCCGGCGGCCACCACGTCCGGACCGCAGCGTGACCCCAACTCGGCTCCAGGCGGAGCAAGTTGTCGCATACGACGGTCCTACGGCCCGTCGTACGCACTTGCCCCCGCCCAGGGGAGCGGGGGAAGTCCGGCTGGTCCCCGAGCGAGGGCGCACGGTGACCAGCCGGACTCCCGGCACCAGGGGGCGCCGGTCGTGGGAGGAGAAGCAGACGACCGCGCCCCGCGCGAGCAGCAGAGCCCGAGCCAACCCGCGTTCCCCGACCGCAAGCCGCGCCGACGCACCCGCAACCCGAGCCAGCGCACCCACAAGACGACCACCCGCCTGTCCGACACCGAGAAGAGCGAGATCACTGCCGCCGCCAAGCAGCGCGCCGTCACCGTCGCCCGTTTCCTCGCCGCCGCCGGCCTCGCCGTCGCCCGCGGTTCGACCACCGTGCACACCAACGAACAGCTCGACGCCGCCATCGACGAACTGGCCGCCCTGCGCACCGCCATCTCCCGTGTCGGCAACAACATCAACCAGATCGCCTTCGTCTACAACGCCGGAGGACAGCCCCTCCCCGGCGAACTCGACCGCGCCCTGACGACCGTGAACCGCGTCCTGACCCGCGTGGACGACGCGGCAGACACCCTGGTGAAGAAGCGCCTCTGATGGTCCCCAAGATCCGACGCGGCTCGCGCACCCATGGCCTGCTCGTCTACCTGTACGGCCCCGGCAAGCGCGACGAGCACACCGACCCCCACCTCGTCGGCAGTTGGGACGGCTTCGCCCCCGACCCCGGTCGCGACACCAGCCCCGACCCCGACCCCAAGGTCACCCTCGCCCGGCTCGCCGCCGCCCTGGACCTGCGGGTCAAGCAGGCTGGCGACAAGGCGCCGACCCAGCACGTCTGGCACTGCTCGGTCCGCACCGACCCCGGCGACCGGACCCTGACCGACGACGAGTGGAACACCGTCGCCCGCCGCCTGGTCCACGCCGTCAACCTCGCCCCCGAAGGCGATCCCGACGGCTGCCGCTGGGTCGCGGTGCGCCACGCCGACGACCACATCCACATCCTCGCCACCATGGTCCGAGGCGACCTGCGCCGCCCGAGGATGAACTACGACTTCAAGAAGGCCCAGGCCGAATGCCGTTGCATCGAACAGGAGATGGGCCTGCGGCGGCTCAAGCCCGGCGACGGCACCGGAGCCAAGACGCCCACCAGCGCCGAGCGCTTCAAAGCCGAGCGGACCGGCCGACCCGAGACACCGCGCGAGACACTACGCGAAGCCGTCCGCCAGGCCGTCGCCGGAGCAGCCAGCGAAGCCGAGTTCTTCACCCGCCTTCGCGAGGCGGGCCTGCGCGTCAAGCTCCGGCACGCCCCCTCCGGCGACGTCCTCGGCTACACGGTCGCGCTGCCCGGAGACCGCAACCGTGATCGCGAGCCGGTCTGGTTCGCGGGCTCGACCCTAGCCCCCGACCTCTCCTATCCCAGGATCCAGCGCCGCCTTGCCGACGGAACCCCCGAGACGGGCCCGCTGCTGGAAGCCGACAGCGTCCGCTTGGACTGGTCGCCGTCCGCACGGGGGCGACGCACCGCGACCGGGATCGCCGAGCGCGCCGCAGTTCTCCTGGACAGCGACGACGACGAAGCCGCAGCCCAACTCGTCGGAGTCGGCGAACTCCTGGACGCCGTCGCCCAGACCTCCCCGGCCGCCACCCGCGCCGAACTCGGCGCCGCCGCCCGCTCCTTCGAACGCGCCACCCGCAGCCACGTCCGAGCCGAACGCGCCGACACCCGGGCGATCCGCTCGGCGGCCCGGGGCATCATCCAGGCCGGCGGCGCGCTCGGACGAGGAGAAGACGGCGGCACCACCGCCATGCTCGTCTCCACCCTCGTCCTCGTGGCGCTAGCCGCAGCACGCTGGCACTCCGCACGCGGTCACGCCCAGCAGGCCGAAGCCTCCCGACAGGCCGCCGAGCACCTTCGCGCCGCCTACCGCCATGCCGCCGCCGCACCCATGCAGGCCCTGCGCGACCAGGGCCGAGCCTTGCCCGAAGCCCAGCGCCGCACCTACGAGACCACCATCCGCGCCGCCCTGCCCGAGAACCGCACCCGACCCCGCACGAGCACGAAGAACGACGCCCTGGCCGCCACCCTGGCCCAGGCCGAGCAGGCAGGCCACGACCCGAAGGCCCTCCTGCAGGAGGCCATCGCCATGCGCGAACTCGACACGGCCGAGGACGTGAACGACGTCCTGGTCTGGCGACTGCGCCGCCTCGCCCAGCTCCCCGCCCACCCGGGCGAAGCCACTCGACGCCCGCAGGCCGGCACCGGTCGCGCCACGCCTCCCGCCAACCCGGCCAGCGTCCGGACCGCGCCCCCGGCCTCGCCGAGGCCCGCCGCACCGGACCCGCACAGCCGCCCGCCGCGTCGCTGACCAGCAGTCCGGCAAGCCCGCCACCATCCTGCCGGACTGCGCGAAACACCTGGACAACCCGCTCCACCGGCTGTTACGGATGAAGAGAAGGCCCTCGACCGGGAGACGACGCTCGTGCTCAGAACGACCGACAACCACGTAGAGACGGCCCCCGTCCTGCCCGCCGCCCCCGCCGGAAGTGATCCCCTGCTGCAACTCCAGTACGAGACGCAGCCGCCCAGCGGACCCGGAACGACGCGATGCCTCAGCCACCCGCCGGTGCTGTCCCTGCGCGGCATCGCCGTGCTGTGCTCGGCCTGCCGGGCCCGGCGCGACTGGCTGCTCATCAACCACGGCCGCAATGTCTGGGTCCGCTGCCGCTGCGGCAACCAGTGGCTCGAGCCCGAGATCAGCCGCGCCGACTTCGACGCCATGATCGCCATCCCGGACGGGACGACGTACCCCAGCGTCGGACAGGGCCTGATCGCACTCGGCTTCGACGGCGCGTTCGCCGGCACCTACCTGGAGTAGGGCAGCGCGGTTCCGCTCCCTGAACCAGCAGCGAACACTGCTTGCGTAGCATGCTGTCGGCCCCCGGACGCATCCGGTGAGGCCGACATGACGCGGTGAAAGGGCAGCAGTGCAGCGGATCGGCCTCTACTACCCGTACGTGCACTTCCGCAAGGAGCAGTGGATCAAGGCCGCCGCCCTCTACTGGCCGGGTCTGGCCCGAGTCGTACCACGCGGATTTCGTGTCAACGACCCGGACCTGGTCAAATCCCTGCGCGACGGGCTGGACAACTTCCTCACCGACGTGGACCCCAGGGAGGCGGCAGCCGCTGTCGCCCCAGCGTTCCTGAAGGCGGTCGAGGACCACGGCACCGAACTGAGGCAGCGCTTTCTGGCAACGGCCGACACCCGACCCTTCCACACGCAACAGGGGAACCGGCCCGCGCTGTTGATGGGACAGCGCATCATCAACGCCGAGCCGACCTCGCCTGACGACCAGCGAACGCTCCCGCGCGACGAACGCCCCCTCGCCGGCCTCTACCCGAACGAGGTAGACCCAGGGCTCGCCGACGCCCTACGCGGTGCCGGTCTCGCCGTGCCGGCCATGCGGTCGCGCATCGCCAGATCCTCGGACGTGACGTGGCTGGCCATGGACCCGGTCCTGGCCTGGATCTACAAGTGCGTGCTCACCGAGGAGCTGGCCCGCCGTACGCGCTACGCGCCGATCACCGACCAGGTCGAGGCCCACAGTGCCACCGACGGCTGGGACAGCGACCGGATCGCTGCCGCCATGTTGGGTGAGCCGCCCCGACCGGCAAGCTCCGACGAGACAACACGACTCGGGCTGATGGCCGTGCAGTGCGTCCTCCCGGACGGCCTGCGCTCGGTGCCGGTGGCGAAGATCATCCAACTGCGGAACGACTACAAGGCAGAATTCAGTGCCTTCAGGCAAGCAGTCGACAAGGCTGCGGCAGACCTGCGGGAGCAGGTGGGCGGCATCGAAGACCGCGCAGCCTTCGAACACCACCTCCGGATGACATTCGCCGAGAGCATCGCCCAGCCACTTGAGGACCTGCGGAAGGCTATGAGCGGCCTCAACCTCAAAACCTTCTACAGCGCGCTGAACTACAAGTTCGAAGTGCCCGCCCTCGCCGCGGCGGCGAGCGGCTGGGCAGGCAACGTGCCGATCGCCGGAGGAAGTCTCGCGATCGCCGCCGCGACCCTGCGCCAGGCCACGGCGGAGGCCCGCGACGCTCAGCTCGCTGGCTCTCCGGTCAGCTACCTGCTCAGGGTGGAACGGAACCTGAAGCCGACCACACTGGTGCGGCGGGTGGCGCGAACGCTTGGCCGAGCTGTCGGCTCCGGAATCTAGCCGCGCTCAACCGCGGTTGCTGTGCTTGGGCAGCTCGCCCCGGAAGTCGCAGCCGGGGCACTCGTCTTCGCCCTGGACATGGCCCTCGTACCAGCCGTGGACGGCTGCGTGGAGGATCGCCTCCTCTACCGAGGCTTCGCCGCTGCGGACCGAGGCGATGGCGTTGCCGACAATCAGCCGGAGCACGGCGCTGTCTGGCGAGGGGAACGGCGGGGACGGCATCGGCGAGTCGGTCGTCATGGCCGCAGACTATGGGTGGGACCGACTGCCGGTCAGCCGGATGCCGTGCCGTCGGGTCGGGCGGTGCCGTGCAGGTCGCTGTGGCCCCCCGGTTGACCGGCTGCCAGTCCCGGAAGATGGCGTGCCTCCGGCGCAGCCGGTCCGGCACGCTGTTGACGTCGGGCTCCGGCAGACTGCACCGGCTCTTGCGGCTGCGGGCTGCCCGGACGCGGATGCCCAGGTGGGCGGCACCTCCGGATACCCCAGGCCGTTGGTCGTTGGCCGTCCTGTCTACTCGCTCGCCGGTGATGAGCGTACGCACCATCCGGACGGGTGTACGGCGGAGGCCGCCCCTGCTGTGGGCGGGGGCGGCCTTCTGCGGGTGGCGGTCAGACCTCGGCGAGGCGGTTGGAGAGGTCCAGGGCGCTGGTGGCGACGGCGAGGGCGGCGCACAGGCCGGTCACCTCGTGGATGGTGGGGCGGACCAGGCGTGGCCAGTCGTCGGGGGCGGCGGGCCAGGAGGCGAGGAGGACCTCGGTGGTGGCCAGGCCTAGGTGGGCGGTGACGTCCCAGCCCGCGCGGGAGGCGGGCTCCCAGTGCAGACGGATACGGCCGAGCGGGAGTTCATGGGTGTCCGCCGGGATCCAGGAGACGTCGAGCGGTCCCTCCGGGAGGGCGGAGACGCGCTGGACCAGTGCGCCGCTCGCTCCCGGCGGCATGGGCCGCACGGCGAGGGCGTGCAGAGGGTGGGCGGTGGAAGGGCGGTGTCGCGGTGAGATCGGGGCCTCCTGGACAGGTTCGTACGGCGGGTCAGGCCCAGGCGAGGGCGTTGCGGACCGATGCCGGGAGGTAGCCCTCTTGGCCGTTTTCGGCGATGAACGCCATGCCGTCGCCCACGACGACGTCGGTGCCGAGGTAGTGGGCGAAGGGCCAGTCGGGGTTGACGGCCAGGCGAATTGGCAGGTCGGGGTCGAGGTCCTGAAGTTGGCGGAGCAGGTGGCCGACGGTCAGGTGCTGGGGCAACGGGGAGCCTCCGGGATCGAGGGTGAATCGGTGTGGTGATAGAGCGTCAGGGGCGTCGAAGCAGAGTTGGTCGCGCATGACCGGCTGCTGGGCGGTTCAGCGGCTTGCGATGAGCGTGGCGAGGAACCCGGCCACGGCCTCGGAGGGGGTGTCGACGCCGAACTCCTGGATCCAGGGCTTGGCGTCGGAGGGGTGGACCCGGACCTGCCAGACGATGCCGCTCTTCCAGGCGGTGGTGTCCTCGGGGAGCCAGCTGACGTAGACGCGGCCGTCCGGGCTGGTGCAGTGCACGTTGGCTTCCGGGGTGTCGACTATCGCCCAGCCGAGCCCGCCGAGCAGTTCGAGTACCGGGCTCGCGCAGTGGTCGCTGGAGAGCCAGGCGCGTTCCTCCACGGCGGGGCGGACGACGGCTGGCAGGAGGGTGCTGGAAGCGTTCACGAGTGGGCGTCCCTTCGTTGACCTGCGGGTTTTCCCGAGGTCCGTACGTTGACATGCGGTGTGCCGAAGTACGTAGTCGTTTCCGGGAAGGTGAGGTCTGCCGTGGGCGAACTGGCCGCCGAGGGGGGAGGAGGCCTGCGGGCCGGGGAATGGATCGGCGCGACCGGTTGTCGTAACCGGGTTGCGGCGCAGGGCCGTACAGAGCAGAAGGGGCAGGCCGTGGCGGGGTCGAGCACACACTGGGACGGTGCCGGGCTGGAGCGCAAGATCCGTGGTGCCGGGCGGCCGTGGACGGTGGGCGACATAGCGATGGTGGCCGACGGGCAGTGGGCCGTGGGCATCCAGGCCCGGAGGCTGCGTGGCGGGGAAGCCGTGGTGGAGCGTCGGATCGCGGACGGGCGGCGCGTCGAGCTGACGTTGGTGGAGCTGGCCCGCGCGATGGACTCCTGGTTCGGCGCGGCCCATCGCGACGAAGACTCCCGCTGACCGGTTACCGTCCGGGCCCGGTCGTGGCCACCGTGGGGCGGACAGCGGCCGACGGGGCGGGCTGGTCCGGTGGTTGGCCCAGGGTACGCGGCGCGTGCGCGGAGCGGGCGACAGCGGCCTGGGCCAGGCTGAGCGACGGTGCCCGGTCCGTGGTCACGGCGGCTTCGCGGGCCTCGATCACGTGGCTGATCGCCTGCAGGGCTATGCGGCTTTCGGCCTGCGCGACGCGCAGGTCCACCGCCGAGCTGGTGATCCGCTCCAGGTCGTGGAAGGCCGGCACATGATCGGGCCGGGTGAGGGCGTGCAGGCGGTCCTGGTGGACGGCGACCGCGTTGTTCGAGACGACGAGGCTCGAACGGATATGCATTGCCGAGCGCAGGAGCGGATCCTCGACGGGGCGGCGAACCGCGAGGGTTTCCAGCGCCTCGATGGGGCGGCCCCAGGCTTTCTCGATCATCGCGTCGGCCTGGTCGAGTGCGGTGGCGTCGGGCATGGCGGAACTCCCGGTATTCGGAGGTGCTGCTTCGGTCAGAGGCGACGTCTCGGAGGGGCTGGGGGCGGGACTCAGCGGCTGTGCCGTGGGGCTGACGGGCTGGCTGGCGGCCTGGCCGCCGCTGCGTGTGCGAGGTTGCCCGACAGATTCTGTGCCGAAGTCGCGGTGCGACTGCGAGCGGCCACCACGCGGAGGTCGGCTGCTGTCTGCGGGGCGCGTGCGGCGCGGTGGACGGCCTGGGCGACAGCGGTGCGGCGCACGTCGAGTGGGGTCGGAGCACGAGAGATCTGAGGATCGGCGGCTTGGCCGACCGGGGCCAGTGTGACCAGGTGCTCCACCTTGCGGTTGATCTGGTGCCGCTGACGAATCGCCGGGGCTGAGTCCGACATGGCGGCTGCGGTCGCCGCGACCAGGTGGGTCGGGGTGCGGGCTGTGAAGACCGCTTCCGCGCGCGTGCTCCAACCCGGAGGACCGGCCCACAGCCTGACGGTTTCGTCGTCCCAGTCAGAGAGGCGGTTGTCGATCAGGACGCCTGCTTGTCCGTCGGGGGCGATGATCTCGACAGTGCCGCGCTCGGCCGCCCCGTCGCGGGTCCAGCCGGCATTGGTCAGCGGCCGCACGGCAGCAGCCCAGTACAACGACGGGCTCGTCAAGAAGCGCGCGTTGCCTTCGGTGGCCTCGGCTTCGGCGTAGTCGCGGGCCAGAGCGCTGGTGAGCCCGGCGACGATCTCGGCCGGGGTGACGTGGTTGAAGGTTGCCGTCCAGCGGGGTGCGGAGACGGCGTCCTCGGCGGCGGTGATCTTCCACAGTTCGAAGTCGTCGCCGAACCAGCCGATCCGTATTCGCTGGTCGGGCGAGGTGACGAGGAGCTGGCAGGGGCCCTCGTCGAGATAGTGGTGCGGCCAGTGACTGACAGGGGCGAAGCCAGCGTCCCCGGTCCCGTTGGAGCCGGCCAGGTACATGGGGCTGACCAGTACCTCTTGATAGGGATGCTGGTCGTAGGGCTGGGTGTTCATGGTCGGGACTCCGAGGTGTAGGAGGGGAACGCGCCCGCGTGTGCAGAGGAACGAACGGCTGGACTGCACGGGGGCGCCGTGGCAACGGCGTGAAGCGGCTGGCTCTCAGTGCCACCCGGATCACCGGCCCCGGGAGGAGGCCGACTGAGCGGCCACGGCCACCGGCACCCGCGGTTGTGGCTGCGGGGCATGGCTGAACAGGGAGCTGGGCGCGGCGGTGCTCCGCCGCAGGGCCGCTGAGGTACGGATGCCGTCCGACCCCGGCGGGATGCCCGTGAGGGTGCGCGTGGCCGCCGCGACCCGGACAGGGGCGGGACGCGGTGCGGCGGCGGGGTTGCTCCAGTGCTCGACGGCTGCGTAGACAGGGCCCAGCGCCCGCCCGGCTGCGGTCAGGACGTACGGATCGCCGTGGCGCGGCCCGGTGCGGGTGACCAGGCCGTCGAGCTGAAGCCGGATCAGGCGCTGCCGGGTGAAGCTGTTGTCCAGTCCTGCCTGTTCGGCGATGCGGACGAGCCGCATGGGCCCGCCCGCGTCGAGGACCTGGATCACGGCGGTCGAGTGGCGAAGGTGCAGCCGGCGCACGGCGTCCTCGACGCGCTCGGCACCGGCCACCTTGCCGAGCGACAGGTGCATGTGGGACCAGTCGGACAGCGCACGGTATACCGGGGACAGTGCGTCGCCGAACCCACTGAGCTGGTACGGGGCACCGCGGCGATCACCGGCTCGGGTCACCAGCCCGTCATCGTGCATCTGGGCCAGCCGCTTGCCGACGAACTGCTCGGTGACGAAGGGGAGGCGGGCGGCGACATCACGCACACGCATGGGGCCGCCATGCTGGGCCAGGGTCTGTGCCGACCAAGTGGTCCACTTCGGCGCTATGAGGGACAGTGCGTCCTCGACGCGTTGGGCGTCGACGAAGCCGATCTGGGAGGTTGCGGGTTGTGCGGGGGCGGACATGGCGGTAACTCCGTTATGACGACGAGGGAATCGGGCTGCGGGGCGCGGGTCAGTGAGGGTCGCGCTCGGCGCGGAGACGCTGGAGCACCGTGCCGAGGCGGCGGTTGCTGACGTGGATGCCGCGGGCGCGTAGGCCTTGGCGTAGGGCTTCGCGGTTGAGCCGGGGCAGACGGGCGGCGACCTGGCGGGCTACGGCTATGAGGTCCTCATCGCCCGGCGCGGGGCCGGTTCGCCGGGCGGTCGAAGGCCGGCGGGCGGCAGGCTGGTCCAGGAGGAGGCGGACGTCCAGCAGGTCCCAGACTGCCTCGGCTTCCGACTGCTCGCGGCGTTCGAGGTCCACGACTTCAGCCGCGTACCGCAGCACGAGGTCGTCGAGGGCGTGTTCGCCGGAGCGGCAGCGCTGCCAGGCCGCGTCGAGATTGCGGCGGGCGGCACGGGCATGGGCGTTCGTCGTGGCCAGGCCGTCGAGCCGCCGCAGCACGATGGGCAGAACGGGATCTCCCGAACCGCCATGCGCGCTGTGGCGCTGGAGGTCCTCCAGCGGGCGGCCGTACCGGTGCTCGACCAGGTGGCGGGTGTAGTTCACGGTGGACATGGGGTCTTCCTCCTGGGGATTTCAGCGGGAGCGGGAGGGCTTGGCGGTCGGGCCGGTGAGGGAACGCGGGTCGCGGGGTGGATGGTCGTCGCTCAGCGCCCAGGGGTCTTCGACGCCGAACTCCTCGGTGACCAGCGCACCGGGCCGCTTCGCCCTGTCGTGGGGGTTCATTCGGCAGCGTCCATCCGGGCGAGCAGGGAGCGCACCAGGGTGGGCAGGCTGTCGGGGCCCTCGCCGATTCGGACGTGATCGGTTGCTTCGCCGAGGACGTACGCGGCGTCTTCGAGCAGGCCGCTGGAGATCTCCATGCAGGCGTCGGTGATCCGGGAGGCGGCGAGCAGGGACCGCGAGAGCACCTCGACGTAGTCGCCGGGGCTGAGGTCGGCAGCCTTGGCGGCTGTGCGGATGGCGGCCAACTCCAGCGCGCTGAACGCGAAGTCGAACTCGTCGTCCTGGTTCGTTGGCGAGGGCGCGGCGAAGGCCGGGTCCGGCGGCTCGGCGGGGATGCCGACGCGCGTGCAGATCTGGTCGACGGAGGCGGTCAGCTCGGCGAGGGACTCGGTGAGCCAGCCGAGCGCGGAAGCGTAGGACGCCAGGGTGAACAGACCGGCGGGGGTGGAAGGCAGCGGCTCCTCGACGACGAACTCTTCGAGCCGGTCGTTCAGTTCGCGGACAACCCGGGGGCCGACGGACAGCGCTCCGAGGACGGGATGCAGGTAGGAGCGACCGGCGGAGGTGGGGTACTCGGTCGTCAGGACCTCCGAGACGCTCCGCGCGGCGTCGGTGAGCAGCCCGGCCAGTTCGGTGCGGTCGAGGGACGCACGGTCGGCGGTCATCGCATGGAGGCCTTTCGGGAGGCGGCCGGGGCGGCGGGGCTGGCTGCCGCCGGTGCGGTGGCCGGGAGGGACGCGGTCGGGTCGATCACGTGGGGAGACCAGGACCGGGCCGCCTGGACTCGGGCCTCGGCCGCCGCGTCGGTGCCCTCCTGCCGGTTGAGGCCGGTCCGGTTGGTGCGGCGCTGGGCCGTGCGGTAGACCGCGTAGTCCTCCCGTGCACCGGCCGCGACGAGGTAGATCTCGCGCTTGTGGGTCGAGGTGGGCGGGGCCGGGCGGAACTGGATGACCATCCGGTAGGAGACGGCCGGGTCGACGTAGACCTTGTGGAAGCCCGCGAGGCGGCCGGTCAGCGGCAGGCAGTCGTCGCTGCCGTGGACCAGGTTCTGCAGTTCCAGCAGCGCCAGGTCGCGGATCTCGTCGGGGAGTTGGCGCAGGTCCGCGATGGCGTCCGGATGGGCGGCGAAGGCGAAGCGGGCGCGGCTCACATCGGCCTCCGAGACTTCGGACGCTGACCCGTTCCTGCCGACCGCGCGCTGCCCGTGTCGAGGTCGGCTTTCGGGATCGCGGAGGCACCCGATGACCGGGTGAGGGCGGCGCGGGCCAGCCGGGCGGCGGCCTCACCGCGGTAGTCCGGAGGCTGCGGCAGCGGACTGCCGCGGTGCTCCAGCCAGTGCCGGGCGGCGGCCTCGTCGGCGAAGGCGCCCTCGCGCATCGTGTATGTGTGGGCGTCGGGGTTTCCCTCTTCGAGGAAGACGCGAATCGGTGCCTGGGCGGCGCTGGAGTCACGGGTCAACGTCCACGTCTCGGACGGGGCGTAGTCCGAGGTCCAGCTGTCGAGGACCTCGTAGCGGGAGCCTGACTCCCGGATCTGCCGCTCGACCCAGAGGGTGAGATCGTCGGCGGGCTTCAGGAAGTCCCCCTTGGCCTGGGTGATCCGCTCGGGCGGGCAGCCGCGCTCGATCAGCCAGTTCTGGGCGAACGGCAGGCTGGCGTGGTTCGCGGTCTCGAAGGTGAACGTGCGCTCGCGCGGGTCCCGCGTGATCTTGATGGCGACGAGCGCCGGATCACCGGGGACGCCCCAGGTCATCGACCTGTCGTGGGCGACGAGGTAGCTGTGTGTCCCCTCCGGGGTGGTGTGGTGCTCGGCCAGCACGGTCAGGTCTCCGGCGCAGATGCTGCTCTCGGCGAGTTCGGAGGCGGCGTCGGCAGGCTCGAAGTCGGCGAGGCGGAAGTCGGGTTCGGCGGTCACGGGGTGGCTCCCGTCAGCTCGGGCGCCGGGGTGGCCAGCACGCGGTGGTTGGGCCGGGTCGGGCTCGTTGTGCATGCGGCGAAGGGGCCGTCGGGGGCACGGAGATGAACCAGGGCCTGGTCGAGGTGGTCGCGGTGCCACGTCGAGGGACCGGAGAGGCCGGCCTCGGCGTCGGTGAGCTGCTGCCACGCGAGCCAGAGCGCGTGCAGCCGGGCAACGGCCTCGGGGTGCTCGTGCCACTGGTCGCACCACGGTCGGGTGGTGCTGATCTCCCGTCCGTAGACGGGCAGGAACAGGTGGTTCACCCAGTCGCTGAGCGCGGCCAGCTCGACGGCGTACGCCTCGCCGCCCAGGGCGAGGATGAACACCGAGGCCGGGGCGGCGGCCTTGTCGGCGTCGGCAGCGCCTGCGGTGGAGGTGGCCGCGGTGGGCTGATGGGTGGGGACGGGCTCGGAGCCGAGGCGGTCCAGGATGACGCCGTGCTGGCGTACCTCCGCCATGGTCTTGGCGAGGGTGCTGGCGAGATCGTCGAGGTCGCCGTCGGGAACGCGGAACGGCTCGGGCTCGGGGGTGGCCTTGCTGGGGTCGGACATGGCGGATCCAAGGGAGTGAGCGAGCAGGGCGGGGGCGAGGTGCGGCGCGCTCTTCTGGAGGTCACGGCGGTGCTCCCTTCGCAGGTAGGCATGGGCAGGAGGATGCGGGGCTTCCGCGATTTGGCGCGGCCGGGGAAACCGGGTAGTGGGGCGCTACGGCGCGGTGCAGCGGGGGCAGCGCGGGAAGGGCGGTGCCAGCAACTGCACGGCGCGGGCGGCCTGTTGGGGGACCACGCCGTTGCCGAGGGCGGTGAGCTGAGCCGGTCGGCCGAGTCCCGGAGTTGCGGTCACCCAGCCAGGAGGCAGGCCCTGCATCCACTCCACGAAGTGGGCGCGCAGGCGTCCGGCGGCGTCGGTGGGCGGCGGCGCGGGGCGGGTGAGGTTCTCCCATCGGGCGATGGCGGAGGCGTACGCTCCCCATCGCCCGTCGGTACCTCCGCTTCCGTGGCCGCCTCCGCCCACAGCGGCAGGACTGCCGCTGACAGGGGCGGGCGCCAGCCCTTGCCCGGACGGCGGCCCGGGGTGCCGGTGTCGCTCGCCCTCGGGGTGGGCAGCAGCGATGCTGCCGCGCTCGGCAGCGTCATGTTCCCGTTGCCGGGCCGCTGGTTCGGCGAGCCCTTGATCCCGTCCGACGCCTTCGGCGTGGGCAGCAGCCACTCGACCTCGTCGGCCAGGTTGGGGCCGTGGCCGCCGCTCTTCCTCTTCGCGGGGTGCTGGGAGCCGCCGTTCTTGCCGATGTTGCTCGTCGGGGTCTTGAGCAGGGTGCTCGGCGGGCCAGGCGGTGAGGAAGGTGCGCTCGCGACGGTGGGGGGCTCCGACGTCGGAGGCACGAAGCACGAGCCACCTCGCGTCGTACCGGAGATCGGCCAGGGAGCCGAGTACGGCACCAAGTGCCCGCACAGGAGGCTGGGTTGGGTCGTCTCCCAGACACCACGGGCAGAATTCCACGTCGCCAGGGGAACCGGCGGGCGAGGTGAGGAGGCCTCGGACATTCTCGATCACCACCAAGCAGGGGCGGAGGGCTTCGACCGCACGGGCGACGTGCAGCCACAGCCCCGAGCGGGTGTGGGGGTTGAGTCCGGAGCGGCGGCCGGCGACGGAGACGTCTTTGACAGGGGAAGCCGGCCGTCAGGACGCACACCCGAGGAACATCGGCCCAGTCGACGGCAGCGATGTCCCGCAGATTGGGCACGCCGGGCCAGTGGCGGGCCAGGATGCGCGCTGCGTCGGGGTTGATCTCGGCGTGCCAGGCCACGGTGCCGCCGAGCGCGGTCTGGACCCCGAGGTCCAGACCGCCGTAACCCGAGCAGAGCGAGCCGATCAACGGCGTTCGCGCGGTGGTGGGTTCCATGTCACCGGCCACGTGCGATTCGGTCCGAGGGGGCAACCGGGGCCGTGGTGACGTTGGGCGGCGGGGGCCCCGGAGAACGCGCCGTGGTCGCGGACCGGCTGCGGGCGGCCTGGAGCCGTGCGGACGGGGGAGAGACCGTTGCCGATGCGGCGTGCAGGGAGTTGGCCCCGTCGTGCAGGGCCGCGTCGGCGGTGGCGAGTGCTTCCTCGATCACCCGTACTGCTGCCTCCCGGGCATCCCTGGCGTCGGGCTGGTCGCGCAGGCTCTCGGTCTGGTTCAGGAAGGCGAGCTGGTGGGCCACCGCTCCCAGGGCGGAAGCCGCTTCGCCCGCGGGCTCGACGGCGGCGGCGAAGCTGGTGATCACGCGAGCGGTGTGGGGCGCATGGTCCTGGTCGGCGGCGCGGAAGAGGACCTCGTCGCCCAGATCGGTGACCAGCTTTCCGAGCTCGGAGATCTGGCGTGCGACGGCGGCGACGTCGGGTGTGCGGTGGGGGTCTCCCGGCATCGGCATCTTGCCGCGCTGGGTGTCGAAGGCGGAGGCCGTGGCGCGCAGAGCCAGGGCGTCGGAGAGCGGGGTGTTGTCCATGGGGCGCTCCAAGGTGGGGACGGTCGGATGGGCTGGGTTGGTTTGTGAGCGGGTGAGAGCGGAGGACGGCTCAGCCGTGGGTGCGCGAGGGCGGTCGTGCGGCTGATGATGTGGAGGCAAGGCTTGGGCGTTCCGAGGGCCGTGCGGCCGGTCGCGCCGTGCTGCGGGCGAGGGCGGCGTGGACCTGCGCGGTCGGGGGTCCCTCTGTCGGTGGCGCGGGCGGCGGCGCCGGAGCGGGGTGGCCGTTCGCGGCTTGCCAGCGGGCACGCACTTCGTCGAGCGGCCCGAGCGCGTGCAGGGCGTGGCTGATGAGCCGTCCAGGGGCCAGGGTCTCGTTCTCGGCCAGGGCGCGGATGGCGCGGGCGGAGGCGGCGGCCGTACGGGCGACGGAGGAACGCACGATCTGCTCGCCGAGCCATTCGGCGCTGCCGGGGCCGACGCCGTCGTAGATGGCGGTGAGCTGTTCGGTGGTCAGCGTGCCGTCGGCCAGCAGACCGCGCCGCTGGGCTTCCCACAGCACGGTGATCCGGTCGATGGGTTCGCCGCGGTGGTGCAGCGCTCCCAGGCAGCGGTAGAGCTGGCCGTAGGCGGGGTCGGCGAAGTCGCCGGGTCGCAGCCAGCCGACGACTTCGTCCATCGCCTTCGGCCGCTCGACCAGGACCGCCAGCAGGATCTGCTCGTCCTCGGCGACCTGTTCCGCTCGTACCGGCTGCGGCGCGACGGGAGCTGTGGGCGGCGGTGTCGCCGGGGCTACCGGGCGCGGTTCGGCCCCCCAGCGGCGCGCGAGGTCTTCGAGCACCCCGGCCAGGACGTCCGCATGGTGCAGCGCTCCTTCCACCTCACCTTGGAGAGCATCGGCGCGGGCTGCCTGGTGAAGGCGGATCGCGTGCGCGGTCACGCTGCGGTGGATCGCTCCCTCCAGCACCATCCGGCCGTACACCGGGGCGTGCTCGGGTCGCGGGCAGGCCGAGATCAGGATGTGGGGATACACGGCAGTCAGCCCTCGGACGTGGTGACTGGCCTCGGCGACGGCGTCCGTCACCCAGGACAGCGGCACGCGTTCTCCGGTCGCCACGGCGGGATGGTTCTCGGTCCGGAGCTTGCGCAAGGCGGCGAACAGCGCCTGGTGGATGGGCCGGTAGAAGTGATCCGGCGCCAGCCAGTCCAGGTGCGCGAGCTGGCCGGGATCGAGCAGCACCGAGCCGAGCACCGCCTGCTCGGCACTCAGCAGCGGGTTCATCGCCGCCGCCCGGGGCGGGGAGCCGGCGGATCGTCCTGCTGCGAGCGGAGGCCGGCGACGGCTTGGTCGGCGGCGGTCATCGCGTCGGCGAAGCGGTCCAGTTCGCTGGTGAACGTCGGATCGGTGGCGAGGACCGATCCGGAACCGGTGACCAGCCACCACTGGCCACCGCGTCGGACGACCGGTGACCGGGCGAGGCGTTCGGAACGCGTCGGAGGAGGGGACGGAGTGCGCGAGGACATGAGGGGACTCCTGAGCAGGTAGGGGGGGAGGGGCAGGCCGTGAGGTCGATGTCGGCCCGGACGGGGGTGCCGGAGCGGCAGGACCAGGCGGGAAGGCGTCCGGATGGCCGTTCTCCGGTTCGGCGTCCGTGAGCGCGTCGGAGATGTCGCCTGACGTCCGGACCACTCGTGTGGGCGGTGCTCCGGTCGATCGGTGCCTGGTCCAGAGGCCGGCGACTGGGGTGCGGATTCGCCTGGCCGAGCAGCGGCGTGCCCTCCGTCAGCGGCGACGGCCGCGGTCGAGAGCCGTCTGCGCGGACGCCGGGAGGGGCGACGTGGTGGGCGGTGGGGTGTGCGGTGTGGGGCGGTGGGGTGTCGTGGTGCGTGTGGTGGCGGCTCGGACTCGTGGGGAGGTGTCGTCGGTGTGCCGGAGGGCGTTGGCGGTGTCGGTGAAGCGGCGCCAGGCGTAGTCGGAGCGGTCCGCGGTCCAGGCCGGCGCCCGGGCGACGAGGGCTTCGGCGAGGGCGGCGACGTCGTTCTCGGGTGCGGTGCCGCGGGCGAGGAGGGGGCCGGCGGGGGACCACAGGTCGATACGCCATTCGTCGCCGAGCCGGACGGCGGTGACGAAGCCGTCGTCGGGCGCCGGCTGGTAGGTCCACACGTGGGCGTGGACAGTCCAGCCGGGTCCGGCGAAGACGGGTGGGGCCGGCTCGGGCAGCGGTTCGGGTGTGCCGACCTCGAACAGGTCGAGCAGCGGTCCGTCGTTGAGAGCCGCGTCCATGAGCCGCAGCGCGTCGTCCGTGGAGACGTCCCGGCGTCCCTTGAGCGCGGCGAGGACGGTGCGCAGGGTGCTGAGGTGTTCCCGGGCGTCGCCGGGGTCGAGCCGGTCCTCGGCGGGCCCGTCCTGGCGTAGCCAGTGCCGCACTGACGCCGCCTGGGACCGCAGCGATTCGACGTCCCTGGCGGAGAGCCGTTCCGGCAGGTGTTCGACGCGGTGGACCAACTGCCAGTAGGGCTTGAGATGTTCGTTGACGACGTGGCGGGCGATGCGGTCGATCTGGGGGCGGAAGCCGGCCACGGCCCCGGCGCGGACCCGATCGTCGTGGTGGCGTAGATCGGTGAGCAGGCGCATGTAGGCGTCGTGGGTGTCGATCCGGTCGCGGACGACGGACTCGTAGGCCCGGTTGAGGAGTTCCAGATCCGACAGTTCCCGCGCCCCGGACTCGGCGTGGTGGGCTGCTTCACGCCGGAGGGCGGCAACGCGTTCGGCGGCGGGGACGTCCCAGACCCCGCTCATGCCGCACGCCCGAAGCCGGAGGTGTTCGCCTTCGCGAGTGCGCGGTCGGTGATGGTGGCCGTGGCGGCGGCGGAGGCAGGCGCGATGGTCTTCGCCGACGGCTCCTTGTACCAGGGCTTGAGGTCGAGCAGCGCGATGCGCAGGCCGGTGGCCAGGAGGAGCGCCTTGCCCTTGGGCAGCGCACGGATCGCGTCGGGGGCGAGAATCCGCTCGGTGCGCATGGACACGGACGTCGACTTGCCGCTGTCGGAGTGGGAGACGGAGACGGTCCGTACCTCGTGCTCCCCGATCGCGCGGCTCAGCTTGTCGGCGAAGTCGATGTCGTCGATGCCGGAGCCGACGATCTTGACCGTGGCGGCGCTCCACAGTGCGTCCATGCCGGCCTCGCCCCAGCACCGCTGGCCCTGCCGGTAGGACTGCAGGATCGTCATCGGGATCACTCCCCGCGAGCCCAGGTGGCTGTACAGGTCGGGGAGATCGGAGATCTTGCACACGTTGGCGGCCTCGTCGAGGACGCACAGGGCAGGCGGGTCGAGCCGCCCGCCGGAGCGCTCCGCGACGACCACGGCCGCGCGCATCACCGCGTCGGCCGCCGCCGCGATGATCGCCGATGCCGAGCCGCCGCCGTCCTTGCTGAGTAGGTACAACGTGTCGCGGGAGGTGGCGAACGCGGAGGGCTTGAACTCGGGAAGGCGCTTGTCGGGTGTGACCCAGGCGGCGATGTCCGGGTCCAGCAGACAGCTCGCGTACTGCCGCGCGGTCTCATAGATGCCGTCCCGCGTTTCCGTGGCCCCGCTGACGGTGCCCTGGAGCTGGGCGGCGACCGCCTCGTGGCCCGCGTCGGTGAGCAGGTCCACCGGCGTGCGGTCAGCGGGGGAGGCGAGCCAGGCCAGGACATCGGTGATCGGGCGCCGATGGCTCGCGGCGGCCAGGAACAACGCGCCCAGCGTGTTGCTCGCGGCGGTGGACCAGAAGTCGGCACCGCTGGACTCGTCGACACTTGCGGCGACGAAGTGCCCGGCCAAACGTTTCGCCCCAGCCAGGTCACGGGCGTCGGCCAGGATGTCCCACCACATCTCGCGCGGGTGGTGGGCGATCTGCTGCGGGTCGAGCGTCCAGATCGTGCCGACCTCGGCACGGGCGTCCACCGTCGCGGTGAAGGCGTCGTTCGCCGCCTTGTTCGAGGTCAGCAGTACCGGGCCGGGAGCGGCGAGGATCGCGGGGATCGCCAGCCCGGACGTCTTGCCGGAGCGCGGGGCCATGATCGCGACGATCACGTCCTCCCAGGAGGCGCGGACCTCGCCCCGGCCCGGGGAGTGCGTGCCGACGAGGATCCCGCGGTCCGCCGGAGAGACCTCCTTCGGCTTGAGGCCGGACAGACTCGGCCGCAGGCTCTTCGCCTTGGCGGCGATCTCCTTGTTCATCAGAGGGGCGAGATCCCGCCTGCGGGCGAGGCCGTTCTTCGCACCGCCGCGCAGCCGCAGCCACACAACCAGGCCGGTGACGGTGAGGCAGACGGAGAGCAGCCCGGGAACGAGCCGCGCGCCGATCAGCAGAGCGGTGGGGCCCAGGTGCGGCCACAGCGCGTCGGGGTGCAAGAGCGCGTTGGTGGCCTCGAACGGCGCCCAGGGGCCGGTGCCGACGAGAGAGTTGGTGAGGTTGCCGGTCAGCCAGGCGAGGGAGCCGAAGGCGATGGCGGCGCCGAGGACGCCGAACAGGAGGTAGAGAAGCGCGTCGGAGCCGGTGGTGGTCGAGGGCGCGCTGGTACGCGGTGCGGGCATGGCGGGTCCAAGGAGGGAGAGCGGACAAGGCGAGGCGGGGCGCGCGGCGCTCTTCTGCTGGTCATCGGGGTAGCTCCTGCTCCGGGAAGGGGGCGGCGGTCGAAGTCAGGCCGAGGTCATCGCGTGCGCGGCGACTGGGGCGGTGAGGCGCTGGTGGGTGGTTCGGAAGTCGCGTCGACGGAGGGCGCGGTCCGCTGGGTGCCGGCGTGCGGGGAGGAGGCGCGGGCGGCTCGGCATCGGTCCGCTTCCGGGTTCTGGATGGCGGGCGGCTCGTTGTCCGCGACCGCGTCGTTGCCGAGGACATCGCTGAGCGGCTCCCTGGTCCGCAGGGCGGGCACCTCGTCGCGGTACTTGGGGTCGCTGAGTTGCACAGGGCACGCGCCGATCATGTCCCCGGCGACTGCCAGCTCCTCCTGGACGTCCCGCAGCATGCGGGTGGCGGCGGCCAGCCGTGTCCACGTCTCGAAGGTCGGGTTGTGGTGCGGGTTCTCGAAGGTCAGACGGGCTCGGGTCCAGTCGGCCGCTGCGGCCACGAGTTCGGTCAGCTGCGGGAGAGCCCCGACCATCGCTTCGTTGACCTCCTCGATGATTCCGGCGACCTCATGGGGCGTTGCCGTCTCGGTAAGCCGGGAGATCATCCCCGGGACGGAGTACGGGTCGGCAGACGGGTGGGACAGGTGTCGGGCCTGCAGGGACGCGTCGGGGCCGGACGCCTTGTGGCCGTAGGCAAGCCGGATGTTGTGCTGCATCGCGGCGCCTACGGCATCGCCGATGCTCGGGTAGAACTCGGGCACTGTTCCTCCTTGGACGCGGTGCGTGGGTCGGTGCCGGGTGGGTTGGACAGACCCCTCGGACCTTGGCCGGTCTGACGGCGGACGCGCTGGCCAGAGCGTCGATGGCTGTCCGCATGAGGTAGGTGCGCGTCAGACTGCCGAAGGGGGGTACGAGGGGAGAGGATCGGGATCAACGGGTCCGAGGGCTGGAGACCTGCGGCGCACCTACGGCGGTATCGCCCTCCGGAGACGGAGTTCCGAGCGCCGAAGACGCCTTGGCCCTGTCCGCCGCGGGCGACGTGGCGAGAGCCGCGCTTCGTGCGTCGGGTGGGGCTGGGGACTGCGTCTGCGCCCCGGCGTGGTCCTGCCGCGAGTCGTTGACACGGTGCAGTTCGCGTCCCGCTCCGACGAGTTCTGATTGCGCCGCGCTGACGAACTCTGCGGCGAAGCCGAACCGGTCGGCGAGCGCGTACGCCTCGTCGTCGAGGTCGGTGATCTGTTCGCCTGCCGTCTCCAGGGCTTCCCGGAGGCGTTCCAGGACGCCGTGCTCGGGATGAAGGAGGTGATCGACCGCCTGGGCAAGGCCGGCACCGTTCTCGGCGGCCCTGATCTGGTTGGTCAGCCGCAGGACTTCGGCTCCGGCGGTGTAGAGCCCGAGAGGGTTGGCCGGGCTGGTCAACCGGCTCGTGTCGAGGTCGGGGTGAAGATCGACGCTGTACCGGGCGGCGCGGAGCATCTCGGCTGCGTGGGAGGCGATGGCGACGCGCTCAGCCTGCGGGGTGGTGGTCGCCAGGCGGTGGCGGCGGCCGTACCAGTCCTCGATCTGCTGGAAACCGGCGTGCTTGAGGAGCGTGGCGGACAGGTCGTCGCTGGCGCCCTTCGCCGAGACGCTGCCGCTGGGCTCTGCGCTGATGGTGATGTAGGGGGCGGGCACGTGGGCCTCCTGGGCGCGGGGCGTCGGGCGCGGGGCCGGGGGCGGGTGGCCGAGTTCGGTGGCGATGCGGTGGCACTCGGTCTGGAGGCGGAAGGCGTCGCGGTAGGTGTTGTGGAGGCTGCCGTCCTCGCGGGCGAGGGTGGCCACGACGTGCACCTGCCGTGCCTGGTTGCGCACGGCGATCCATCGGCAGGCGTCCGGATCCCCCTCCGGGGCGATGCCGGTGGCCGCCACGATCCGGCGGGCCACCTCGGCCCACTGCGAGTCGGTCGGGTCGGGGTGCCGCGGATCGGAGCGGACCGAGCAGACCCACACCGGCCGCTCGGGAGCTCGGACCCCGAGGCGCTCGACGGGTGCGTCGAGGGCGTGGGCCAGGTACGCCGGCGCGTCGGTCTGGGTGAGCATCTTGATCGGGGCACCGTGGCCGTCCCCCGCGATCAGGCGGGGGTTGGTGTGGTTGCCGCGCTCGCCTGGCCCGTACAGGTACTCCAGGAGGTCGGCGGTATGGCTGGCACGCTGCAGGTGGGCGATCACGGCGTCTACCTCGAAGGGGAGTGGTGAACGGGAGCCCGGGTGGTCGGGCCGTCGGGGAGAGAGGATCCGCGGAATCCGCGATTTGGCCCGGCCGGAGATGGGTGGTAGACGCCTGATTCACTGCGGCTCGTCGAGGCCCTGGTCGTAGGCGGAGTCCGCGCAGGCGGAGCGATCGGTGCCCCGCCGAAGCGGGGCACCGGGCGTCAGAAGTGGGGGTTTTCGGTGGGCCGGTCGGCGCCGGTGGCCGCTTCGAGCAGCTCGGTCAGGTCGCCGGGCTCGGAGGAGCGTTGATCAATCCACCAGCCAGCGCGGGTGATCGTGCGAGCCGCCTCCTCGATCTCCTCCCACTCCGCCTCGCTGGTCTCGCCTTCGAGGACCAGAGCGGTGTACGCGGCGGCCAGGACCTGGTGGCGGCAGCGCACGCCCCAGGCGACGGCGCGCTCGCGGCCTTCGAGGGGCGGCATTCGGTACTGTTCCGACCAGGCTTCGGACGCGGCCTGCTCTTCGGCGCGCTTGGCCTTCAGCCAGGCGGCCTTGTCCTGCTCGTCGTCCTCCCTCGCGGCCCGCCAGCAATCGGTGCACTCCTGCTTGGCGAGCCACTCGGCGAATCCGGCGCGACGGTCGGCCGCCCGGTCGGACAGGTCTCGCTCAGCCTGGTGCCCACAGGAATGGGTGATCTGCCAAAGAGTTTTCACGGCCACGGGAACTGCTCCTTACGGGAGTTGGGTCAGCGGTTACGGGAGAACGCGATGCGTGGGTCCACCGGGCGGGCCGCCGGGCCGGAGGCGGCGGGCACGGCCACCGGCGCCTTACCGGGCAGGCCAGCGCGGGCGGGACTGGAGGCGAGTGCGGCGGCGTTCATGGGGAGCTTCTGAGTGGTGAAGCCCTGATCGCGCTGGTGGCGCGCTGCCATCGTGGGCGCGGGTGAGTGGCGCGCGGCAATGTCCTGGGCGAGGAGGGGCTGCACGGCCACCTGGAGGTCGGCCCGTTGCATCGCCAGCGTGGCAGTGGCGACCTTGTCGAGCGCCTCGCTGCGGTGCGTGGTGATAGGCAGCGTGTAGATGTCCAGGCCCAGGTTGTGCCGCCAGCCGTGCTCTTCCAGGATGAGCGGGCCGCCGAGAGCGGAGGAACTGTCGGCGGTGGCGGCGACCACGCCGAGCTGCGGGTGTTCGGCGAACGCGACGTCCGGCTCGACGCGCGGGGGCCGGTCGGGGGCGGGCGCTGGTCCGGAGGTCGGCGAGGGGTCGAACGCGGCGTCCACGTCGACCCGGTAGCCGGCTTTGCGTAGTAGCGCGATGGCCCGGGTGGTGCGGCCCTGACCGTCACGCTGCTGGTTGGCCAGCGCGTACAGGTTGGGGTGGTCGGGGACAGGGTGGAAGTCGAATCCCTTCAACATCCAGGTGCTTGCCGCCAGTTGCTTGGGGTTGGCGGCGACGATGCCGAAGTCGGGGTGGCGGCCGACCGCGATGTCGGGAAGCGGGTCGTACTCGGGGGTGGGCATGGCGGATCCATCCGATGGGCGCAGGGGGTGCGGGGCGGTCGAGGGCGGGGACGGTTCTGCTGGTGCGGGACATGGCGGGCTCCAAGCTGGGCAGCGGTCAGCGACCGGGCGCGGACGAGGGCCGGGCGGGAGGCCGGGAGGGAGGTGCGGCTGAAGCTGACGGCAGCGCGGCTGGGGCCGTGCGCCGTGCGGTCGGCGAGACCGCGAGAGCGGCGGCGACCCGGGACGCCGCCGGTTCCTTCGGGGCGACCTGGTCCGCCCGGGCCTGGAGCCTGCCGGGGTGGTCGGTGTGCCGGTCGGCCAGCACGCCGCGCATGGACCGAATGTCCAACGCGTAGGAGTCGAGCTTCTGGGCTATGTAACGCAGCCGGTTCGCGTAGTGGGGATCGGCGGGTTCGCCCAGGCCCTCCCACCAGTCGGCCGTCGTGTTGAGGGACTCCACGACGCGTTGAAGAACGCCGTCACCGGGAGCGGTCAGCTCGCTCAGCGCGGCGATGACTTCACCCGTGTGCGCTGCCGACTGGATGGACTGGGTCAGTTGGCCGAGCCGGTCGCCGAGGCTGAGCCCCTGATGGCCAGGAGACGGCAGGCTGGGGTCGAGCAGGCCGGGATCGCACGAGACGTCGAAGCCCTCAGCCTGAAGCATGTCGACGGCCCGGGTCACCATCTGCCGCTGCTCGACCACGTCGGTCATGGCGGAGGGCAGCCGGTGGAAGCGCTCGCGGAACAGCACGACGGGGACGAAGCCCGCACGGTGGAGCACCGCGTCGGCGCCGCTCTCGTGGGCAGGTCGCCGCGGTTCCGGTCGGGGCGGCAGGCCGAGCTGGTCCAGGCGAGTGTCGATGGCGTCGAGCAGGCGGGGGATGCTGCCGCCATGTCGGGCGTGGGGACCGTCGGGCTCCGAGTCGTAGATCACTTCATGGAGCGTGGAATCGTCGGGATGCCCGCGAGTCACCAACCAGCTCCCCGGATACCCGGGTGGGTGGTCGGTGGGCGGTTCCTGGGGCGGAGAGATGATCAGGGCGCTGCCGTCGGGAAGTTCGACGTGGACGATGTAGTCGCTGAGGCCGTACTCGACGGTGCAGGACAGTCCGCGTTGCCGAAGCGGCGTAGTCAGGTGGCTGTACGGGTGGTCATGCTCCGACGTGCCAGCGGTGGCTCCCTGGATGAAGGGTTTGCTGGTGCGCGCCGTGATGCGTGTGCCCTCCCGCTGGAGGGTGACCAGGGTCTGATCGGGGCGCATGTGGGCTTCTCCGTGGCCGGCCGTCCCCAGCGGTCGACGGCGGCGGGAAGCCGCAGCCGGGCGGGGACTTGTAGGGGTAGTGGCGTTCGTCGAGGATGCGGCGCTATGGGGGTTTGGCCTCGCCGGAAATCGGTGCTAGAGGCGTCAGCGCGAGCGGCGCGCGGCAGGGGGGTCTGACGCCGCTGCGGCGGGCGGCGAGGTGGGAGAGGTGCCGCGTTGGCCGGAGGCGGATCGGG
The DNA here is from genome assembly GCF_042731035.1 of Streptomyces sp. NPDC059895. Taxonomy (NCBI): domain Bacteria; kingdom Bacillati; phylum Actinomycetota; class Actinomycetes; order Kitasatosporales; family Streptomycetaceae; genus Streptomyces; species Streptomyces sp. NPDC059895. The sequence goes on from NZ_JBHWKO010000048.1 coordinate 26,838, forward strand.
TCAGGGCTGCCTGGACACGCGCGGTGTGCGCGGACTGGCCATCGCCGATCCGGTCGGTCAGGTGATCGGCAGCCCTGGCCAACGCCGCTCCGCTGTAGCTGAGTTCGTCGGCGTAGTGCCAGCCTTCGGAGTTGCGGATCTCGCGGGCTCGCTCCTCGTAGAGCTCCCGCGACCCGGGCATCGACCCCTCCATGAGCGCGATGACCTGATCCCACTCGCGGCGGATCTCGCCCGCTCGCTCCAGTACGGAGTCGATCCCCCGCAGGCGCAGCAAGTCGGCGCTGATCGGGCCGTCCACGTAGTCGGCTGGTTCCGCGGCGGCCCGGACACCGGCGAGCACTTCGGGGCCGTGGGCCAGGAAGGTCTCGACGTGCTCCCAGGCGGCGGCGTCCCGGGCCACCTTGCCGTCGGCGTAGCCGGTCTCGTCGACGGGCCAGCCGTCCTCGTCGCAGTACGAGTCGGAGACCGCGTCCCACTGGTCCGACGCCTGCCTGATGCCGTCGGCGGCGGAGGCCAGGGCATGGACACGTTCCTGCCATACCGTCTGCTCGCTAGCAGCTTGCGGCTGGCGGTCGGGGTTGGCCGGGGATCCGGGGGAGGTTGGCATGGGTCTTCCTCGTTTCTGTATGGGGGTGCCTCACCGCGAACGCGCGGTGGACGGGGAGACGGGAGCAGGAGAGTCGCTCTGCTGGCCAGGGGAAGTTCCCCACGCCAAGGCCGCTGGCCAGCGGGTATGACGCGTCGGACACCCGCCACCGCGCCTGGACGTGCGCACGACGACGCACTGCGGCCCGGCGAGGACGGCCGCCGCCGTGGCGAGTGGCGGGGGCCGACATGGTCGCCAGCCCGCCCTCAAGCGGGCCGAAACCACACCCCACACGAGCGATGAACTCAGTACAGCACTATTTGTGTACTGAGTTCATTCCGTCTAGTGTGGGAGCCATGCCGCCGGACTTCGCCCGGCCAGACCAATGGAGCGCCCCTGTGACCAGCACAAAGCGGACGCGCTACCACGCCGGAAGCCGCGAGATCGGCCTCGACGTCGAGTATCGCGTCGAGTGCGTCGGCACCGTCGATGAGGCCCGCGAGTGGCTGCGCGCCGACGTCGAGGCCGTCGCCGAGGACGTCGAGGACCCGAGCCCGTTCGACGCGTTCCTCGACCGCCTCGACGGCGCCGAGATCGTCGGCGAGCACCACATCGACGCGTTCACCTTCTTCGTACAGGCCGTCGAGGACTGCGGTTGCCCGTGCGACTGCGCCAAGCGCGGAGAGAAGTGCGACGGCGAACACCGCCGCGAGGCTGCTGCCGAGCCTCAGCTCGCCGACGCCGACGACCAAGGCCGATCCACGTTCCAGTTCGACGGCGCCGAGTACGTCGTGTTCAACACTGCGGACAAGACCGTTGACGGGTACTGGGCCGTTGCCAAGGTCCCCACCGAGGGCTCGCCCCTGCCAAGCCGCGACTATCTGCTCGCGGGCATCTCGACTCGCGACAACGCGTTCGTCCTCGCCGTCGAGAAGCTGCGGCCCACCCGCCTGATCAAGTTCATGCCGCGCCACTTCAACTCGATCACGGAGCCGCGCGAGGAGCGTGGGGCCGAGGAGCGCCCGCCCCTGACCGCCGACGGGTGGGTCTGCACCTGGTCGACCGATGGGTATGCCGTCCTGTTCGAGAACGGGGAGGTGCGCGCCCGTATCTCCCCGGACCGCCCCATCAAGGTGTCCATCGCGAGGGCCGAGGGTGGCGGGTTCGACGACCTCGACGGCGAGTGGCGGTTCGTCGAGACGGCCGCCCTCGACGCCCGCGCGCACAGCCTCGACGCCCGCGCCTGACCGACCGCGCGGGGGCGCCCTGCGCGGGCGGGCCCAACGGCATCCTCGCCGTCGTGCGCGGGTGGCACCTGCGCAAGCGGTGCGTACGGGCCGAGGCGCGCGACCGCTCCGAGGCCGAGGCCGTGGCCGCCGCATGGCGGAGCGAGGTCGTCGAGCCGGCCGGCATGCTGGTGACCGCCTCGCCCGCGCGAAACGCGCCGCGCCGAACAGCGCGCCCTCGACGGCGTGCCGCGCCCGCACGAGCAGTGCGCCTTGTTCGTCGCCTGACCGCCCCGCCCAGCCTCGCCTGAGGCCGGGCCTGACCGCGCCACCAGGAGCAGGAACCATGAGTAACGAGCAGCTCGACGAGACGCCCGCAGGAAGGTTGCGCACACGACTGCTCGCCGTTTTCGATCAGTTCGAGCAGGAGTGTGAGGCCGAGGAGCGCCAGCACGAGGCCGCCGAATCGTCCGGTCTCACACGCCTCGTCGAGGAGTACGCCCGATCGACCACGGCCAAGGCTCGCGCTGCCCTCGCCGAGCGGATCGGGCCGTCGCTTTCCCTCACCGAGGCGGGGCTCATCCGTCGCACCGCGAAGGCCATCGAGCCCGCCCTGCCGGGCATGATCGTTGAAGCCCGCATCGACGGGGGATCCGCCGCTGACATCGCCGCAGAGCTTGGCATGACCGCTTCCTACGTGCACCGGGTCGTACGCTGCAACCCATGGGCAGCGGCGTGGACCCTGTATCGCGCCACCGGCGACGACTCATGGGAAGCGGTCGAATCCGGCACTCTCGACACCACCGAGCCGGCCGACAGCGTCGCCCACCAGATCCTCGGCGACCGCCTCGACGTCGCCCTCGCCCGCGTTGGGGTGCGCGTCTGCGTGTGGCGGACTGGCGAGGAAGACGATCCGGACGCCATTCGGGGCACCCGCGAATACGACGGCGACACCATGTACGACCACTGACGATGGGCCCGACTACCGACACGGTGGGAGCAACCCCCACCCTGGGCAACACCAGCCCTGCCTGGGGCAAGAACAAGCCTCCGACAGCAGGTAGCCGACCGTCGGTGCGCATCGGCGACGGCCTTGCCAACATCATGGGGGGCTACATCACGTTCGCCGACGTCGTTGGACGCTCGCGTAGATATGCGGAGATATGACGGACCGCGTGGGCGCAATACCACTCGGAGGCGGTCTCGAGCATCTGGTGCAGGCGGGCCACCGCGCCGAAGTCCTCCGTGACGGCCTCGCGGAACAGGTCGGTGAACTCCTCGGTCCGGGCCGCGGCGAGGCGGTCGTTCCCGTCAGTTGCCGGTGAGCCGCTGCTCGGACTCGTGGCCGGGCCGGTCGTCGGGTGTTGCTGGAGCGGGGCGGCGTCCTCGACCGCATCGAGCCGGAGACCGGGGGCGAGCCCGGACCGGGAACCCGAGACCTCACTGTCGCGCCTCCCTGATCAGTCCAGGAACTGAGGACCCGTCAGTTGCGGTGAACTCGCGGGGGTCTGCATGCATCCGGGCGTCCGTGTCGAATAGTTCGCGCTCGGCCGGATGCAGGATGTGCTGCGTGATGAAGCTCCGACCTGCGACTTTCCACAGGCCCCGGCCCTTGGTCAGGGCGGACACGGCCTGGGTTTCGATACCGGTCAGGCCGAGCAGCGACGCGGCTGCGGCGAGCTGGTCGGGCTCCTGGCGGTAGATGATGCGGGTGGAACAGTCGGCGAGGAGGCCCTCGGCCAGCACCCGGCCGCGTGAGCCGGCGTCGCCCGCGCTCAGCAGATCGCTGAGGCGGTGGATGACCATCAGGTTGGCGATGCCGAGCCCTCGGCTGAGCTTCCACTGGCTCTGCATGCGCTCTAGGAGGCCGACATGCCTCATCACGCGCCAGGCCTCGTCGTAGATCACCCAGCGTCGGCCGCCGTCCGGGTCGGCGAGCGCGGACTCCATCCAGGCGCTCGCGCAGGTCATCGCGAGGACCAGCGCGGTGTCGTCGCCCGAGCCGCCCAGGCGGGAGAGGTCGATGGACAGCATCGGGGTGGTCGGGTCGAAGGCCACGGTCGAGGGCGCGTCGAACATGCCGCTCAAGTCGCCGTGGACCAGACGGCGCAGGGCATGCGCGAGGTCCTGCGCTGCGGCCCCCATGCGCCCGGCCTGGTCGCCGAGAGCCCGGTCGAGGTGCTCGGGTGAGCCGAGGGTGTGCGCGATCTCGCCGAGCAGGGGCACGGTGCCGCGTGCCTCGGCTTCGGTAACGACCAGGTCCAGCGCGAGATCGAGGGCCGTGTGTTCCATCGGCTGGAGATCGCGCTTCAGTACGGTGCGCGCGAGGCCGGCCAGGAGCAGGAGACGGCGCTTGCGGACCTCGGTCGACCAGTCGTCCTCGCTCACCGAGGCGGGCCGGGCCGGGGCATCCAGGGGGTTCAGCCTGCCCGGGAGCCCCGGCCCCAGCGCGATGCTGTAGCCGCCGAGAGCCCGCGCGACGGCCGTCCACTCGCCCTTGGGGTCGCAGGGCACGTAGACCCGGTAACCGTGTGCGATCGCCCGGGTGGCGATGGACTTGGCCAGCGCGGACTTGCCCATGCCGATGATCCCGGCCAGGACCGCGTTGGGGTTGGTGAAGCCCTCGACCCGGCCGCTGCTGTACAGCGAGAACGGGTCGTAGCAGAACGCGGCCTCCGCGTGGACGTCGCGGCCGATGAAGATGCCCTCCGCGCCCAGTCCGCCCTCGGCGAGGAAGGGATAGGCCCCGGACACCGTGGCGGTGGTCATCCGGTGGGCGGGCAGACGGAGCTTGCCGCCGCGTGCCGAGGCCGGGCCGGGGCGTCCGGACGGCGGATAGGTCGGCCGCAGCTCCGGGTCGAGGGTCTCCTCGTCGCGGCGCTTGGGCGGGGCTCCGGCGAGGCGGGCCTGGCGCCGGGCCTCGGCGAAACCGGCGCGGGCGGCGCGCTGCTGGGCCCGCGACGCCTTGCGGGGGACGAACAAGGGGGAGGCGCTGGCGCGGGTACGGGGCATGAACGATTCTCCAGACGGAAGGCAGGGATGTCAGTGGCGGACGAGGCCGGTGAACGGAGCGTGGAGGTCGGCCGGGGTGGTACGGCGTCGGACCAGGTGCGCGGTGCGCTGGTGGCGCTGGCAGATGGTCAGCTCCGGTGCGCCTTCCGGCAGGCCGGCCTGGCACGCCTCGCGGTCGGGGACCTCGCCGGAGCCGGGCCGGGGGGCCGCGTGGTAGGCGGCGTGGACGTGGTCGGCGGCCTGCCAGACCCGGGTGCGGGCGGCGCTGAGCTGGTCGCCCTCGATCGGCGTGAGCCGGCCCGTTCGGGCGGCGTGGGCGTCGAGCAGGCCGTGCAGTGAGACGAGGTGGGCGTGCAGGGCGTCCAGTTCGGCGCGGGTGGTGACGAGAGGACCGCCTGGCACGTTGAGCGCGCGGTGGAAGTCGAGCGCGGCGGTGGCGAAGGGCACGAAGTCCTGCGCGGTCGGGCTGGCGGTGCGGGACATGGCGGTGCTCTTTCGGAAGGGAGGAGGGCCGGCATCAGACGGCGAGGGCGAGCGGCACGGCGGCGGCGGTGAACGCCTCGGCCTGCTGCCAGGTGAGCGGCCTGAGGTCGAGCTGGGCGCCGACCGCCGCGGTCTCCACGACCGCGCAGGCCGAACGAAGCTCCTCCTCGGAGTCGGCCGAGACGGTCAGCAGGCCTGTCAGGGCGACATCCGCGTGGCCGGCGATGAGCTGACGCTCCCGGGCCTTGATGTCCTGGTACTCGATGGAGTCCGCTTCGGAGTCGACCTGACCACGCCGCGCCCGCTCGGCGGCGTCCGCGATCACACTGGCCTTCCTGCGCTGGACATCGCGCAGTGCGGCGTCCAGCCCCTTCGGCTCGTACGACAGCGACAGGGTCCGCCGCACCCCGGCGGTGAACAGCAGCTGGTGCAGGAAGCCCGCCGACGTCTCGGTGCGGGGCCAGTTCTCCACCCAGTACGTGCAGTGGACGGCGGAGTCGGTCGCGATGTGGTCCGACTTCTCGACGACCACGACCGGGCCGGCAGCGGCTGCGTCGGCCTCGGGGCGCCCGGAGGAGGACCAACGGTCCAGTGCGGAAAGGGCCTTGGGGTCGTACGCCGTTCGTACGACTGCCGCGATCTCGCGGGCGGTGAGCCAGCCGGTGGGGTTGAGCCCGGCGGTGCGCGCGGCTTGGTCGAAGGTCGAGGTCAACTGCGCCAGGACGCTGAAGGACCCGGTCAGACCACCACCGGCCTGGTTGATCAGGCGTCGCGCGGCCTTGGCGTCCAGCGAGATGGCGACGTACGCCTCGTGCGGAGCAGCGGCCGGGCCGGCGCTCTGGATCAGCTCGCTGTAGACCTGGCCGGCCACCGGGGCGTCGGGTCGGCCGTGCTCCTCCCAGTACCGGCGGAGGGCGTCGCCGGAGTCCGGCACGGTGCGCTCGATCACCTGGATCCGGGCGACCTGGCCGGTGCGGGCCAGTGCGGCGAGGGCACGGCCCCAGCCGTTGACGTTGGCGTTCTGGGTGCCCGGGTCGAGCAGCGCGTAGGCGCGGGAGGACACCTTGACGACGGCGGTCAGCGTGCCGGTGTGGGGGTTGTGGACCGCGCCGTACCGACGGTCGGGCGCGGTGACCACGCGCAGGCTGGCGGCGGTACCGGGCAGGTGGAGGAGTCCTTCGCGGACCGGGCGGCGGGAGGGCCAACACAGCCAGATCAGCTGGCCCCGCATCCGGCGGAGCGCGTACCGGGTGACGATCGGCGCCCAGTCGGCCAGGGCCCGGCCTCGGTAGCGAACGAAGACGAGCAGGGCGATGCCGGCCCACAGCGGGATGAGTTCGAGAGCACCGACCACGCCACGGGCGAGGATCACGGCGAGCAGGAGCAGGCCGGTGAGGCTCACGACGATCAGTTGCGGGGCGGTGAGGCCGAGCAGGATGCCGCGCCTGCTGCGGTGCGGGAACTTCACAGTGGCCGTGGTGGCTTCGGCCTGGCGGTTGTCAGACATGGCGGTTCCAGACAGTGGGAGCGGGCGGGAAGGGGCGGAAGGCCAGGCGCGCTCTTCTGGAGGACATGGCAGGACTCCGTTTCGGGTGGTCGAGGGAGGGGCGGGCTGGAAGGACGCAGCCCGCCCCCGGTGGTGGTGGGTCAGGACCCGGACGGCGGCTGGTCGGGGTAGACCCAGTTCGTCGGAGTCGGGGAGCCGGTCGCCGACGGGCCGGTGGAGGGCGGCGGTGGTGCGGCGGGACCGCCGGGCGGAGCGGCACCTACGCGGGTCAAGCTGCCGCCCGGAATCGACGCGCCAGCGGGCTGAGGGGCGGAGGGAGGGCCCTCGGAGCCTCCTGCTTCGCTGTTGGCAGGTCGTGTGATCAGCGCGGGGATGCCGGGGCGCTGGATCAGGGCGCGGCCCTTGTCGCCGGAGGCGTTCGGGTCCTCGCCGTACCGGAAGCGGGTCTGCGGCTTCGGAGGTCCGGCGTCGATGCCCTCCTTGCTCAGGTTTCCGCCGGTGGGGTTGATGCCGGAGGCGACACCGTCGCTGCCCGCGCCGGGGACCTTGCTCGGCCCCTGCGGAGCGGGAGTGCCGGTGCCGGCCTGCATCGCGAGGCTGCCCGCGGTCTTCGCCGCGCCTGCGGCGACCGCCATGCCGGCGACGCCGGTACGGTGCAGGTCGTCGTGTCCGCCGCCGTCACTCGCCCAGTGGACGAACTTGTAGGTCGCGTAGGGGCAGAGCAGGACCAGGACCATCACGACGATGCCGGCCATCGCGTCGGAGAGGGCGGCCATTCCGTCCGTGGCGTCGGACTTGCCCATGGCCGAGACGCCGATCAGGAAGACCACTGTCATCAGCAGTTTTGACACGACCAGGGTGGCGGTGGCCTCGATCCACCCCCGCCGCCAGCGCTTGGCGACCTCCCAGCCACCACCGGATCCGGCGAAGACGGCGAGGGCGACCATGATCAGGACGCCGACCTTGCGGGCGACCATCACGCCCCAGTACATGAACGCGCCGATCGCGCAGCCGAAGGCGACCAGGGATGGGATGGTCCAGCCGAGGGCGTACATCGGCCCCAACTGGTTGACCTTGATGACGCGGCGGATCGCGTCGTCCACCGAGGTGTTGGCCGCTTGGAACAGGCCGTCGGACAGGGCGTCGACCACCGTGATGGCGACGGAGGTGAAGGCTACGGCGCAGAAGGAGAAGAGGACGCCGGTCATTGTGCCGATCGCGGCTTGGGCGAGTGCGCGTTCGTCCCGTCGCCAGGCCGCGAGCATCAACTGGATGCAGAACGTGCCGACGGTCAGGGCGAGACCGATGGGCAACAGCAGCTCGTAGTTGTCCCGGAACCAACCGGCGTTGAGATCGATGGCGGTGGTCTCGTTGACGGCCCTGGCGGCGAGATCGGCCGCGCTGGCGGCCAGCTCGCCCGCTGACTTCGCGATCCAGGCCCCGATGCCGTCGGTGACGGTCCCGGCGGGGTTGGTGGCGAAGTCGACGGCGCCGCAGACCTTGTCCATCAGCGGAAAGTCGCAGACTCCCATGGCGGTACCTCCTTTCTGGGGTGGGGGTCAGGGAGCGACGGCCGACAGGACACCGGCCAGGGTGCAGGGCTGGGAGGGACGGCACTGGACCGCGAGGGTGGTGACGCGGTTCTCGGCGCCGCCGTGCGACGAGCCTTTCCAGGCGATCGACTGTTTGCCGGAGACCGTCACGGCGTAGACGTACGCGGTGGTGATCGCCCCGGGGTCCGCTTGCAGGGCCTGGGTGAACGAGTCGGGGAAGTGCGCCTCGTTCACCTTGGCGGTGGCGAACTGGCCGTTGGCGGCCATCTGCTTCCACAGCGCGCGCGAGGGGACGAGCGCGTCGACCGAGGCGGTGTCGGCGTACTTCTTCTCGCTGGTCAGCCACCCGCGCAGGGCGGCCACCAGCTCGCGCTGGGAGTAGGCGCGGGTGTCGTACGACCACAGCGCTGCGGCTGCCGCCTTGCCGAAGGCGATCGGGTCGTGCGTGGACGGGGGCACGGGGAGGTCGCCGCGGCTGCCGTGCGGTCGTGACGAGGCGGAAGCAGAAGCGGTCGGGGAGGAGGGGGAAGCCGAACTCACCTGCGGTGCGGGAGCTTTGGAGGAGGTCCTGCCGTCGCGGGTGAGGTAGGCGGCCAGGCCGGCGAGGGCGACGAGCACCGCCAGGACAGCGGTGCCGAGCAGCGCCCGGCGGCGCACGCGAGAAGCGCCGCCGGGGTTCGTGGAGCGGGAAGACATCAGCGGACCTGGCTCCCCAGCGTGCTGAAGAACGCCACCACGCCGTTCGCGGCACCCAGCAGGAGGGCCGCGCCGGCGCTGACCAGCACGCCCTTCTTGCCGTTGGCCTCGGCCTGGTGGCCGCCGGAGTGGTGGCCCCAGGCCCACACGCCCGCACTGACGGCGAGCGCGCCGACCACGGCGATGATCCCGAAGAGGTTGATCGAGCCCATCACCTGCTTGAGGACCGACAGACCCGGCAGCCCGCCCTCGTTCGGCTTGATCCCGGGGTCGTAGGCGAGCTGGACGACCTTGTCGACGAGGTACATAGTTGTGAACTCCAGTTCGATTTAGTGCACGCCAAAGCCCGAGGGGGCGAAGCGCCAGTGCAGGAGGGGAGGGGGAGAAGCGCCGGTCAGACGACTCGGCGGGCCGCGAGGATCTGCGGCTTCCAGGACGCGAGGGTCGCGAGGCGGACCACGTCGCCGGTGCGCGGGGCGTGCACGATCAAGCCCTGGCCGACGACCATCCCGACGTGTTCCGGGACTTCGGCAGTCCCCTCGGTGAAGACGAGGTCACCGGGCTGGAGAGCGTCGACCGATACCGGCTTGCCCTCCTTGACCTGCGTGTACGTCGTCCGCGTAAGGGTGACCCCGGCGGCCTTGTACGCCTGCTGCATCAGCGAGGAGCAGTCGCAGCGGCCCATGGGGTCGCTCCCGTGGGAGTCGGTGCAGCTCCCACCCCACTGGTACGGGGTGCCGAGCTGGCCGAGCGCCCAGCGGATCGCCGTCTGGACCTTGGGCGGAGCGTCTGCCGGGATCTTGTATCCGGCCGGCACCGCGCCGGGCGGGATGGTTCCGAAGTCGGTGCCGTCCCCGCCGGCCGTACAGCCGCCCGCGGTACTCGACGCAGCAGTGGCCGTGCTGTCCGAGCCGGACGGCGAAGGGCTCGGCGACGTGCCGTCGGCCTTCGACAGCAGCGGCTCGATCGCCTGCTGCAAGGCGGTGGCCAAGGGCTCCCACTTCGCGTAAGCCTCGGGGAAACCGGACCTCTGCACCGCCTGGGCAGCCTGGGTGACGGACAGGGACTGCCAGCCCGAGACCTTTTCCAACGCCTCGTAGAACTTCGTCGAGGCGTGCACCGGGTCGAGGATCTCGTTCGCGGTGCCCCAGCCCTGCGACGGTCGCTGCTGGAACAAGCCCAGTGAGTCGCGGTCGCCGTAGGTCAGGTTCCGCAGGCCGCTCTCCTGCAGGGCGGTCGCCAGGGCCACGATCTGGCCACGGGCCGGGATGTTCATCGCGACGCCGGTGGCCTGGATGGTCTTGGCGTTGGGGATCTGCTCGGCAGGGTCGTCCAGGCCCGGCACGGAGACCGTGCCCTTGCCTCCGCCGTCCAGGATCGCCTTCACCTGAGCGGCGACGGCTGAGGTATCCACAGCCTGTGTACCGCCAGCCGAGCAGGAGGCCGAGGCACTCCCGGCCCCGACGGCGAGGATCGGAACGGCCAGCAGGAGCGGACCGGAGGCGAAGAGACCGACGACTGCTCCGGTGGTCTTCTTCATCGCCGGCGCCGTTCGCCGGGGCGGACAGCCCGGCCGGGCAACGGTGTTGGGTCAGGGCGTGGGCGTATCAGGGCGTGCTGCATCGCAGCGGCTCCTCGCGGTTCGTAGGAGGCGCGGTGCCGATTTCTCGTGCAAAGCCGTCGACACCGCGCCGATGTGAATCCCGCCTCTCAGGGCGGGCCCGGGTCAGGGGAGTTGGTAGCTCCCGGACGCCGGTCTCAGGTCATGCGCGGCAGCCAGCCGCGCTCGTAATCTCAGGCGGTACACCGGGTCTCCTCACGGCTTCGGGAACGGGTAGTCAACGCGCCTTCCGGCCCGCGTTCTTGGACGCGGAAACACGGATCAGCACAGTTCAGCAGGGGTGGAGCCGGGCTCCGCCTCGGTGACGTGGCGAGACAGTAGACCGGGATTCCGGCCGCACCAAACGACCGCCGAACCCGGGCCCGAACCACGGCACAGGCTCGTTAGGCGCGGCCGGAAATCGCGGCTAACCTCCGGCGCAATCCCGCTCCGAACGGCTGCCGTTGACCGCCGTCCGGGGCGGGCCCAGTCCCGTCGTGCCCTGAAAGAGGCCCCGCACATGAGCTACACGCTGCACCGAGGCGACGCCCTCACCGTGCTGAAGACCCTCCCGGACGAGAGCGTCAACGCCGTCATCACCGACCCCCCGTACAACTCCGGCGGACGCACCAGCTCGGACCGCACCGGCCGCACCGCCCGCGCCAAGTACGTCACGGCCGGATCGGCGCACGACCTGCAGAACTTCCCCGGTGAGAACCGCGACCAGCGGAGCTATCGAAGCTGGCTGACCGCGCTGCTCACCGAGGCATACCGGGCCGCGACCGAGCACTCCGTCGCCATGGTCTTCTCCGACTGGCGCCAGGAGCCCACCACGTCCGACGCCCTGCAGATGGCGGGCTGGACCTGGAGCGGAACGATCCCCTGGATCAAGCCCGCCAGCCGGCCCCGCAAGGGCGGGTTCAAACAGTCGGCCGAGTTCATCATCTGGGGCGTCAAGGGCAGCCTCGAAAAGGACCGGGACCTCTACCTGCCCGGCCACTTCATCGCCTCCCAGCCCCGCAAGGACCGCGTCCACATCACCCAGAAGCCGGTCGAGATCATGCAGCAGCTCGTGCAGATCTGCCCCGAAGGCGGCACCGTCCTCGACCCGTTCACCGGCAGCGGTTCCACAGGCGTCGCCGCCCTCCGCGAGGGTCGGCAGTTCGTGGGGGTCGAGCTGTCCTCGCATTACGCCGACGTCGCTGAAGCGCGGCTCCGAGCGGAGCTGACCCAGGACGACTTCGTCCTGGCAGGACCGGAGGCGTGAGCATCAGAGCGACCGGACCGGGGCCGACGGACCGCAGACGCAAAAGGGCGGCTGGAGCATCGGGAAAACGATGCACCAGCCGACCTTCCTCTTGCGTCAGGCCGCCTCGAACGCCCGCCGGATCAGCGGTCCCGCCTTCTCCAGGTCAGCTGCCGAGGCGATACGCACCTCCAGGTCGCCGGTCCCGAGGTGGCCGATACCGCGCATGTCGCGCGAGAAGCCCTCCTCCAGCTCGACCGTGTCCGGGTCGATCTTGAGGTAGACCAGGATCGCCTCGTGCTTCGGACGGAAGATGACGGAGGCGACGTTCACCATCCGGCGGTAGGCGATGTAGTGCCGAAGCTGAGCCACCTCAACCTCGCCCCAGGCGGTGAGGGCCTCGTCCAGCTCGGCGTACAGGTCCTGCAGGCAAGCGGGAGCCGCGCTCGGAGGCGCCTGGACCGACCCAACGCTGGCGCCGGTCGCCATCTCTTTCTGCCGACTCCGCCGCCGAGCCGGAGCGGGACTGGGAGTCCCAGATGTGGACTCGATCAGCAGCAGGCTCAGCAGCTCGCCGTCGAAGACGCGGTAGCGCACCAGGTCGATCCGCTCTTTCAGCCGGTGCACGGCCACCCGGTCGTGGTGCGAGAAGTTGGCCGCGATGCAGACCATCCGCGGATTCCGCCAGTCGATCGCCTCGGTGGCCTCGGAACCCAGCTTCTCCTTGACCAGCGCCTCGAACTCGTGACGTGCGGAGTCCAGCCACGACAGGTAGGAGACGGCTTGTGAGAGGACACCCCTGTCGGCGCCCTTCTTGTATTCGATCAGCGCAGGCGTGCCGTTCTCGTCCAGGCCGAGCGAGTCGACCCGGCCCCGGTGCCAAGGCCCAGTCGGGTACTCCGACGCCAGGAAACGGATGCCGAGCATGGCCTCCATGTTGGCCTCGATCAACCGCTGCAGCTCGACCTCCACCCCCACGGACGCTCCCGAGACCTCGATTGCCCGGCCGCCGCTCACCCTGAAGACCTTTAGATCGCTCATGAGCCTCCCCGCCCCGCCTTGATCGCCGGGAAGGAACAATGGAGGCCAGGAAGTATTTATTCCGGTCCCTGCCGGATCAGCCCTGATGTCCGGCGAGACCGCTCATCGCCGGAGGCACCCACAACCGAACGGTGCGGTCGACACTGGCGGTGGCGAGCACGGTGCTATCCGGCGAGAAGGCGACCGCTGTCACGGCGTCGTGGTGGCCGGTGAGAGGTTCGCCGACGGGTTGGTGGGTGGTCGGGTCCCACAGGCGAACAGTGTGATCGCTGCTGGCTGTAGCGATCAGACCGCCGTCGGGAGAGAAAGCCAGGGCCGCGACAGCGTCGTTATGGCCGGTCAGGGGTTTTCCGTCGGGTTGGTGGGTGGCCGCGTCCCACAGTTGAATTGAGTGATCGTCGCCAGCGGTGGCGATCAGACTGCCGTCTGGGGAGAACGCGACAGAGCTGACGGAGCCTCTGTGACCATCCAGGAGTTCGCCTCTCGGCTCATGGCTGGTGGCATCCCACAGGGACACTGTGCCGGCATCCGTGGCGGTGGCGATCAGACTGCCATCGGGGGAGAACGCGACCCCAGTAACGAGCCCGTGATGGCCGGTCAGCGGGGCACCGGCGGTTTGTCGGGTGGCAGGCACCCACAGTCGTACGGCAGCACCGTCATTGGCGACGGCGAGCAAGGTCCCGGTGGGCGAGAAGACCACCGACGTGATGGGGCCGAGGTGGTCGGCCAAGGGGCTACCCGACGCCGGTACCCGGGCAGCCGCGTCCCACAGGCGTACCGAGCCACTCTGGTCCGCTGTGGCGATCAGCGTGCCGTCGGGGGAGAAAGCCACCGCCCTCACGGAGTCTCGGTGGTTCGTCAGGGGCCTGCCGACTGGTTGCCGGTTGGCTGGATCCCAGAACCGCACCGTGTCGTCCGCACTCGCCGTAGCGAGTTGGGTTCCGTCAGGGGAGAACACCACGGACCAGACCGCGTCGCGGTGCCCGACCAGAGGCGCCAGAGAGATACCTTCGCCGTTCTTGAGCGCGGTGAGGACACTTCGACTGGCGAGGCCGCGCGCGGTCAAGAGGTCTATGCGGGCGCGCAGTTGGGTATTCTCGGCGATCAGGTTTTCGGGCGAGTCCTCTTCATGCCCTGCACGCTCTGTCGAGACAGGCGCGAGCTCGGCGTACTGGGCTTCCCACAGCCGCACCGTGTGATCGAAGCCGGCGGTGGCGAGCAGGCCGCCGCTGGGGGAGAACGCGACGGCTGTGGTGGAGCCGGTGTGGCCGGTCAGCGGGGCTCCGACGGTCTGGTGGGTGGTCGGGTCCCAAAGACGGACCACGCCGTCGAGGTCGGCGGTGGCGAGCAGGCCGCCGCTGGGGGAGAACGCGACGGCTGTGGCGGAGCCGGTGTGGCCGGTCAGCGGGGCTCCGACGGCCTGGTGGGTGGTCGGGTCCCAAAGACGGACCATGCCCTCGTCGCTAGCGGTAGCGAGCAGATCGCCGCTAGGGGAGAACACCACGGATCTGACGGGGCCGATATGGCCGATCAAAGGCTTGCCGACTGCTTGTTGGGTGGCCGAGTCCCAGAGACGCACCATGCCATCGAAGCTGGCGGTGGCCAGTAAAGCGCCGTTGGGGGAGAACGCCACCGCTGTGACAGAGCGGGTGTGGCCGACCAGCGATTTGCCTACGGCTTCGTAGGTGTACCGATCCCAGAGGCGTACCTCGCGGTCGTAGCTGGCAGTGGCCAGCAAAGTGCCGTCGGGGGAGAACGTGACGGCCGTGACGGCGACCTCTTTCGTAGTCGGGAGTACCCCCGCCGCTTCACGGGTCGCCGCATGCCAGAGCTGTACCGTGCCCATGTCGCTGGCGGCGGCCAGCAGACCTCCGTCCGGGGAGAACGCGACGGACCTTACGGTCGTGGTGTGGCCGGTCAACGGCTGGCCGACCGCTTGGCGGGTGGCTGGATCCCAGAGTGTCACGATCCCGGCCGCACTGCCGGTGGCCATCAGCTCGCCGTCGGGTGAGAACGCCACGGACCATACGAAGCCGGAGTGAGGAAGGACCGGTGGTGAGTGACGAAACCTCAGGGGCTGACGGTTCTCCATCGGCGCGGGCGTGTCCGTCGGCGATGCCGGAGCTTCGCGCACTTGTGCTGAGCGCTGCGGAGCGTCGTCCACGACCGGCGGCTGCACCGACTCGGGCGTGGGCGGCGCGTGGCGGGCCTCGTCACGTAGGTTCGCGAGCCGGGTCCAGTCCGTACGCCAGGGCTCGACCCTTGGATCATTCCGGCCCACAGGGTGCTGGTTGTCGTTCGCGAGACTGAGTAGCGTTCGGACGAGGCCGATCAGGAAGTTGATGCTCGGCAAGCGTTTTCCGCCGAGAACCTCACTGATCGCGGAGGCTGAGAGCGACTGTCCAGAGGGTGCGGCACTGCTGATGTCGCGCAGGGGGTGGTCGCCGCATTCGATTCGCAGTTTCCGGAGCTTGGAGGCGAAGTCCGCTAGTTCTCGTTGATACACGACTGCGGAGACGTCCTCATGCGCCACGTACGTCCCCCCGATGGTCTCTGGGACTCAGCGTACGACGCTGGTTGCCGAACATCACCGAATTCCGCTGAACACCACCATACAGAGTAGGTGTTCGCCCGAGGTGCCAAGCCGTACGGCGATGGCCTGCGACGACCGGGCTCATCCGGGTCTGTTCGTGCTGTGGGGGACGCGGCGGGTGAGGCTGGTGTGCTGGGCGCATGGATGAAATCGATGAGCCCACGTCGCCCGCCACTTCTCCGGCCGTTCCCGCGCCTGTACCGGTACCGGAGGCATCGACCCGTGTACCGGTACCGGAGGCACCGACCCGCGATCGGGTACTTGATCTGGTCGCGCTGCTGATCCTGATCACGTTGGCGACGGGCGTCTTCATGCTGGCCGGCCCCGAGGCGTTCACCGCGGTCACCAGCGTCGGGCTGGGCCTGTTCGCGGCCTGGCGCGGTAGGCCGCCGCGCCCGTGAACCGCTCGGTACGCGGGGAGGGGGCCGGCGGCAGGTGGTCACAGCGGGCGTCGCCGCGGCCCCGATCAGGGCGCTACGCGCGGGCGGCCGCCAGGCTGCCTCGTGTAACCCGTCGATCGGCGTCCGATGCGGGCCGGCGCGTCGGGCGGGTGCATGGCGTCGACTCCATTCCAGAGCCGACCGGCTCTGCGGCTCTCTCCCCCGACGAGGGCGGGAACGTTGGCGGTGGGCTCGGACGAGTCGTCGCGCGAGCCGGTCGACCACGGTCGGCGTGCGACCTCATGTGACCTGGGCCATTCGCGGCGAGGGGTGGGGCTGGAACGGCCAGCAGATGATCTCGGTGACTTGCTTGATCGACAGGTCGTGGAAATGCGCGAGCCGGAAGGGGGGAGGGTTTCCTCACCGACCTGGTCACGCTCCCTACGGACACCGCTTGGTCTCGGACCCGAGGGGTCCGCCCCCTGGTCCACGGGCCCCGCGAGGGTCTTCGATAACCGCTTGGATCACCGGTCGAACCACCTTCGGCCAGTCGTGGGAATGAGGTGAACTTTCTCTAAAACCGTCACACGCATCACAATTTCCGCGGTATGCTTTCGCAATGTCTGAACTGCAAGAAGAGCCAAAGCGGGATCGCACCGGGGTCGAGCTGTTCGCGGGCGCGGGCGGCCTGGCGATGGCGGTCCATGGGGCGGGCTTCCGGCCATTGCTGTTCAACGAGTTCGCCCCGCGGGCGTGTCAGACCTTGGAGGCGAACGGGGCCAAGCTTCGAGGAGACGAGGAGCGCATCCCTGAGCCCGGGGAGCCGTGGCCACTGGTGGCGGGGGATGTCCAGGAGCTGGATATGAGCTATCTGCTCGGTCGTGTGGACGTGCTCGCTGGCGGCCCGCCGTGCCAACCGTTCAGCCTGGGCGGGATCGCCAAGGGGGACGAGGACAAACGCAACATGTTCCCGCAGATGTTCAGGGCGATGCGTCAGATTCGCCCCAAGGCCGTCATCTGCGAGAACGTTGTCGGGCTACTCAGGCCATCGTTCAAGCCCTACCTCGACTACATCTTGCGCGAGTTGGAGATGCCGTTCGAGCTGCGCGATCCGGAGGCTACTTGGCAGGAGCACGACCAAACTCTCGTCGATGCCGCGAGTAAGGCCGCCGGTGACCCTTCGGAGCGCTACAAGGTGGTGATGACACGCGTGAACGCCGCCGATTACGGGGTCCCCCAGATCAGGCACCGCATCATCATCGTCGCCTTTCGGGAGGACCTCGGGGTCGATATCGACCAGTTCAAGGAGGATGTGCTTCCCCAATACTCACAGGATGCGCTGTACCGGTCCATGCTCGACGACTCCTACTGGAAACGTCACGACGTGGACCCGCGTGTGCGCGCCCGGGTCATGGCCAGGATCCCTAAGGACGTTCCACTCGAATCGGATGGATCGAAGCCCTGGCGTACCTTCCGGGACGCTATCGCTGGCATCGATGAGAACGAAGGCAGGCCCCTACCGAAGATCCCCTGGGACAGGCTAGACCGTCGTGAATATCGCGCCGGGGGGTTCACCGATCACATCGGATGGCCCGACGCACGGATCTACAAGGGTCATACGCCCAACGAACTGGACCGTCCAGCCAAGACCGTTAAAGCCGGCGTGCATGGTGTCCCTGGCGGCGAGTCGGTCATGCTGACTGATGAACTGGAAACCCCCGGAGGCACCACCTACCGGCACAGGTATATGACCGTGCGCGAGACCGCCCGCGTCATGACGTTCCCCGACGACTGGAAGCTCGAAGGCCCTCGGGGGGAGAAGATGCGGCAACTGGGCAACGCGGTCCCGGTGAAGCTGGGGGCGGTTTTCGCCGAGGCGGTAGCCAAGGCCCTCGATGCGGCGCCGGGGCCAAGGTCGTGAGCGATATGTCGAAACCACATCAGAACCGGTGGAACGACAAGTTGCCCCCAGATCGTGCCTGGAAGGGGCGGGCGGGACGGACTCGGAAAGCTCTGTCCGCCGAACAGGACAAAGCGGCGGGTGGTCGCCATCGGCGGGTGGTTGATCTAGGCGATGGACGCGTGGCTCACGCCTCCGTCTCGTTGAGGATCCTGCCCAAGACGCGGCGCATCCGCGCGTCACTGCGTTGGGGCGATGGTCGGAAGTCCCCGGAGCGCTACCTGGGTGAGGTCGAGCATGACACCCGTGCGGCCAATCTCGCTGAGGGGTGGCGGCTGGCCTGGGCTAAGGGCCTCTTGAGCGAGGAGACCTTGCCCGAAAACTCTACAGCCTCGACTCCGGCGGTCCGTGCGTCCATGAAAGGCAACCGCGGAAGGGACACGAAGCCCGAGAAGGTCCTCCGGTCACTTCTCTTCAAGGAAGGGCTTCGCTACCGGGTCAACACGCCGCCGATCCAGGGCCTCCGGCGTAGCGCGGACGTGCTGTTCCCGAAGGCCAGAGTCGCGGTCTTCGTTGACGGTTGCTTCTGGCACGTCTGTCCGGAACATCACCGACCAGCGACCAAGAACACGGACTTCTGGAGGGAGAAGTTCGCCGATAACCAGCGGCGGGACGCTGAGACCAACCGGATCCTGGAGGAAGCCGGCTGGACGGTCATCCGGGCTTGGGAACACGAGGCGCCGGATGACGTGGCCCGGCGGGTTATCTCAGCGGTCCGCGGTGGGACCGGCGAAGTGTACTTACAGCTCTTCGCCGAGCAGTAGGTCATCGATGGCGTCGTTCAACCTGCGCAGAACGATACGGCCGTCACCATCGCTGTACGCGAGGACGGGACTCTCCGTATCGAGACCTGCCTCGGCGAGAATCCCCAAGGGAATCTGCACACGGCCGCTCGCATCGATGGTGACTTGCGCGGGTTCCCGGATCATGAGGCGAGTCTCGCACGCGTGGGCTTCAGGCACTCCTCGGGGCGGGGCGGGGCGGCATCACCAGGGGGTTCGAGATCTTTGTCCCGCAGGTGTCGGTGCCGCCCATTAGGGTTGACGGCATGCTGATGGATGCTCCAGGAGCGTGCCTGACCGGGGCCGACGGTGGGCAGCCTGACGCTGGTGGGCGCGCTCTACGTCCCGATTGCCAGGCATGTGTTCACGACGAAGACGGGGGCCGGCTGTGACCGAGAACCAGTACATCAATGTCACCCCACACCCGCGCATCTTGGGTGTGCTCGGCGACATCGAGTTCTCGCACTGGCAGTGCCTGGCTGAGTTGATCGACAACTCCTTCGACGAGTTCCAGGCGGCCGGCGAGACGGTGGACCGGCCCTCGGTCGCGGTGTCGCTCCCTCCGGCGAACTCGAAGCGTGCGACGGCTGAGATCACGGTGCGGGACAACGGCCGGGGCATGAGCCTGGAGGCAGTCACCAACGCCATCAGCGCGGGCTGGACGAGCAATGGTCGACACGGTTCCCTCGGCCTGTTCGGCATGGGTTTCAACATCAGCACGGCGCGACTCGGTCGGCGTACCACTGTGCGCACCAGTCGGGCGGGCGACCCGGACTGGATCGAGGTGACCCTGGACCTGGTGCGGATCGCCAACTCCTCCAAGTACCAGGCGCCATACCGCACGGTGCCCAAGACCAATCGTGAAGAGCATGGCACCACGGTCACGATCAGCGACCTCAAGCAGGAGCAGTACGCCACGCTCTGTCGCCCGCAGACGCAGAACGTGATCCGGGAGAAGCTCGGAGACGTCTACAGCTACCTGCTGTCGGAGAAGGGCTTCCTGCTCACGCTCAACAGCAAGAAGGTCAGGCCACGCCTGCCCTGCGTCTGGGACGAGAAGCGGACCGTCACGCGCCAGGGCGTGGAGATCCACGCTGTCCAGAAGATCAATCACGCGCTGAGCCCCAAGAACGCCTGCATGGCCTGCGGATATTGGAGTTCCGCCGACGCGGAGCGATGCGAGGAATGCGCGCAGGACCGCCTGGAACTGAGGGAGCGCAAGATCTGGGGCTGGATCGGGATCCAGCGGTACGTCCACCGCACCGACTACGGCCTGGACTTCCTTCGCAACGGACGCAAGATCCTCCTCAAGGACAAACGGGTCTTCTACTGGGAAGACGAGGACAGCATCGCTGAGGCGGAGCTTGAGTACCCCATCGACTCCGGAGCCGTGCAGATGGGCCGGATCGTCGGTGAGATCCACTGCGATCACGTCGCTCCGAACTACCAGAAGACCGCCTTCGAGTTCGACACAGCCGAATGGCGTCAAGTCCTGCGCGAGATCCGCGGGACCAGCCCCTTGCGTCCGAAGATCGCGAAGAGCCTTGGGCTGCCGGAGAACCGCAGCCCTCTTGGCCTGCTCTACGCGGGCTTCCGTCGCCAGGACCCGGGGCTCAACTACCTGATCCCGGGCGACGGACGTAACGCCCTCCACGAGACGGCGGCGAAGTGGGCCGGGCTGATGCGGATGGGCGGCTACGAGTACCAGACCGATGAGGTGTGGTATCGCGCGGCCTACCAACACGACAACCCGATAGCCGCAGAACCGGAACCGGGGAAGGATGACATCCTCCCCGGGCTCGGGGCTGGTTTCCTCGACCCGGATGACGACACTGAAGGCGGTGCGGAGCCCGACACGACCACGGCGGGCCAAGAACCGCCCGACGACGATGCCGCACCGGTGGAGACGTTGGACCAACGGCTCCAGCGATACCGAGACCACGCCGACCCCATCGTGGACCTGACGGGCCCGTACTACCTCGAAGACCTGGGCCGCGTGGACCTGACGGCCTGGGCGGTTAGCGGCCAGCATCTGGTCACCAAAGACGGCCGGCCCGCGCCTGTGATCGTCTCGATGGTCCGAGCCCCGCAGTTGGAGGTATTCGTCGACACCGGTCACTCGCTTTTCCGTGAATACGGGACGGACATGCGCGACTTGGCGCTCGTCGAGGTCGCGGAGTTCATGCGAGTACGGGCGAACAACGTGTCGATGCCCCTGAGCGAGATCGTCGCGCAGCTCAAGACCCACACCTCCAGCCCTAGGCTGACGCCGGCGGCGACGGCGGAGGAATCCGAGCGGCTCCTCGAACAGGTGCGTATGGCCATGGTGGCGCCCGTTTCGGCGAACCCAGCGGTGCACTGGCTGCTGCTCACGAAGGACGAACGAGCCGACGCCGAACGCCGGTTCGCGGTCGAGGCCGGTGGAGCGTCCCCTTGGAACGACGCGATCTCCAATGGAGATTTCATCCGCTATGTCCCGGCCAGCGCCGTCATCCGCATCATCCAGGACTCCCCGGAGACCTTCCTCGATGGGTGCGTCTTCAAGCGCGGGTACATCGCTCTAAGCGATCCCGGAGCGCGAGAGCTCGTCGTGGAGCGACTGATTAACCCCCTGGGGGACCTCGCGCTGCTGGAACAGCACCGTCCACGCCTCGACGTCGAGGAGTTGGCCAGGATCAGGATCAGCTGCCGCCTCATCGCGCGCGACCTCGCTGACAACACGTAGGGAGAGCGGAATGCAATTCCTCGACGCCGCCTCCCTGCTGGACTCCGGCCCACTGCAGTTTCCGCGCCGCATCGAACGCCTCCTGTGGCACCTGGGCTTCTCCGATGTGTCCAACATCGACGGTTCCGGCGACGAGGGCGGCGACATTCTCGCCCTCCACAAGAGCGAGACCTGGGTAGTCCAATGCAAGTGGAAGCGACGCGGAGCCGTAGGAGCCGACGCGGTGGACGAGGTCGCTCGCGCCCGGGATCACTATCGCGCCCACAAGGCGGTCGTTGTCACCAACACTCGCTTCAGCCCTGACGCTCGGCAGCGCGTGGCGAACCTGGCACGCCTAGGCCCTGGAATCCTCTTGTGGGGCGGAACAGACCTAACGACCAGCTTCGACCGGGTACCGCCCCGCTTTGGACGAGTGACCCCTCGGCCCTATCAGGCCGAGGCACTCCAGGCGCTGACCGCCGATCTCGATGCCACTGGTCGTGCACTGCTCGTGCTGGCCACGGGCCTGGGCAAAACGGTCGTCGGAGGCGAGGTGATCGCGGCGCACCTGCGACGCGCTCCCCAGGACCAGGTCCTGGTCGTCGCACACGCCAAAGACCTCGTCCAGCAACTAGAGCGGGCGCTCTGGCGACACCTAACCAAAGACGTCCCAACGCGGCTCCTCACGGGCGACACCCGTCCTGATGATCTCTCCGGCCTCACCTGCGCGACGGTCGGCTCGGCGCTGTCCGCCGCGCGATTCGGGTACCGCCCAGGGCTCGTCATGATCGACGAAGCCCACCATGTAGGCGAGGAAGGCCAGTACGACGAGCTGTTGGAACTCCTGAGCTCGGCACGACACTTGGGCGTCACCGCGACTCCATGGCGCGGTGACAAGCACGACATCACCCATCAGCTCGGCGCCCCCAGCTTCAGCCTGGGGATCGAGGAGGGAATGCGGCGCGGCTACCTCGCCCAGGTCGACTACCGCCTGTTCGTCGACGACATCGACTGGGACATCGTCCGCGAGGCCAGCGACCATTCATACGGACTGGCCGAACTCAACGCGAAGCTCTTCCTGCCACAGCGAGACGAGGCCATCCGCGACGAGCTGGCCACCGCATGGGCCGCCACGGCCAATCCCCGGGCCATCGTCTTCTGCCGCACTATCGAACACGCTGAGCGGCTCGCCGACATGTTGCGGCGTACCCCCCTTTGGTCAGGTGCCCTCGCCATCCACGCGGGACTCGCCAAGAGGGAACGGCAGAACCGCCTGCTCGCTTTCCGCGCCGGCGAGGTGCCCATCCTGACAGCGGTCGACATCCTCAACGAGGGCGTCGATGTGCCGGACGTGAATATCCTCTGCTTCGCACGAGTCACGCACTCCCGCCGAATCTTCGTTCAGCAGCTCGGGCGAGGGCTCCGCCTGCGCGAGGGAAAGGAGCGAGTCACGGTGTTGGACTTCGTCAGCGACCTCCGCCGCATCGCCGCCGCACTCAAGCTCAAGCGTGCGCTTGACGGGGATGGTGAGATCGAGACTCTCAGGAAGATCACCCCGTCGAACATCGACTTCAGCGACCAAAAGGTGGCCACGCTCATGGATGAGTGGATCAAGGACGCGGCCAGTCTTGAGACCGCGTACGACGAGCACCGACTCCAGTTCCCCGCCACCCGCGCCCCCCAGGAGTAATCACCGTGGCCTTGCAGCACTTGCCTGCACCCATTCGCGAACGCCTCCTCATTGAGATCTACCAACAGGCCAATGACCTGGACTGGGAGTTCTTGAGCAACACCGAGAAGACGAACCAGTACCGGAGATGGATCGAGGATCCCAAGGTCGGTGGAGTCCTGCTCTCCTACGGGCCGGAGAAGGACGCCAGGGTCTGGATCAAAGATGTCCCCATGAAGGAGTACGCCCGGGCACAGGAGGGTATCGGAAACTATGTCCGCTATGCGGTAAATAGGTTCCAGGGGCCGGAGGAAATCGTCCGTGCGGCATGCGGCAGCGGCTGGGTGATGAAGGCCGATTCGGTTGGGGAGAAGCCGAATCACTGCTACGCCATCGCTGGCGACGGTGACGCCACTCGGTACGTTTGCTGGGGCCGCGCTGGAACCTTTCGTGACCTCGTCTGGGCCGCGCTGAACGAGGCCATCGATTCGGTGGAGCGACCCGCGATCGTCATCACGACCCGCAACGGTGAGACCGTCTCCACAGCCGAGCGCACGCGCCAGCTACAAGTCGCTCAGCGCTGCGGCGCGGACCTGCGGTACCTCCACCGGGAAATGATCCCGAACCCTGACTACCTCGGAGCGGCGGGCGGTGGCCATGGTCAATCGCAACCCACCCTCATCGACTGAAGAGTGCGGCCTCACCAAGGAGGTGTGGGAGTGCCGTCCGCGTTCAGCCCGTAGGGCCACCACCTACTGAAGGTTCGCTGTTGGTCCCCGATGTCAGCTGCGGCGGTGAGCAGGCTCGCGGCTCCTTCAAGGTCGCCCATTGCCTCCTGCAGCAGCGCCAAGGTCGTCAGGGCGCCAGCGTCGCCAGCGTGGACGGCCCTGATTCGGAGCCCTTTGGTTGCCTCTGGGGAGGGGGTGGTGGTGAACACCACGGCTGTGAGGTCGCCGGCATCGGCGGCGCGCTGCATCAAGACTCGGGATTTTGCGGGGTCCCCTTTCCGCATGTGCATCTCCGCCAGGATCGTCAGCACCTCGGTCGCTCCGGCGTCAGCAGCTTCTTGATAGAGGGTCTCTGCCGCCGCACTGTTGCCGGCCTCTTCTTGCATTCTCACCAGTGACAGCAGTGCGCTGGTGGCGCCGGCCTCGATGGCCTGTCGGTGGAGGGCTAGGGCGCCTTCACGGTCCCCAGCCTCCTCGTACAAGTCTGCGAGCATCGTCAGGGACCCGATAGCGCCCTCGTCGATGGCTTGCCGGTACGCGGCCTCGGCTCCCTTGAGATCGCCTCTCGTCCTGCGTGACGCCGCCAAGAAAGCAAGGCCACCCAGGTCATGGGCGGTGGCGGCCTGCTCGTAGAACTGCTCCGCCGCCCCGGACTGTCCTGTCCGTGCTTTCAACAATCCCAATCGCACGAGAGCACTTGTCTGACCGGCGTCGATGGCCTGCTCGTACAGCACTTCGGCGCCTTTGAGGTCACCGACCCAATCTCGGATGTCACCAAGGAGTTGCAATGCGAGGGCCTCGCCGGCGTCCGCGGCACGCTGGTATAGGCGGCTGGCCCATCGCAGTCGGAAGCGCATGCGTGCGGCATCGCCGAGACTGACCAGGTCGCTGGGCTGCTGCAGGTGGGTCGCCGCGGCCCGCCAAAACGTAGTGGGAGGACACAGCGGGCGCCGGGTGCGACGCCCGTGCTGCTGAAGGTAGTCCACCAGTCGCACCATCCCCGGCTGAGCGCCCATGCCAGTGGTACGCGGGACCTCCTGCAAAGGATGTGTGGTGCGCTTGATGAGCGTGCGGGCATAGGCCAGTGCACCGGTGAACCACTCAGTGTCGGCGGCGGCGCGTTCGCGCTCACTGAGATAGCCGGGAGCGGCGTCCCGCAAGAGATCCAGCGACAGCGCGCTGGTGACACCGAGACGGTGTGCGTCCATGGCTGCCTGGATCAGTGCGCTGCCGCAGTGTCCGTCAGGACCGGTGGGCTGCTCGTAGTGACGGATCAGGTCCGGTCCGGCAGCAAGTGTCTGGGTGAGCTCCGCCGTCCCAGATTCAAGAGCGGCGGCGAGGGGAGATCCAGGGGTGGCGGCTTCCCGGGCGGTGTCCAGGTCGTCGGTGAAGGCTGCCGGCACGGCGATCCGGCGGGCCTGGGCGAGGAGCGCACGGGCATGACGGTATGGGTCCGCCTGCCCGGAGAGGGGCGGCGCGGTGAGGGCGCGGTCGTGGTCGGGCCACAGGGTAGCCAGGACAATGAGAGGTCCGGCTGCGTCGAGGCGGCGCAGAAGCGCTGCGGCGGCGACCTCGCCCGCAGGGGCGATCAGGTAATTCTGGGCCTCGTTCAGCCACAGCACGGTACGCGCATCGAGTGCGTCGGCGGACAACACTTCCAGCAGTCCGTCGGTGTCCGTGGGGAATAAGAGGGTGAAATCATCCGGAATCGTGGCTTTCACCGCTTCGTAGGCGGTGCGGGTTTTGCCGGTGCAGGATTCCCCGGTGATCACGATCAGCTGAGGCGCGGCGTCGGCTGCGGCCGCCTTCAAATGGGCCCGCAACCGCGCGTCGTGGGCGCGGGGCACATAGGCGGGGAGGACGAAGTCGTTCGGCATCGTGCCGCCGGCGGTGGCGCGTTCGGTGGCGAGGCCGGAGATGGACGGGTGCACTCCCAGTCGCTTGGCCGTCCAAGAAGCCAGGGGGCGAGGGCGATCGCGCAACGCGGAAAGCCGCGCCGCGCGGTCTTGCCGATCGAGGGCCCCTTCGGCCTTCTGCCGCTCAGCCGCTTGCCGACCTGCCGCGATCCGCCGTTGGTTCTCGGCCGTCCACGAGGCTTCCCAGCGGTCCTCGGCCAATAGTTCAGTCACCGTCTCGTTTGACGCGCCGTCTATCCGCTCGGCCAGCAGGTCCATCCTCGCTGCCTCGGCGCGGATTCCTGCCAGGACGGAGAACAGGGCATCCAGCCCAGTAGGGAAGCGGTCCCCGCGCAGCCAGGCTCCTACCGTGTCACGTGAGCGTGGTGCCTTCGGCCGCCTCGACAGGGAGTTGTTGGAGGGTTGGTCGTTCAGCCGACTTCGCTTGAAAGCGCCCACCCGGCGCAAGTCCTCATAAATATCCGGCTGTTGCGCCAAAGACTGCCCCCGCAGACGTAACCCGTGTCCGGACTGGACAGACCCGGACGCTGATAACCCTAGAGCCGCCACCAGTGAGAACGCAGCCCTTCGTGTCCAATCATGCGGTACCTCGATGCAGGACACAGCCCTGGACAGACACGGTCACCGGTGAACAGGCCCCATCCCGAGGCCACTCTCCCAAGAAGGAAGCCGTCTCCATGTCGACTGTCCAGACCCTGGCCCTGCTCCTTGCGCTCTCTGCCGCTCTGCATGTCGGCAGCGCCGCAGCCTTCACCGCCTGGCGCGGTGGCACGCGCCCTGCCATCGCGATCCTGATCGGCGCCAGCGCCACCGCGACGGCATGCGGACTGTACGTCACTGCGGTCAGTGCCTACCGCTGAGCGGAGGGCTACTTCGGACCTTTGTACGACTCGTCAGCAGGAGACACCAGTTCACATGCGTCCTACGAGAGCGCAGCTGGGGCGCCCACCTGGGAGCAGGGTGTCTGATCGCCCCTTCCGGAGGAGTCGTGACGGTCAGTCAAGGGAACTTGGGGTGAGCGGGGTTACTGCGAAGCGAGGAGCCGAGCGTATTCGAGTGGTGCTACGCTACGAGGTCAGAAGCGCAGTACGCACATAGCTCTCATCTCTCACATCACATCGCAGGTCACGCGAGGGGTTTCCCGGACGTGCCAATCGGCTTCTTGCCTAGATCCTTCGACCCAGGAGCTTCGCCATGTCGGCGTTCCTTCATGGCCGTGCGTCCGTGCCGGCCGATACACCAGCGCAGCGATACGACGCCCTCCTCGGCTGTCTCTCCCGGCGTATCGTCAGCCAAGCCACTGGTACATCCATCCCTACCGGGACTCGGCTCCTTGACCAACCGCAGAAGCGGCTTTGGCTTGGCATGCTCGCGAGCGAGGCGAAGTTGGTCTACGAGACCAACGCTGGCTTCCGCGGCCTTCAGATCACCCCACCCGCACAAGGTTTCTCCTTCCGGGTGCGGACGCTGCCGGACACCCTCACCATCGAGGTCTCTGCGGCAACCTTCTTGGCGCTGCATCCAACCGTCGATGAACAGCGCGCCTCCGCGAGCACCACACTCGACGTGATCGATTCCAACAGCGCTGTCGTAAACGCAGGGACAGCAGGGGCAGCGCGGACGTCTAACGGAATGGCCGGAGGCGGCTCGCTGAGGACCCGCGGGGCGGCGGGAAACGGCGCGGCCTCTAAGTACCCCCTCGCCCAGGTGTGGGCGAAAGCCGCGATGGACCCCGTGCGCATCCCCGTGCGCATCCCTGCGGGCGAGGCCCTGTCAATGCGCGTCGGCGAGGAGGAGATCGTCGCGGCCATGCGTTCGGCCGCGACGCGTCACGGCCACCAGCCCTTCCAACAGCGCTTGGGCGCGCCTGTGAACGGATCCCTGCCTCAGAGCCACGACTTGGTCGATGAGCGGACGTGGGCCGCGTACAGCGCTCGCAATCTACTCCCGGCCAAGGACATCATCCTGCCCGAACATCGGGCGGCGGTTGAGATCGAGGTCACGCGGGTCGATGGTGTCTTCGAGGTCTTCGTCGCGGTGGTAAACACCACCCCCGCGCCACGAGATCAGCTCATCGACGGTCTTCGACCCTACGATGAGGCGTACCTGGACACTCGTCTGTACGAGGTCGTCCTGACGGCGACGCTCGACACGAGCGTCCAACCGTACGAGCTGGAGCAGGTTGCCCAGTCGCACCGCTATGAGCGGACCGTGCCCGCGTTTGGTCACGCGTCCCCCGTCTCGCATCGCGACCATGGCGGACGCACCACGCTTCGAACCGAGTTCGCCGCGACGGAGCCTACTTGGCGAGCGTATCCAAGGGAGACGTCCAAGGATGCCGCTGGCCGAGAGGTCCGCATCGACACTTCCTTCGACTCTCTCGTCGCGGACCCGGTCGGGACCGTCTCCACGCTCGTAGAGCTTTTGGACGTCTGGGTTGAGGAGAACTGGGGCACGTCCGCGCTGGACGCCCTCCACGAGGCGCGTGGCTGGAACGACAAGGCGCGTGCGGAGGCGGAAAAGGACGCGCGGGTCGCTCGTGCGGAGGCGGCCTGGGTGCGTGCCGGGCTGGACATCCTCTGTTCCGACGCGAACGTGCGGGAAGCCTTCGTGGCGGCGAACAAGGTCGTCAAGGCCGCTGCTGACGGCCAATATGACGCCTGGCGCCCGTTTCAGATCGCCTGGATCGTTGGATGCCTGCCCGGCATGGTTGACCCCAAGAGTCACCGCGAGGTGAACATCGTCTGGTTCCAGACTGGTGGAGGCAAGTCCGAGGCATACCTCGGCCTGATGCTCGTCACGCTCTTCTACGGCAGGTACACCGGCGTCACCCGAGGCACTCAAGTGTGGGCCCGCTTCCCCTTGCGCCTACTGGCCCTCCAGCAGACCGAGCGCTTCGCGAAGATGGTCATGAACGCGGAGATCCTGCGGCGAGAGGATCCACGCATCCGCGACACGGGAGCCTTCGGCATCGGATACTTCGTCGGCGGCGGCAACACACCGAACCGGCTGCGTAAGCCCGACGGCAGCAACTACTACAACGGACCGGATCCCACCGATCCCGCGACCGCCGAGGCGTGCAGGGTCTTGGACGACTGCCCGTTGTGTGATCAGAGCCTCACGGTCAGGTGGGACGACCCGAGCCACACCATGCGTCACATCTGCGAGAACTCCGCGTGTGAACTGGCCGGCGTCCTGCCCGTTTGGGGAGTGGACGACGACATTTACCGTCGGGCGCCATCCGTACTCGTCGGCACCGTCGACAAGCTCGCGCAACTCGGCCAGAACCAGGCCTTCCAAATCCTCCTCGGTCGTCCTCACTCTCTGTGCCCCAAGCACGGCTATTCCGCTAACCCCGTCTGGTGCTCTGTCTTCGGGTGCAAGGAGGTACGGCGCGCGGTACCCAAGGGATTCGGACATGTGCGGCTGGAGATCGCCGATGAACTCCACCTGCTCGACGAGAGCCTGGGCGCGCTGGACGGCATGTACGAGTCGTTGCTGCAGAGGATTAGCGAGCATCTCAAGAACGATCCGTTCCAGATCGTCGCCGCCACCGCAACAATTGAGGGCTACCAGAACCAGGTACGTCACCTCTACGACCGTGAAGCCCGGCGCTTCCCTGTCAACGGTCCCGAGGCCGGGGAGACATTCTGGTCGACCACACGGAAGGGCGACCCGCTGCGCCGCTTCCTGGGGGTGCGCTCTCGGGCAAGCACCATGGTGACCGCCACCAGGGAAGTCGCGGTGGTTCACGACCAATGGGTACGCGACCTGTGCGACGACCCCAAGGGCGTCGTCGCGGAAGCGGGTCTCGACGCCAACGACCCCACGATGGTCGAGGAAGCACGACGCGCGGGTGAGGATCTCTTCGAGGTCCTAGTTGCCTACTGTCTGCGCAACGAGGACCTGACCAGCTTCATCCGGGACCCCGCAGTGCGTGAACTCTTGGACAGCGAGGACAACCTCGCGATCATCAATGGTGATACCAGCCCTGAGGTGATTCGGTCGGCCGTCGCCCGGTTGAGGAAGCCTCCGGGCGACGCTTCGGAGCGCGTCAGGCTCATCGCCGCCACGAAAGCGATCGGGCACGGGTTCGACGTCGCCCGGCTTGGCGTCATGGCCGTCATGGGAACTCCGACCCAGGCGTCGGAGATCATCCAGGCGTCCGCCCGCGTAGGCCGCCGCTTCCCCGGACTGGTCGTGAACGTGATCAACCCCAGCCGAGACCGGGACGCGAGCGTCTTCCGCTACTACCCCGAGTGGATCCGCTACCTGGACCGCCTTGTTCACAAGGTGCCCGTGAACCGCGAGTCGGTGCCCGTCCTCAAACGAGTCTTGCCGGGCGGATTGATGGCCTGGCTTCTACAGGTCCTCGATCGTGGCTGGATCACAGGGGGACGCAGACGACGCTCTCTGGCGGACTCCACCGCGTTCCGTGACGCAGTGGATGTCGGAGCGCTCGACCGAGCGCTACTCGTGTCCCTGCTGCGTCATGGGTTCGCCATCGACGACACGAGTGTCTACCACCGGATGCACCGCGAGGCCATCGACAGCTGGGTCGACGACCACCTGGCCATGCTCCCGTTGCGTGCGGAAGCCGGCACTCGTCTCCCTGATCTGCTGCACCCTTCCGTGCCCCGATCGCTTCGCGATATCGAGGAGCCCCTGACCATCTACGGCGAGTTGTAGCCGCACGCCCATACCGCGTCGCTCCTCGTCGTTCCACTCCAGCTCTCGGAGAGAGTCCCCATGGTCTTCGAACAGCTCAACCGCAGTAACATCCAGGCGCTCTGGCGCTATATGCCGGGCCAGCCCTATAACTGGTCCTCCAAGGGCTCAGTCCTCGGCGAGCCACCTCGCCAGGTAACCCCTCTTGACGTTCCCGAGGGCTGGGTGGCTCCACAACTCCGCCGGCTCCTCCTGCCCTTCGCCAGCGCGGCGAACAATGATCCACGAGCCAGCGCCGAGCTGACCGCGATCGACCGTCGTCAATTCAGTCTCGTGAAGGCCGAGGACCTCCGCGCCGTTCGCTTCCCCAACACCTTCCTGTGCCGCGCCTGCGGCGCCTTCCGACACATCCGTCTGACGGACACCGCGCCCACCTGCCCCACCCCTAGCCACGGGCGGATGGAACAGTTCTCCTGGTGCGAGGTACACGAGTGTGGCCACCTGAGCGAGATCACGGCGCCTCGGTGTGGTGCCGGCTGCCGCGCTGCGATGCGCCTTAACAACACTCGCGACCTGAACACCTCCCGCTGGTACTGGAGCTGCGACCGTTGCCATCGGCGCTCCGATGAGCCCATCGTCAAATGGTGCTCAACCTGTCGCGACGGCCGTCCCCAGGTGATGCGGGTCCCCCAAACAGCGGCCTACTACCCGCAACAGATCACCGTCATCAACCCGCCTACTCGGGGTGACTATGGCGCACTCGCCTACGAAGGCGTGTACGGCGCCGCAGTGGCGCAGAGCCTTGGTGCGCTACCCAGAGGAGCCGAGGGCCTCCGGCAGGCCGGAGGCGCCAGTGCGACAGGAGGTGCGGTAGAGCAGGCGAGAGAGATGGCGCAGACACTCGGCCTCAATCCTGGCGACGAGCTCTACGACCAACTCATCGCCACGGCCAGGACACGTGAAGACGACGCGCCAGCCTGGGGTGCGCGTGTCGATGCCTTGGGCCGCGATCCGGAGACCATTGAGGCCTTCGGGGAGGAATGCCGACAGCTCGGCCTAGCTTGGGACGCCAAGCCCTTGACGGTCCAAAACCTGTTGGACGGCGAGGCTGGGACCCAACTGGAGGCCTACTATCAGCAGTATCCCAAGCTGATCTCTCACTACGGGTTCGCCGACGTGACGCTGTTGCGGGAGCTCCCGATCGCCTACATCGTGGCGGGACACACGAGGATCAGCAGCAACGCGGTGGCCACCACTCGTCGTGGCACTCAGACTCGGCAGCGGTTCCGCTTCTTCCCGGCTGGCCGTGACAGTAAGTTCCCGATGTATGGGGTGCGTACTGAAACCGAGGGCCTGCTGTTCGAGTTGGACAAGCTCGCCGTGGTGAGGTGGCTCGTCGACTCTGGTGTCATCGAGGATCCCCGCCTGCGTACCCAGGAGGAGGCTCAGGAATGGATCTTCCAATTCAGTGATCCGGTGCTGGACGCCTTCAACGCTCCCGCAAACCCCGTGACGAAGGCTGTCCTCAGTCTCGTCCACTCCATGGCGCACCGCACGATGAAGGCCCTCGCCACCAGGTGCGGGCTCAACGTCGACTCGCTAGGGGAGTACCTCTTCCCGTCAAACTGCGCCTACCTCGTCTATGCCAACACCCGCAGTAATTTCACCCTCGGCGGGCTCGAACATGTTTACAGGTTCGACCTTGAGGACGCGTTGTGTGAACTGGACGCGGAGACTCGCTGCGTCTTCGATCCCCCGTGCCGACGCGACTTCGGTGGGGCGTGTGCGGCGTGCCTCCACATCTCCGAGGTCGCCTGCGCGAGGTTCAATACCGTGCTGGATCGCAATCTGCTGTTCGGTACGCTCCCGCCGCTCGTATCCGACTCCGTCGGCGCCTCCTCCCAACCCCGAACGAAAGGCGAACGACGATGGCGCGGGTATTGGAGCCGCTGAGACCCCTGGTCTCCCTCCTCCTGCAGGCATCGGACCCCGTGGGCACTGCGGCGGCCGCGACCGACATCGCGGCCGCCGGAGGCACCGGTCCCGAGGTGACGGCCCTCATCGCGAACGTGGTGACCGATCGGCGTCTCGTGCCGTACGCCCTTACCCACGCCAGCGTTCTTGACGAAGCCGGACAGCTCACAGGGGCGGCGCCATTGCTTCTTGCCCGAGCACACGCCATGGCGGCGATGTCGGTCGAGGACGGATGGGAACTGGTGCTCACGGTCCCGGCCTTCTTGAAGGACTCCCTCGGCACGATGTCGCGAGACAACGGGGGACCGGGGCTCCCACTCGACACCGGCCGCACGATTCGCCTGGTCGCGGAGAGCGCCCAAAAGCATTTGGTGATCGCCGCACCCTACCTACATCCGTCCTTGGCCATCGCTCTGGCGCCAGCCCTCACCGCCCTTGTGGCGGCTGGTGGGACGGCCACGGTGATAACCAGGGCGTTGGGCTGGTCCGCGCCAGACCGTTCAGACGCCAATGTGGAAGCGGTGGCCGTTCTGCGGGAGGCGGCCGGCGTAGCCAGCGGCAGGTTGAAGGTGTGTTCCTGGGACGAGAGTGGGCTAGGAGTCCACTTCAAGGTCGTGCTCGCCGATGATCAGCTTGCGTACGTCGGCTCCGCCAACCTCACTCCAGGGGGAACCGCCGCCCATGCGGAAGCAGGCGTGCTCCTGCGGGGGAAGCAGGTGAAATCGCTCACCCGCTGGCTTCACGTTGTGGCCGATGAACTCACGCGGAGGTCGGTGGGGTGACGGCGGGCAGCCCATGACCCGTGCCCAGAACGACCGCTAGTCTCCCTGTGTAGCCTGTGTAGCCTGTGTAGCCTGTGTAGCCTGTGTAGCCTGTGGAGGTCCGACAACTGTTGTTTGCAGGCGTCGAAGCGCGGCGTAGGAGGCCTGCGGTGGCCGAGGGGTGGCCGGACGCCTTTGGACGGTGCAGCACCAGGTACCGGCGCTCAGCACGGCGCATGTGGTCTGATCAGGCACAACAACATCACGCAGCATCAGCTGTCACCAGGCAACACGATCACTCACGGTCTCGTAATGCGTAGGTCTCGGGTTCGAATCCCGAAGGCGGCTCAGCCAAACCCCAGGTCACATAGCGCGTGACCTGGGGTTTTGTGTTGCCCGGGGCATGACGGGTCACACGGTTAGGTTGCCGTGACTTTGCCTGCGTGAGCGATGCGTGAGCGGGGCCGCTCGGGAACCTACTGCTTGGGCTTGCGGCGCGTGCTCTTCTTAGCGGCCTTGGCCTGGGCTTTCACCTTGTCGTTCTTCGGCTTGCGGCCCTTACTCTCGCCGGCCTCCTTGGCCGCAGCCTTCCTGGCCTTCTCCTTCTTCGCTGCCTTGCGTGCGGCCTTCTCTGCCTCGACCTTGCGCCGGAGCGGGACCAGCTTCGCGGTCGCCTCGGCGGCGTCCTTGCCGACCTGCGGCAGGACGCTTAATGGTGACGTCGGGTATTGGAACTGTCCGAATGCCCCTTGAGCCGGCCGTTGCCGCCGGGGTCTTCACGATTGGCAGGCCCGGATCAGAGACG